>JAADGD010000073.1 GCA_013152515.1 Planctomycetota bacterium
CGAGTCGCTGTGCTTCAAGAGCCGCGAAACGGCGACCGTCCTTCTCAGAAAGCGTGTTGTAGAAATCGACCGTTCGTCGAGCGGCCACGTCCTCCAACAGGTTTTGAAAAACAAATGCCCTCCGTGGCGTCCTTGTTGAAAGCAACAATAAAACTGGAATAGCCGAACCCTAGCAGAATAATCTTATTGTGCGCCACTAATTGTTCCGACGGTCCTAACCTGTGACTATCCCTTTTTCTTCTTTCATCGCTGTGAACGGTTGCAAATCTCTTGACCCGTTCTACGGACTGGCAGATAATCGATCTCCTCCACTCGTCATCACCTATCCACAGAGCTGCGACCGTGAGGAAGCGTCCGTACAGGCGTTGAAATTGTTTGAACGCCTGTTTGAACGCTCCTCACGGTCGTAGTTCGATGGTCGTCTGCCACCCTCTAGAAATCGCTTGTTATGAAACTGCTCTCTGTTCGTCAAAGCTTGATTTCTCGACCGCTCGAAGATGTCGCCGCTGAAGTCAAACGGCAACTCGACGCACTCGCCGCTGTGGTCCCGAACGGTATCGAGCAAGAGTTCGGGCAAGTACCGCAGGGACCGGTGGCGATTCCAGTGGGCAGTCGCGGAATGGATCAGATTCCGACCCTTGTACGTGCCGTGGGAGAGTGGCTTCGTCAGCGGGGGGCTGAGCCGTTTATGGTGCCGGCGATGGGGTCGCACAATGGAGCGACGGCCCAGGGGCAGCAGCAGATGATCGAGTCGCTCGGCATGACCGAAGCAGCGATGGGAATGCCGATACGGTCGAGCATGGAGTGCGTCAAGTTGGCGACCGTCAGTTCGGGCGACGTCTGGATGGATCGGCATTGCTACGAGTCGGACGGAGTGTTGGTGATCAATCGCGTCAAGCTGCATACTTGTTTTTCGGGGCCGGTGCAAAGTGGTCTGACGAAGATGATGGTGGTCGGCATGGGCAAGATACAATCGGCTCAAACGTTTCATTCGTGCCCGACGCCGCAAATGAAAGAAATGCTGCTCGAAATGGGGCAGGTGATTCTCGATTCAGGAAAAATCCTGGGCGGCCTAGCCATTTTGGAAGACGGTTTTGATCGGACGGCGGAGCTGCACGGCGTGGCGGCGTCGGAAATTCTAGAGTGTGAACCCAAACTGCTGGAGCGACACCGAACCTACTTTCCGAGTTTGCCCGTTGACGAGTTGGACGTACTCGTTGTTGACGAAATTGGCAAAACATACAGTGGCACCGGCATGGATACCAACGTGATTGGCTATCGAGGTGTCAAAGGATACGAGGATCTCGAGCGACCGAACATCGGCATCATCGCGGCGTTGTCGTTGGCCGAGGTCTCGCAGGGGAATGCGATCGGGGTGGGACTGGCCGATTTTATTACTCGGCGGCTGCGTGAGGCGATCGACGAACACAAGACTTTTCTCAACGTCTACACCACCGGCGACATGGCGCGAGCCAAAATCCCCGCTACGCTTACCGACGATCAAGAACTCGTCGAAAAGATTGTCAGCCGCTACGGCGACCAACGCTGGATGTTTATCCCCAACACGCTGCATCTCGGTCAATTATACGCCAGCTTGGACTTGCGTGAGGAGCTAGAAGCTCATCCGCTCTGCGAGGTTGCCCCAGAGCCGATCGAGTTGACTTTTAAGAGCGGGCAGCAACAGCTATTTGCACGCTGAGCCTTGTTTCGATAGCGTAGCATGGTAGGTGCAATAGCCGGCGAGCTACGCCTCGCCGATGTGTTGCGAGACGTCGGCGAGACGTAGCTCGCCGGCTATTGACACTCTCTTGCTGTGCTTTTACTGTGCTTTTACCGCTTCTGCCACCGCCGCTGGTGAGAACCCTGGTAGGGCAACCTGTGCTGGGCCGATCGGCGTGGCGTCATGCACAAGTAACCCTTGCTCGCCAACGAAAAAGGTGTGGAAGTCGTCGACGATCAGGTCGTAGCTGTCGATCTCGAAAGCTGCGTCGACTTGGCCAACCTGAGCTTCGGCGGTCGCTCCATGAAGCATCTGGCCCGCCGTCAACTTCGAGACCCGTTGCCAACCGACGCCGGTCGCCCAAACGACGTGTCCTGGCGTACAATGCAACTCGGATTCGTCGAATTCGACTTTCGAGACGGTCCTCTCTTGCGGTGCTGTGACGGCCAAGACGACCCGGAAAGCCAGTTCGCCCGTTCGCGGCTCTTGTGCAAGCACGTAGTCGCCCGGCATTACCTTTTCGATGGGGCGATGACCTTGGCGTGTCCACACCCATGTACCGCGAGCCAGGCCGCGCGATTCTTGGTTGAGGAGTGCCCGATTTAGCTGCTGTCGCGTGCCGACGGTGGCCACGTCGGGATGACTGTCGAGGTAGTCGCTCCACCAATTCCACCACGATTTGGGAAAGGCAGAAAGTGTTTCGCCGGTCACTTCGCTGAGGACCGAGGCGATTCGCTCATTCTGGAAAACGGTCGCGCGATTATGCTCTTCCAATGCCTGTTGGGCTCGAAATGCTTTTTGTTGGAGTCTTCCTCTAGCAGCTTGCTGCTTTGCGGCCAAGGCAGGGTCTTCAGCGTACTTGTAACCGGCGAAATTCGCCGAATAACCGCCTGGGACTTCCACGTCGGGAGTGGTGACTTCTTTGAGGTATTCGGCTCCATACTCTTGGCGACGTAAGGTAGCCGTGAAAGGTCTACCATCGCTGCAAATGCCACTAATACGACGCTCGACCCAGCCTCTGCCATGCCCTGGGTTGATCGGCACTTTGCTCGTGCTCCCTTTGATCGTTCGCGGAGCGACATAGCCACCACGTCGGTAAAGGGGTACAGCCCGCTGCCGATACCGAGGGTTGCTCACTGTTTGGTATTCCTGACGGTCCTCGGTGTACTCTTTTCCTCCCGGCTTTTCTTGCGAGTAAGAATAGCTGCTGACGACACGGTTTCCGCTGTTGTTGATGCTCACGCTCGCCTCGATCGGCATTGCCATTCCGGCTAACAACGCCGGGACGTACGTTTCGAGCGGCTTCGATCTCAATTGATCGAGAGCGGTGTAGCGGACTTGCTGGTAAGGAGATTCCACGGCAAATTGCGCAAGCGTCTCGACAGCAGCAGGGGCGTCGATGCCACCCAGCACGGTCATCAATTCCGTCTGACGAGCAATCGTTTTCTGTTCATCACGGGCAGGTTCACCAAATTTTTCCAGCAAAGCAGGCACGGCTGCCGGTTCGTGGATTGCTTTCAGTTCCTGGCGAGCGGCCATTTCTTCTTCCACCAGGCCCTTTTCTAAGTCGCGACGAAGTTGCTTGACTTTCATTTGCCAAGCTTTCTTTTGTTTCAGCCACTCGCGCTCACGTTGCTTGTATTGTTCGGCTTCTTTGTGAGTGAGTAGCCTCCCACGATGCCAAGTGAGTCCCAGTTCGCTGAGTGCTGCACGATGTTCTTGGTCGAACTGCAATACGTGCAGCCAGTGCATCTTTGCAAGATCTTTCAGGTCGTGTTTCTCACACCATCGAGCCAAGCGTTCGTGATCAACAAGGCGGTCCGCTGCTTGCTCACGCAATTTGCGGTATGCAGTCAACTGCTTGTCGTTGGCAGCTTGTTGTTGGGCTTCGTCCAAAGTCAGCCATTGATCATCGACCAACACCTCACCGGCATACCAATGAGCCAGCCGCTCGTTGTCTGCTGACTGCAACAACTTGTCACGAAGCAAATCAGCATCGACGCGGGCGATCTCTGCCACCAGTTTTTCGCGACTCACACGCGCTTGCTCAGCGACGTCAATCGCCTGAGCGTGAGAAGGTGGTGAGCCAACCGAGAACAAAAGGCTCACTGTTGCCGCGAAAACGAGAGACGAGACTCTCCTGCGTTGACTACTGCGTTGACTTGAAGGCGTACGCATGACTTTTCTCCTGATCCGGTGAGAAGAGTAGGCAGTGGCTTTAGGCGTTCAATCTACCATAAACCTTGTCAAAAGATCAAATCCATCCTGTTAGCAGGATTGCATCGTCGTAGGGAAACTCAATTCGCCGCCAAGCTTGGCGGTAGCGCTGGTGAATCCACGCCAAGTTCGTGATTTCGGCAAGAAGGTCGGGCAATTAGCCAAATCGACGCCTTAGGCAAGACACGAATGACGCGCAGCACATCAAAAAACGGCCCCATGACGAAGGGATTCCGAAGCAGGAAACCCCAAGAACGAGCGTTCTCTTCGGGCACTCGAGCTAGCTCTTTGTCATTCGTGTTTCCGACTTCTTTCGTCACTGGGTATGTCGGTATTCGTCATTTGCCTTCATGCGGCCATGTTGGCGGAGTTTGCATGTTAGGCGGTTCATTTGGTTTCTACAGACTTTGCCATCCTCCTGTCAAAGCACGAGAGCTAGCTTGCGGTAGCAGCCAATTTTGGTAACATGCTGGGGAGGTTGAGAGTCGGGCGGCCAGACTAGGCGACCCCTCTTCTCTTCTCAAAAAAATGAAAACTACGCGTCTTGGACGGAATACTCCCCAGGGGTAGGTAGGCCGGAGAGCGTCGTGTGATTTGTGTTTGTCGCTAAGTTGTCCTTTCAGACACTCGTTGTTGATTTGCGGTTCGTAGATTGAACTGAGACATGCTCGATTTTTTCCACAACTTGTTGAGTTCTCTATTGCTCGCCTGTCGATGGCTTGGCCGTCGTGGGGTGCAGGAATGTTGTCGCAACCGAGGTTGTGGCAGACGAGGTTGTGGCAGCCGGGAAACGATTGCCCGTTGCATGTCTCAATGTTTTCTTCCAGTGCGTAGCCATCGCTACCACATGGATGCACTTTTGAAGGGTTGGCCTTCGAGGCGTTGGCATCAGGGTGGAAACAATTTCCTTGCCGCTTATCCTTTTCAGAAACAGCAGCTACGGCTGCCGCTGCTGAGATTGATACGAGTCTGAGAGCCTGCCGGTCAAACTCGCGGGTTTTTTTCGTTGAGTTTCTGGATTTTTTGACAAACGCACGATGGGTCACACATCGAAGTAAGCCTTCAACGGCCCTTCGATTCGCTCTCTGACACCATCCTTCCTAGCCCACCGAATGGAGGGGTTGCGGCCAGACGCCCATTTGCCTTTTGCAAAGAATACGGAAGGACTCCTGCGGTGTTATCCCAATCTCTTTTCCTGATGTCACAATTCCTATTGTCGCCATCACTCCTATCGATTCCTCCTCTCGCGGCCTTGGGCGATGTGGGGCAACTGATAACGGTTGCCGTTGCCGGCCTGCTTGGAATGGGGCTGATCAAGCTGCTCGACTATCTGCGCAAGCGAGATGCCGACAAAGAAGCGGCGCAGATTATCGGTCATGCCGAACAAGAAGCCAACACACTTCGCAAAGAAGCAGCCATCGAGGCAAAAGAGATGGCGCTCAAAGAAAAAGGCCGCCTTGAAGAAGAAAACAACAAAATTCGCAACCAGTTGCACGAACGCGAGCGACAGCTCGTCAAACTCGAAGATGGTCTCACCCAGCAAAACGAACAACTCGACAAGCAAGGCAAGATGGTCGAGAACAATCAGCGTCGACTTGCCGAAAAGCTCGAAGATGTGAACCGCCGGCAAAAAGAGCTTGACGATCTGCTCGATCTCGAACGGCAGACCATGCACAAACTTAGCAGCCTAAGTCCCGAAGAGGCCGAGGCGCGGCTCTTGGAGCGGCTCGAAAAAGAGCTTGTCAAAGAACAGGGCGCGCTGATCATGAAGTACGAGAAGCAAATCGCCGAAAAGTGTGACGGCAAAGCCAAAGAAATGCTGATTACCTCGCTGCAACGCTTCGCCGCCGCGCACACGGCTGAATCGACCACCAGTACGGTCGACATTCCTAACGACGAGATGAAGGGCCGCATCATCGGTCGTGAAGGACGTAACATTCGTGCCCTGGAAAAAGCGACCGGCGTCGACGTCATCATCGATGACACACCCGGCGTTGTCATCGTCAGTGCTTTCGACCCCGTGCGGCGCGAGACCGCTCGTATTGCGCTCAACAAGCTCATCGCTGATGGACGCATTCATCCCTCACGGATCGAAGAACTCGTCGCAGAGACCGAAAAAGAAATCGAAGTCGAGATTCGTAAAGCGGGCGAAGAAGCGATGCAAGAAGCGCAGGTCTTCGGTCTGCACGATCGTGTGATCGAACTACTCGGTCGCTTACGCTACCGTACCAGTTACAGCCAGAATGTTCTTCGGCACTCGATCGAAGTATCGTTCATCGCCAGTATGCTTGCCGAAGAATTGGGGATGGACGCCGAATTGGCTCGTCGCGCTGGATTGCTGCACGACATCGGCAAGGCGGCCGACCATGACCTAGAGGGGGGGCATCCGAAGATCGGTGCCGATCTGCTGAAACGATTTGGCGAAGGCCCCGAAGTCGTCCACGCCGCGCTCGGCCACCACGACGACATCCGCCCCGACATGCCGTATACCGTGTTAGTCGCTGCCGGCGATGCTTGCAGTGCCTCGCGTCCAGGCGCCCGCCGCGAAACACTCGACCGCTACATCAAGCGAATGCAAGAACTAGAAACGATCGCCTCGGGCTTCGCCGGAGTCCGCCAAGCATTTGCGATTCAGGCAGGCCGCGAGGTGCGTGTCATCGCCAGTGCGAAAGACACAACCGACGAATCCTCCGCCAAAATTTGCCGCGACATCGCCAAAGCGTTCGAGCAACAACTGACGTACCCCGGCGAAATCAAAGTGACGTTGATTCGCGAAACGCGAATTACTGAGACCGCACACTAAAATAAGGGGCTAGGAGCTAGGGTTTGGGGGCTAGGAAATAGCTCTGACATCGAACTTGTGCTTCAGTCCCCAGTCCCCAACCCCTAGTCTCCCCATCCCCTCTCATGCGTTTCCTCTTCATCGGTGACATTGTTGGACGGCCTGGGCGTGATATCGTCGCGCAGGCTGTACCGGGATTGGTGGTTCGGCATCGGCTTGATTTGGTGATTGCCAATGCTGAGAACTCTGCGGGTGGATCGGGGCTGACACCGGCCATCTATCGCGAATTGAAAGCGGTGGGGGTCGATGCGTTTACGCTTGGCGATCACGTCTATCGTCGCAAAGAGATTTATTCGGTACTGCAAAACGAAATCAACATCGTCCGCCCCGCCAACTTGCCCGCCGAGGCGGTCGGTCGACAGTGGACGGTCGTCACCGCACGAGACGGAACACAGGTCGCCTTGTTTTGTATCCTCGGCCAGCTTTTCATGAAACCAGCCGACAACCCTTGGCGCTGTGCCGATCGCATCTTGGCCGAAATCCCTTCGGACGTGAAGGTTCGATTTCTTGATTTTCATGTCGAAGCTACCAGCGAAGCCCAACTCATGGGGCGTCACTTAGACGGCAAGGTGACCGCCGTACTGGGCACGCACACGCATGTGCCCACCGCCGACGAGTGTATCTTGCCGGGCGGTACCGCTTTTCAGGCCGACGTGGGCATGACCGGCCCCTACGAAAGCATTATTGGCCGTCGTATCGACCGTGTTTTGGAGACGACGCTCACTTCGAACCCGACCCAGTTTGAAGTTGCTAGCAAAGACACCCGCCTGGGCGGAGCAATCATCGACGTCGACACAGAAACTGGCCATGCCATCAAGATCGAACGCTTGTGTGTCACGGAAAGCGAGTTGCCAGCACTAGAAGCTCTTGCTAGTAGCAGCAAAAAGAACCAATGAGCAAGCCCCAATGACCATTGAATAGGCTGATAGCTGGCGGCCGTTTTGCGTTGTCACTGGTCATCCTTTCGTCATTCGATCTTCGTCATTCGTCATTTCCCTTCGGATTCCCCTTGCCGGACTCTTCACCTTTGTCTATCGTCCGTCGCCCACTTGGTCGTTTACTGCTGGCCACAGCCGGGATACTGGGGCTGACCCTGTTGGTGACGGCTCGCAACCTTGAGCCTGATCCGCGCGGCTTTGGCACACACGAACAATTAGGACTCACGCCGTGTACCTTCCAAGAGTTGACCGGACACGTTTGTCCCCTGTGCGGTGGCACTACCGCTTGGGCGCTTTTGCTTCGGGGCGAAGTGATGCTGGCATCTATCGCCAATTTGGGCGCGATGTTGCTTTGTGTGGCCATCGTGATCGGTGCGCCGTGGATGTTGCTAGTCGCGATTTGTGGACGTTGGCTGATCATTCAGCCGACACTGCGGCACTTGCTGGTATTAGCCTCGGCATGGCTGGCAGTCGTCGTACTCGATTGGCTGCGTAGGCTGTTTTTAGGAATGTAGAATTTTAGGAATGTAGACAACCGACTCCAAAATAGCCGCGATGCAACGCATCGCCGGAACGTCACCAAAAGTAAAAAAACACTCCCGGCCAGGATGGCCGAACCATGTACGCCGAAGGGAAGAATGATGGATCGCTCTTACCGCCCACATTTTTGGTCGCTTGCTTTGTTACTGTCGCTGCTGGTAGCGCCTTCGATAGGCTGTTTGCCCACGCTCTTCGCAACCGGCATTTACCTTTGGCAAGGTGGCAATGTTGTACCGGCCGAATGCGAGGCGCTCGAAGGGCAGCGCGTGGTTGTGATCTGCCGTCCTCCTTCGTCGCACGAATATCGCCACGCCGGCGCTGCGCGGACGATCGGCAAACGGATCAGCAAGATGCTCGAGGCCAACGTCGAAGATATCGACGTGGTCAGCCCGCAGGAAGTCGACAATTGGGTGGACGAACAAGATTGGGACAACTTCAAAGACCTCGGCCACTCGGTCAAAGCGACACGGGTGGTTTACATCGAACTCGACGAATTTTCGTTGTACAAAGGTTCGACTCTCTACCAAGGTGACGCCGACGTCAAGCTTTCGGTCTACGACATGACCGACCGCGACCGACTTATTTGGGAACGAAACGTCGGGCAGATTCTCTTCCCACGGAACAGCGGCATCCCAGCCGCCGACAAGTCGATCCAAGTCTTCCAGCGCCAGTTTGTGGAGATTGTCTCCGGCCAGATTGCCCGCTTCTTCTACGAACACGACCCCAACGCGACCTTCGCGCTGGACGCGGTGGCGAACAAGTAGTCGTTGAGTTTTTCGGCTGCTTTTTCTCCTGCCTGAATACAATTGGGGATGCCGATTCCGTGCAGGACGTTGCTCGCCAGGGCAAAGTTGGGCAGTTGATCGGCGCGTTTCTCAATTCGCTCAACAAGCTGCTCGTGTCCGAGATAGTACTGGGGCATCGCCTGAATCTGCCGCGTCACATGGCGCAGCATCGGCTGCCCGGTGATGGCTAACAGGTCGGCCAGCTCTCGCAGAACGAGTTTTTGCAATTGCTCGTCGTCGAGGTCAATCAATTCGCCCTGACAAGCTCCGCCGACAAACGCGCGCAGCAGGACGTGGCCGTCAGGCGCGCGGTTTGTGTATTTGATGCTCGAAAAACTACACGACAGAATCTGCCGATTCTCGATCGACGGAACGACAAAGCCGAAGCCATCCAAAGAGTGCGCGATCTGCTCGCGCAAAAATCCGAACGAGACTAACGCGCAACTGCCGTACGGAATCTTGCTAAAGTCCTCGGCCAACGTCGGGTCAACCTCGTTCAGCAGTGCGGGGTTGCGACGCGCTGGCGTTGCCAGAATCAGGCCGTCGACTTCTAGTGTTTGAGGTTGAGCCCCTTTTGTTCCAGCCGTTCCAACCGATATTTCCCAGCCGCCTTGACTA
>JAADGD010000208.1:0-3469 GCA_013152515.1 Planctomycetota bacterium
GAGGTCACAACGTCGGCGAGACGTAGCTCGCCGGCTACGGGTCCACTACAGAAACTTTCGCACCAGATTGAATCACGAAGTGCCTGACGCCGATCCCAACGAACTTCAGCTAGCCGCGATTCTTGATCGCCTGACCGACTCGACCGTTGAACAACGACCGGGTCTCGAAGAACTGACCGCCGCGCATCCTCACTTGGCGGCAGAGCTGCGCGCGCTGTGGGGGACCGTGATGGTTGTCGAAGCGGTGGCGGAACACTCGCATGGCAAAGACGAGACGCCCGCCCTCGCCGAAGCGACTCCGCCGCCAAAGCTTGGCGATTTTGAATTATTGGAGGAAATCGGCCGTGGCGGAATGGGCGTTGTCTATCGCGCGCGGCAGCAAAGTTTGGATCGCGAAGTCGCGCTGAAGCTGATTCTGCATGGCTCGCTAGCGTCGCCTGCCGATCAGGCCCGATTTCAAGCCGAAGTCGCCGCTGTTGCCCAGCTCGAACATTCGCACATCGTGCCGATCTACGAAGTTGGGTCTGACCAAGGCTGGCAGTATTTCGGCATGAAGTTGATCGAAGGGCAAACCTTATCGCAGCGGATCGCGTCGGGCCCGCTGCCCGAACGCGAAGCGGCTCAACTGGTAATGCACATTGCCCAGGCGATTCAATATGCTCACGAGCGCGGAGTCATCCATCGCGACCTAAAGCCGGCGAATATCTTGATCGATCGGCAAGGCGAGCCGCACGTCACCGACTTCGGTTTGGCCAAACGTACCACCGCAGGCGCGTCGCTCACCGAGACGGGCGCAATTCTTGGCACGCCTTCCTACATGGCGCCCGAGCAAGCGAGTGGTGGTCGCGGCGACGTCGGCCCGCTGAGCGATGTCTACAGCTTGGGCGCGATTCTCTACGCACTCGTCACGGGTCGGCCGCCGTTTCAAGGCCCTTCGCCCGTCGATACGTTGATGATGGTTTTGGAGCAAGATTTGCTGCCGCCCCGTCTGCTCAATCGTCAAGTCAGTCGCGACCTAGAAATGATCGTGTTGCGCTGCTTGCAAAAGCCACCAGAGCTTCGTTACCATTCGGCGGCTGAATTGGCCCGTGATTTAGAGGCGTTCCTGGGCGGCGAATCGATCTTGGCACGCAGCGGACGGTTTACCGATGTCGTCGCACGGGTGTTTCGCGAGACGCATCACGCGACCGTGCTGGAGAATTGGGGCCTGCTTTGGATGTGGCATGCTGCGGTGCTGCTGGTGCTTTGTTTGGTCACCAACTGGCTCCAGTTGCAACAAGGGCGCTGGCCAGCGACGCGAACGCACTGGCTTTATTTGGCTTTGTGGGGCGGCGGACTGGCTATCTGGGCACCCATTTTTTGGGCTGTGCGACATCGGGCGGGGCCGGTCACAGCCGTCGAACGACAAATTGCTCACGCTTGGGGTGGAAGTATTATTTCGGTGGTTTTGCTGTTTGTCGTCGAAGCGATCATGGGGCTGCCCGTTCTGACACTTTCACCCGTGTTGGGTTTGATCAGCGGGACAGTCTTTGTCATGAAGGCCGGTATTTTGGCGGGCACGTTCTACGTCCACGCCGCGGCGCTGTTCGCCGTTTCGGCCGTGATGGCCTATTTGCAGCACGCGCAATGGCCCTATGGCTTGTCGTTGTTTGGGGTGGTCTCAGCGGCAACGTTCTTTTTGCCTGGCTGGAAATACTACCGCCAAAGCCAACGCAACCGAAACTCCGCAGACTCGCACTAGCGCTGCTTCGGTCGACTCGGAGGCGGGAAGTAATTGCCCGTATTTTGGTAACTTCCCAGGCTTTGGAAGACCGCTGCGTGACCTGTCGGGGCACGATTTTCGTCGCCCGTAGCTGAGTACGGTGCACGTGCTGCCATCTTATTCAACTGCTGCAGACGCCGAATCGCGAAGGCTTGCTGCCGTTGATTCTCACGTTGTTTTCGCTGCTGAGGACGGATGATGGTTTGATAGTCCGAAGCCGCAGCGCGCGGAGCCGAAAGTGCCAAGTAAGGACTCACCGAAGGGCCTCGCGAGATCGAAGAAAACGGTTTCTTACGTAGAGTCAGTGAGCTAGAGCTAGTACTCAAGAAATTTCTTTGATTGACGCCGGCTACTCCCGGTCTTAGTGCAGACCGATTCGTCAGGCGACTTTGGATGCCCGTCACGCTGAATCGAGAGGTACTGGTTCGACCTTTGAGCCCAGCAAGAAGTGCATCGCTGTAGCCGCCAGACTGTGCCCACCCCTCACAAGCAAAGAGGCTAAGGAGGAGTGCAGACAAAACCGCAATATTGAGAGATTTGATCATAGTCATCGTCCTAGCCTATTACCCACCTAAGATTCCAATCGATCGCCATCGAATGCGATTCGCAGCCACTCTGTCATCTTACCCCTGCCTTCGGTCGAAGACAACGAAAATTCTACTGCTCAAGTTTACCACTCTAGCCCGCTACGCAAGAGGATACGTCACTGGTACAGGCACGCTAACTTCTTTCTCTGAAACATAATACGGCGGCTGGCACTTGGCCTGCCTCGTCTGCCCGAGACCGACACAAAATCGCCCTTCGGGTCGAAAAGACCCGCACGACTGGCACAATCAGAACCTGCAAGGGGTCTGACGCCTCGTTTCAAAGCAGATTTTTATCAGGCAAAGGCTCATTTTTTACCCAACCGACGCTTAGCAGCGAAAAAATCGGTCAATATCCGCCCGCACGGCTCTGCCAGCACCCCCCGCACTACCTCTGTGCGGTGGTTCAACCGCGAATCGCCCAGTAGCTGAAATAAGCTATCGACCGCCCCCGCTTTAGGATCCTCCGCCCCATAAACCACCGTGGCGATCCGTGCCTGCAAGATCGCTCCTGCGCACATCGGACAAGGCTCCAACGTGACATACAGCGTGCATCCCTCAAGCCGCCAGGAGTCAACCGCCGCCGCTGCCTGCGTGATTGCTATCATTTCGGCGTGGGCGGTGGGGTCGCGCAGCTGCTCGCGTCCATTATGAGCGGCCGCGAGTACTCTGCCGTTGCGGACAACGACCGCCCCCACCGGCACTTCGTCAGCCACCAGAGCTGTCTGAGCCTGTGCATAAGCCTGGGCCATAAAATGTTCGTGATTCACGGGCTTTCCTCATCATTTGCTCTGTTTTTGTCGTATTAGGCCAGTCTATCAGAACTTGCCTATCAGAGGCTGCTAGCGAACCACTGCTACGGTTTCTCCGTACGGAGACACCAGAACGTGTTTTGAAATTCCGATTTAGCCTCCGGCTCCGCCGGTGGATAGTGCTTTTGGTAGCATTTTTTCAATTTCCGTCCCCCGGCAGAGCTGGAGGCTACATTCGATTGGTATTTCAAAACACTCCTCAGAGCCTCCGCTACTCTTTTTTTCTCGCAAAATACCGGCAATAATATTCGCCTTGGCGCTGCCTTAAAGGTACAATTACACGCTTCTAACTTTAGAACTACCTAGCTTCC
>JAADGD010000208.1:3486-13136 GCA_013152515.1 Planctomycetota bacterium
GTTTATGTCCTCACTCCAGAATTCAACTTTCGACCTTGTCCGCAAGCTTGACCGCACACGTAAGCTTGCCGTCTATGCCCGGTACGCCACGGTGTTGCTGTTGCTGGCTCTGTTTGTAGCTACACACTACCCAGGGCACGCCATCCCCTATCGAATTGCAACCGCCGACAAAATTGCGCATTGCCTTGCTTATCTAGCACTCGCTTTTTCTGCGTTGACTAGTTGGGAGCTTACGATCGGCCAGCTTCGCCCCCACCATTACTTCACCGTCTGGCTAGTGGGAACGCTCTACGGTGCCTTCGACGAGGTCACACAAATCGCCGTCGGTCGCCATTGCGACGTCCGCGACTGGATGGCCGATATCCTCGGCATCGTCATCGGCCTCACACTTTTCCGGCTATTGCGGCCTTTATTTTATCGATTGATCAATTTCAAGGCTGCAGTCAGTTGAAGTTGTTTCTTCTGGTGTAGGCTTTTCTTGGTGTTGCTTTTTTAAGAGCGACGAGACGTACTATTCGGCGAGACGTAGCTTGCCGGCTATTGGAGTCTTTTTTGCATGGGTAAAAAACTCAGTGCAATAATCCGCATTGTCGTCTATGGGAAGTCGCCCAGCCCACTACCTCGTCTCTTCCAACTGCTCTAGCAGTTCTGGCCATGTAAGCTGGACTTGGCCGATGTGACGCGCTAGGCGATCGGACGAGGGTTGGTGGTTGAAGCGTGAGCGGGCGGTGGTGACTTCGTCTTCGAGGGCGGCGAGCCAGTCGGGGAGGTCGAGACCGGCGCCGGAGGGTTCGCTCGACAGGCTGGAAATTTCAAATTCCAGTGAAGTGAAAGCGGCGGCGCGATCGTCGCTGGTGGCGGTGAGGGCGGGCTCGACCAAGGCTTTGACGCGGTCGATCAGTAGCGGGCGGATAAAACGTTCGCCAATGCGGTCGGCAATCGTGGCTAAGGTCATGCCGTGCTGTTGGCTAAGTTTTTCGAGCAGCTGCTGGTGATCGTCGGCCGCTTCGGCAGTTCGTTCGGCGAAGGCCTGACACCACATTTCGGAAGCGACGGCGCGGCGGTGGCGGATGAGGATTTCGTGGGCCCAGACGACCGGCTTGAGATTCCAAGCGACCCGATCGTACGTGGCGCGCAGACGCAAAAAATCGATGAGTGTGTAGATCAGTTCGCCACGGTCGGATTGCGTGGTCGTGGTGTTGTAGTCGCGATAGGCGCGGTAGTTTTCGACGACCGATTCGATCGTGAGCGTCAAAATTTCGACCGCTTCTTGACGCGACCAGCTCTTGTCGAGTTCGTCGAGCAGCAGGATCTCTTCGGCAACGTCGGGGTCTTCTTCGAGGCTCTCCAGCCAAGAGTCGACCCCTTGGTGCAAGATGCCGCGCAGGTTGCCCAGGCTCATGAATTTTTGGTTGAACAGGTCGCCGCCAAATCGTTCGATGAACTTGACGAAACGCTGCCAGCTATTCGGTTCCGCGAGACGTTCGACGACGTTGAGCCGCAGCGTTCGGCTGTGTTTGAGCCAGCGCTCGAGTTGCCGTTCGGTGAGTTGCTGCAAGGCGTCGACCAGCAAATGATCAACGCGCGCCGATGGTTGTTCGCCAGCACTCCTTTCCGACGATTCTGCTTCCCACGATTCTGCCGAGGCAACCATCGAGCGCACGATCGCTTGGTAGCCGCTCTCGAACAGACGATCGAATTCTGTCACGGCTCCTTGCCCCACAGAATGCTCAGTTTCCATCTCTTGCGCCACGTCGAGCAATTCACACGTTTGCTGGATCAGCCCTAGCTGCGGCAGCCAACCCAAAAGATCATGAATCAACTTTTGCAATCCGCGTGTCGAGACGATCTGTCGTGGCTCGCCACCTCGCGAATGAGGCACGTAGAGCAAAGCGCGCGGCTGAAGTTGTGCAATCAGCTCGTCCCAATGGCTGCGTACGCAGGCGGCATCGCCGGCTAAGATCGCACGGAGAATTTTGATCGAGCAAATGTCGAGCGGTTCGCTGAAGGCCTCGACTTGGTCGCACGTCGCTTCGCAGCCTGCGGCAGCGAGCAGGCGGGCGGCATCGGCTGTTTCGACGCTGGTGATGATGATTTTTTGGACGAGCGCCTCTTTGGTCGTGCGGAGCCGATCGTATTCGACGAGCGACTCGTGTGTGCCGCTGGGGAGCGCGAAATCGAAACTATGTACGGTCTCGAGTAAGGCGATGAGCTGGTCGTAGTTGGTTCCTGCTTGCGCAAGCCATTGCTGAAAAATTTCTGCCCGCTTGCTATCACGTAGTTCCGCTGCCCCCCAAACAATGACGGCATGTTTCCAGAGGTTCGCTACCGTGGTGAGAAAATCGAGACGTTGCTCGAGTCGTTGGACTTCGTACTCCCACTCGGTGTACTCCCAGTCGATGAAATCGTCGGCAAGATCGCCTTCGTTGCCATCATCGGTGCTGTCCTGGTAGATCATCTTTTCGTAGGCTGCTTCGAAGAGCCCACTGGAATTTTCGTCGTCCTGGTCGTCAAATTCTTCGTCGTTTTCGTCATCCTCAAAGTAAACGGCCCCGTCAATATCGTCGAGTACGTCGTCGAACATGCTGTCGAACGATTCGTCGAGGGTCATGGAGGGCACTTGCCAAAACTCTTCGGCATTGGCTTCGAGGTAAGCGAAAAATTTCTCGGCCTGCGGCCATTGATCGACGTCAGACTCCTCCTGTTTGGCTTCCACGGCCGTGAGCCAATGAAAGGCCAATCGGTGGAACGAGCTATCGCCTTCTTCGAGAGGCGTCCGATCTTTTTGGCTGACCCATTGCATCATCAGTGCCATTGCCGCCACGGTATCGCCATGCTCGAGCAACGCCTCGATGACCAACTGAAACGCTTTGGAGGAATCGAACTGATCGACAAACATCCGCCAGAACGCGATGTCACCCGCCGCAGCGCCAGCCTTGTGCCAAGCGTTGAGTGCTCCCGCGACAAGGTTCGCCGAGACTTCGACCTCTTTGGCGACCAGTCGTTTGACGTCTTCGACCGAGGAGGTTGCGAAGCGGTCCCACCACGTGGAGAGGCGCTCTAAAATTGCTTTGAACTGTCCTTCCAGCTTGCTGTCGTCAATGGCGGCCGCTTCGCTCCAGGCCCGCGCGTTCAGGTCGAGTATCTGTTCGATCAGCTCGATCAGCTCGTCGACACGCCAGTCGTGGACGGTGTTTTCGAGCGCCGGAAACAGACTGAAATTACCGGCGAAACCAACAATCGTCCAAGGGTCGATCAGGGCACCACATTCGATTGCCCGCAAGACCAGCTTTTCGCACTCCAGGAGATTTTCGAGTACCGGCTGCAGTTGATCTTGATCGATCGCGTCGTGCCCAGCTGTGAGCCGACAATAGATATCGCTGATCATCCGCGCCGAAGGGACACGCACCAAGTCGGCCTGTTGCTGAGCAGCTTTCGGATAACCAAGGCGGGCATAGAGATGCGCCAGATGCACGCATTGCAATTGCAAAGCACGCCGTCGGGCCAATTCTCGATTGAGATGCTGACGAGCGCCGCCGAAGGGTTGACGACTTCGCTGCGCCTCCTCGATCATATGTTGGCCGTAGGAGCCTTGGGCCTGGGTGAGACGTTCTTGATAAAAATCGTCGCGATAAGCGGCAATCTGTGGCAGCAATGTCGAAAGCGTAGTGGTCGAATCGTGTCGGCCCGGCCCATCGCCGCTCGTGCCCGAGGACATCAGCATCGTTCCTGCGAGGACGGTCGCCGCCTCGAGGCATTGGTCTTCGTAGGTTTCGTCTGAGGTCGCGTCGGGGAGATTTTGATCGCATTGGCAACGCGACAGCAGCGCGTCGAGTGTGATCTGTTGTAGGACAAAACGTGTGTAGTAGCCCGAGTTGGAAATCTGATGCGGGTCCCACATGCCGAAATGATAATTCGGACGGCGGTTGGCTGGGTGATCGAAATCGTAGGCGCGCGGGTCGAGTGCGATTTCTTCGAGGCGGTCGAGATCGAACCATGCGCGGGCGAGAATCTCTTCGTCCGTCGATTTCAAAATGTCGATCGCAAGCTGAATGATCTTTTCATAACGTCCGACGGCAACTCCTGCATCACGAATGTAGAGCGGTATCGGTCGCACGAATTCGTGAGGATAGGGATCGCAGGCGTCGCCCGACGTCAAGGTCGCGACAGGACGGTAACCGACATAGTCGTTCAGTTCGGCGAGCGTTGCCTCGACAATCCGCTCGGATTCTTCCCACGGCGAACCTTGCGACAACAACGCTTCGCAAGCGCGACCGAGGAAAAAAGGTCGCAACAGATCGGACGCCGGTTGATGGAAAAGCAGGTCGCTGTGGAATTCGCGATAGGCAGGCAGCAACTTGTGCTGGAGCAAGTCGACCACTGCCGTGGCCTGAGTCGTGTCGGCAAACGTACCACCGGCAGCGTGCAGGCGATTGATCGTTTGGCGTAGCCACCCACACCAGTTCGGAAAGCTGTCTTTGCGTGATCGATCCGACTCGAGCGCACGAAAAAGTTGATTGACATTCCGCAGAAAGCTCGCGTCCGACGAGCCCGAGGAAAAGTTGAGATAGCCGACCACCTCTTCGAGCAAGGCTGTGGCTTCTGCATCAGGTTGTGGGAGATTCGCTGGCACAGTTGGCGACTCGGAAACAAAGGGGTCGTAAACGCGAGTTTATGGTAGTGGACGCCCCGCCCGATGGTCTAGGTGCCAAATTTGCAGCGTATCGCATCGCTCCTTGTTTTTCAAAGAAAAAAGTCCCCGTGGGGAACGTCATTCCACCGATACGCTAGCGTCGACCGCTTCGTTTTGTAGCAAGTACTTCTCAAACCATGCCACTAGCTCTTGCATCGCTTTCGCAAAAGTCTCGCCTTGAAAGCCATGACCTGCTTCTTCAAACAACACCAGCTTATTGATGACGTGATGCTCTTCAAACGCCTTGCGGATGTCGTGACTGTGCCGAATGGGGACCAGCTTATCTTGCACGCCAGAAATCACTAGCGTGGGCGGATCGTCTGGGGAAACGTGCACCAGCGGCGAAACCTTGCCTGCTTCCGAGAGTGGTAGATCGAGCGCAGGAAAGCCTTTGTAAGCGGGCAAGCTTTCTGGCGATTCCCAAACACAAATCCGCAAATCGGTAGGTGGCACCAACGCGACCACCGCAGCGACGCGATCGCTCACCCGCAACACGGGATCGCTAGCCTTGGCATCGCCTTCGTCCGACGCGGTTCCCAGCATCAACGACAAGTGCCCACCGGCGCTTCCGCCATAAACCCCCAGACGCTCGGGATCGACGCCATACTGCTTTGCATTCAGACGAATAAATCGCACACTGCGGCGGACATCTTCGACGATTTCTGGCAGTGCGTACTTCGGGCTACTGCCATGCCGTACCGCAAAAACAGTAAACCCTTTGTCGGTCAGCGGTTTCGTAAATCCCTGCATCTTCTCCGGCGGTTGCCAACTCGAATACCACCCGCCACTGACGATGAATAACACACCGACCCCCTTGGCGTCTTCGACAGGCTGAAAAACATCGAACGTCAACGCCATCCCATGCTTGTGGCCATAAACAACATCAGGCGTGATCGTCAGATCTTGGGCATGGACGCGATTGCCCGCCAACAGACACAGCAATAGGCACAGCAACAGACCTCGAACGCGAAATGGTATGCGTGGTAAGTGAAACATGGTGAGGTTTCTCCCGTTCCTAGTACTACAGAGCTAAGTCAAAAACCACGGATTGCACGGATGCCACCTGATTCTGGAGACTTTTGCAGGTCTGCTGCTGAGGCAGTAAATGGTCAACAACGTAAAAACATTTCATCAGAGCTTCATCCGTGAATATCAGTGCCATCCGTGGTCCTTTTTTTGCAGTTAGCACAGTAGCGCTACTTGGTAATTCGCATGGGCAAGTACCAGAACAGGGGCTGCTGTGATTCTAATCGCTAAGAGGGCGTTCGGGGATAGGTTTTTTTGATCTTCTCGAAAAGGTAGAACTTTCGAGGCTATTGCGGAACCAAAGCTTAGCAACGATGATAAGGGGCATGGTTGACGCTTCCCTCACCACCGTTCCGCAATTGCTTGCTTCGACCGTTGCCCGCGTAGGCGATCAGCCGGCGTTGGGGACGATATCGGACGGGCAGCTTTCTTGGCGAACTTGGCTAGAAATCGACGCGGATGTGCGGCACTTCACTGCCCAGCTCCGACAAGCCAACATCGGCGCGGGCGATCGCGTCGCCCAGTGGGCTCCGAACAGCTACGCGTGGATTGTCACCGATTTGGCGCTACTTTCCTTGGGGGCCGTGCATGTGCCGCTGCATATGTCTTTGGCCGAATCGCAGGTGGGCGAATTGTTAGGGCTAGCCACAGCCAAACTGTTGATCGTTGACGGCAGCAGGAGTCATGCCGAAACGCTGGCGAAAGAGGCAGATTTGCCGCTGTTGAAGCATGACGAATTGTTCGCAGGAAAATCCCCAGAGCCGTCTGGAAAGAAGGACGAGGATGGCTCTGCAGACCCACTTACGGAAGCAGAGATTGGCAGCGAACAACTCGCAACGCTGCTGTTCACTTCAGGAACGACGGGCCAGCCGCGCGGTGTGATGTTGAGTCACGCGAATTTGACTTCCAACGCGATCGCAACGAGCCAAGCGATCGGCTCCGACGAAAAAGAACTACGGCTAGGTTTTTTGCCGCTCAGCCACATCTTTGCACGCGCTTGCGATCTTTATAGCTGGATCTACCGCGGATCGCGGTTAGTGCTGGCCGAAAGTCGCGACACGGTCGTCCGCGATTGTCAGTTGGTCGGGCCAAGTGTGATCAACGGGGTTCCTTATTTTTATCAGAAGATCGCCCAAAAGTTACAGGACACCGAGCCGGGGACTTTGCTCAAACTGTTGGGCGGAAAACTCAAGCATTGTTATTGCGGCGGAGCAGCGATTGCTCCCGAAGTCGAAACCTTGTTCGATCGGCAAGGGCTACGCATCTTGTCGGGTTACGGGCTAACCGAGACATCGCCTGTGGTAACGGTGACGGCGCACGACGATTATCATGCTGGCAGCGCGGGCAGGCCGATCCCTGACGTGGAAGTGAAAATTTCGGCCACCGGCGAAGTTCTGGTTCGTGGGCCGTGTGTGATGCTGGGCTATTGGAACGATCCAACCGCGACCGCCGAGACGATCGTTGATGGTTGGCTGCGCACGGGCGACTTGGGAGAAATCGACGCGTCAGGTCACTTGCACATTGTCGGTCGAGAGAAAGAAATCATTGTCCTCGCGACGGGCAAAAATGTTGCACCCGCGCGCGTGGAAAAGTGTTTAGGCGGTTCGCCGTTGTTCGAGCATGTGTGCGTCGTCGGCGATGGACGCAAATGTTTGGGCGCCTTGATTGTGCCCAACCCCGACACGCTACGCGACGAAATACGTCGGCAACGTTTGTGGGTTTGGTCGCGCCGACGAGCGGTCACGCATCCGCGCATCCGCGCGTGGTTCCGCCAGGAGATGGACCGTCTGCTCGCCCAAATCAGCGCCGAAGAGCAAGTCGGCCGCTTTGCCATTCTGGACCGCAACTTTACGGTCGAGCAAGGCGAGATCACAGCCAAGCTCAGCTTGCGCCGGAAGACGATCGCTGCGAATTTTGCGCGCGAGATCGAGCAAATGTACTCGAAATGAGCAGTGCGCGAGCGGGTTTCTGTCGCTAGGGCTATTCCACCGCTGCAATCGGTACGACTCTACCTTTTGCTTTGACCCGAGGCCATATGCGACCTATATTTTTGGGCACTTCGCTTAGGCACTTGGTTAGCAATACACTCGCAAAATTTTGGCTCCATCGATCATGGAAGAACCGCAATCTGATTCTGTCTTGAGTGACGATCACTCTCAAAAAACGGCAGAATCTCTGCGCATTCTCCGCGATCAGGCGGACCAGACCCTTGGCGAACATCGTCAACGCGTCAGCGAAATAGAAATCCAACTCAACGAGCAACTTGAGCTGATTTCGGATGAGTTGTCTCGCGAGCGGCTTACCGAAGAACAAACGCTCGCCACTTCGGTCGAACAGACCGCGTTGCTCGACGACGTGCGACAGACTCTTGCTGAAAAAGAGGCCGAAGTCGAAGAGGTCTTGGAACAGTTGGCGAGCCAGTCACTCGAATTCGAAGCACAACTCACCGAGCGCGACGAAGAGCTAGAGCAAGTCCTGGAGTTGGTCGAAGAGGAAGGCCGGATCAAGGCTTCTGTCGAGCAAGAACTCGAAACCGTCCGACAAGCCTTGGGAAAACTACGGGCTCAAGACGATGTCGAAAGTGACCAAGCACGCCACGAGCTGATCGAAATCGAGCAACAGCTCCAGCAGCTCCAAGAGGAATTTCAATCACTCCAAGAACAGCACGCTGCCCAGCAAACCGAACTCGACGAAACTCGGCAGACATTGGAGTCGGCGCTAGAAAAGAACGAGCAAACGGCCGCGACTCTGTTGGAAGCGGAGCAGCGCGTCGAAGAGCTTAGCCAACGGCAGCTAGAGAGCGAGCAAAACGAGGAGCAGCTCGAACAGTTCCGCCGCAAGTTTGAACTTGCGCTGGCGGATGTTCATAAGCTCAAACGCGAGAACGCCGAGCTGCACGAAGAGCTATTGAGCCGTCCCGAAGCTGATGACCAAGAATCGCCGGAACTCGTCAGTCTGCGAGCCGAGCGCGACGCGTTGGCCGAGCGTGTGTCCGAGCTAGAAAATGCCCCGGCACCCGAACAGCCGGTCGACGGGCAGCAAGAGTTAGAAGATTTGCAGCGCCGCTTTGAACTGGCGGTCGACGATGTGCGGCAATTCAAGCAAGAGAATGCCGATCTCCGCCAGGAATTAGAAACGGCCCAACAAACTCAGGCTACGGCTGCGACCACTAGCTCCGACGAGCCTCAGGATTGGGAAGCACAAAGAGCCCGGTTAATGGCGACTCTTGATGCCGAAGATCAAGGCATCATCGACGAACAGCGCCGCGAAGAACTAGCTACCATCGAAGGCACGATCTCGATAACCGATCGTGTCGTGGCAAAGAAAGACACGCTACTGGCGAAAAGCAAGGCGGAAGTCGCCGACCTGCAATCGCAACTCGAATCGAGGCCTGTCGGCGAGAACGTGGACGAATTGCGAGAGCAGATCGCCGCAGAAATTCTCGGCAATGACGAAGCGGTCCAAGCCGAATGCGCCAAATTGAAGCAACAACAAGAGCAACTCGAAGACAAACTCCGCGAGGCTGAGCTAGAGATTTCGGTGCAGCGTGCGACGCTGGCGCGCGAACAAGCGGCGCTCGAAGAAAAATTGGCGGAGTTGCCTGACGAAGACTCCGAATCGGAAAAAACCTCCAGCGGCAAGCCGCGACGGCGCTGGTTGTCGGCGTTGGGGCTCAAGGACGAGGATACGGAAGAGAGCTAGTGCTAACGGGTTTAGGCAAATGACGAATTCCGAAATACCCAAATCCGAATGAAGCCAGAAGACTTAATGACCAAAGCCCCCCCCCCCTGGGCTGTTAAAAAGTTGGGGTTGTAAGTCATTGGACTTTATCCGGCTTTTCTTCCGAGAAAAAAATAAAAAATCACCACAGAGGACACAGAGGACACAGAGAATTCTCATCAAGAGTCCTTTTCTCTGTGTCCTCTGTGTC
>JAADGD010000023.1 GCA_013152515.1 Planctomycetota bacterium
GACTTCAAAAAAGGTGTCGAGTTCAAGGCGTACGCCACCGGCCAACTGCCGCACGCCCGTGTGATCGCGATCGAAAGCGAACGCGAATTCGGCGTCAGCGTGCTCGAGCGCCTCGACGAAGAACTGCGCCGTCGTGGCGAACGATTCCGCGAACTGGGCGTGCAAGACTTGGCCGGTCTGCGCGACGCCTGCGACGACAAGATGCCTCGCATCTTACTCGTCATCGACGAATTTCAAGAGCTGTTCGTCACCGACGACAAGCTATCGCAAGACGCGGCGCTGCTGCTCGACCGTCTGGTGCGGCAAGGCCGCGCGTTTGGCATTCATGTGCTACTCGGTTCGCAGACACTGGCCGGCAGCTACTCGCTTGCGCGCAGTACGTTAGGACAAATGGCGGTGCGGATTGCGCTCGAATGCAGCGACGCCGACGCGCATCTCATTCTCAGCGACGAAAACTCGGCCGCTCGCCTGCTCAGCCGACCTGGCGAAGCAATTTACAACGACCAAAATGGCTTGGTCGAAGGCAACAGCCCGTTTCAGGTCGTCTGGCTACCTGACGCCGAACGGCAAAAGTATTTGGCGCAAATTCGCGAACTGCACCTTGCGTTGCGTGGCAACGCGGCTACTCAGCCGGAGCCAGCAATTGTGTTTGAAGGAAACGTCCCCGCCGATCCGCGTGACAACGGTGCACTTGTCAGCGTGATCGAACAACACGACGACAGCGAACTTCGCGAACCGACGCTCTGGCTCGGCTCCGCCGTGCGCATCGAACCGCCCACCGGCCTCACCTTGCGCCGTCAAAGCGGCAACAACTTGCTCATCGTCGGGCAAGAAGAACCGTTGGCGCTCGGGATGCTTACCACGGCGGTGGTTGCTTTAGCAGCCCAGCGGCGCGGTGCCGAACTAAATGATACCAGCCCGAGCATTACCGTACTCGACGGCACGCGTCCCGAATCGAGCGAACAAGGGGCATGGGTAGAACTGGCTAGTGCGTTACCGGGCAAAGTGGAAGTTTGTGGAGTTGGTGAAGTGGCGAGGGTTGTGGCTTCGCTGAGCGAGGAAGTGGCTCGGCGAACTTCTGGAGACACCTCTGGAGATACCTCTGAGGAGAGCGTCGTTGCCGACGTTGCAAATTCCACCATCAATCATGGCGCTCCGCACTTTTTAGTGATCCACGATCTGGCCCAATTCCGCAACCTACGCCAAACCGAAGAAGAATTCAGCTTTTCGTCGTCGAGTTCTGCGTCGGGCAAAAACGGAAAACCGACGCCGCTCGACAAACAATTTCGCAATCTACTCCGCGAAGGTCCTGCCGTCGGTGTGCATGTCTTGCTGTGGTGCGATTCGTACAATGGGCTCAACCGGTTCATCGACCGCCTCACGCTTCGCGAACTCGACTATCGCGTCGCGATGCAAATGAGTTCTGCCGATTCGACCAGCCTCATCGACTCGCCCGCCGCCGGGCGCGTCGGCGAGCAGCGCGCCGTCTTCTACCGCGACGATCTCGGCACACAGGTGAAATTTCGACCTTACGGACGGCCGACAGTCGAGTGGCTGGGCTGGGTGGCTGAGCAGATGGCTGTGGAAAAGGTCGTCCGTTAGGAACGTCGGTGCCGACGACGCCAATGTTGTTTGTCGTTGCGCTTGCACACGAACGTCGGGTCGAACATACTCTTGGCTTGCCTGCTCTACTGTCGACTCAAACTGCTCCGATCGGAATCTCATGCGCCCACTTTTGGCTCCGCTAGAAGCCTTCGCCTACGGCCCCGCCTACGCCTATCTCAACTACAAAATTCGCTCGTCGGAGCCGCTCGACCATACGACAATTTGGGAAGAGCTTACGCGCGACCTGCCACCAGTTGCCGATTGGGTTCGCACCAGTTGGCCGATTCGCCCGCTGAGGTCATTTCTGCTCGGCGCAAAAATGAAGCAAGACCACGTGCTGGGCATCGCGGCGCACTACGATGTGTCGAACGACTTTTACGAGTTGTTTCTCGACAAAAAATACATGTTTTACACCTGCGCCGATTTCCACCAACCCGACGAAACCATCGAACAGGCCCAACAACACAAAGCCGACCACATTCTCGGCCTGATCGATCCCAAACCGGGCCAAAAAATCCTCGAACTCGGCTGCGGCTGGGGACCGATGCTCCGTCGAATCGAAGAGCACACCGGCGACAAAGAAAACCTCTACGGCCTCACTCTCTCGAAAGAACAAGTCGCCTACAACGACCAGCACAACGGCTTTCATGTCGAGTTCGACGATTTTATTACCCGCCAGTACGAACCCGAAAGCTACGACACGATCTACTCGATCGGCGCCTGGGAGCATGTTCGCCCCAAGGAGATCGCCCCGCTCTGCAAAAAGCTGTACGCCGCACTCAAGCCAGGAGGAAAACTTGTCCAGCATTTTTTCTGCCGCGTGCCCGATCCGCTCTTCGCTACGGCCATCTGTTCGCAGCTCTACTTCCCCGGCTCGATCGGCTCGCCTTATCGCTCGCACATCAAAGCCTTCGAGGGCGCCGGTTTCCGCATCACCCACCGCTCGATCCACGACTACCGCCCTACCCTCCGCGCCTGGTTCGACCGGCTCGTCGAAAACCGCGAACGCGCCCTAGAACTCGTCGACGTGCAAACCTACAACCGGCAATTGACCTTCTTCCCCGTCTCGTGGCGGTATTTTGACGACGGACTGGGGATGTTGGTGCGGTGGGTGTTGCAGAAAGAATGAGTTTCGACCCCCGCTGTCCTCAACAACCGAACCGCGCCCGTAAGGAAGCGTTCACAGGAGTTTGAAGCTCGCTTGAACGCTTCCTTACGGGCGCGGTTCGGCTTAAAGTCGTCAATTACACACAAGGAACATTCACCCCAATGGCTTCCCCCAGCTCCAAAACCGCCGTCGCCGCTGCCATCGTCGGCAACGCGATTGTCATGATCGCCAAGTTTGTCGCCTTCCTGTTCACCGGCTCAGGGGCGATGCTCTCCGAGGCGATTCACACGCTGGCCGACTTGCTCAACCAAATCTTGCTGATGGTCGGCATTGTCCGTTCGACGCGCGACGCTGACGAGACGTTTGAGTATGGCTATCAGTCCGAGCGCTACGTTTGGGCGCTCATTTCGGCGGTCGGCATCTTTTTCTTGGGTTGCGGGGTGACCGTGTATCACGGCATCCAGACGCTGCTGCATCCGCACGAAATGAAGGATCTCAGTTGGGCGATTGGGGTGCTGATTTTTTCGTTTCTGCTCGAAGGGGCGGTTTTTTGGATCGCTTTGCGCGCCGCTAAGCAGCAAGCTGGGGAGCGTCCGTTACTGCATTTCTTGCGGCATGATGCCGATCCGGCCGTGGTGGCGGTCGTGCTGGAAGATTTTGTTGCTTGCATCGGTATTTTGGTCGCGATGGGGGCGATCTTGCTCGCCAAGCTAACCGGCAATCTTTACTGGGACGCGATCGGCTCGCTCACAATCGGCGGGCTGCTGGGGGCGATCGCCATTTGGCTGATCGCTCGCAATTCGCAACTGCTGGTCGGGGCGAGCATTCCCGAACCGATCCGCCAACAAGTCCGCCGCATCATCGAAGCCAACCCAGCCGTCGAAGAGATCGTCGATCTCAAAACGCGCATCCTCGACACCGACACCTACCGCATCAAAGCCGACGTCCGTTTCGACGGCGGCGCGCTGGCCGACAAGCTCCGCCCGCAAATGCGCGAATCGTACGAGCAAATTACATCCCTCGAAGAATTCGAAAAGTTCACCCACGAGTTCGCCGAAGACATCGTCGACCTCCTCGCCGAAGAGATCGACCTCATCGAACGCCGCATCCGCGAACGCGTCCCGCAGGCGAAGCATCTGGATTTGGAAGCGGAGTGAAATTAGCCGCCGATGAACGCAGATGTAGGCCCGGAGGAATGCAAAACCCTCGAAGTTTTGCCACGAAAAACATGTTTTGCAACACTGTGCAAAAGTGCAGAACCACCACCACCCGCCGCTTGCGGCTTAGCGGCGCGCACGCTAGCACCCACATCCCTACCGATTATACCGATTCTACCAAACATTCCCTCAACCCAGACTTTGCCGGTTGCCGATCACTAACATTGGAAACACTTACCCGCCGGGGCCCGCTGGGGCTGCCGCGTTTATCTTCCAGAGGGGGAATTCGATGATCCGCAGGATCTTTTTGTCGGGCTGTTGCGCAGCCGCGTTTGCTTGCTGTGCCACTCAAGCCGAGACAGCCAATGCTCAGCAAGCTTACGGTCGCGCGTGGGGTGCGTCGTACAACACGCAAGACTGGGACCGCTTTTACCACTATCCGTACGTGTACTACCCACAGAATTTCTGGGGCAACGAGTACTACCGCAGTGCTGATAGCCTGTACCACCGCTATCCGCCAGAAATGCGGATCCCGGTCTACAACAAAAAGTGGCACAACTACTATCCCAACCGTCGCCGCTTCCACAGCGGGCATCACTTCAACCTGGATGTGTTTTGATCGCGGCTAGTTGATCGTGTAGCGCGCGAAACCGCAAGCGATGAGGGTTGACGCCGTCGGCCACGACGAACGCCCCGCGCGAGACTATCCACCGCACGCGAGTCGATAGAACACGTCCACCGCGCGATCCAGTTGCTCGATCTCGATCCATTCGTCGTCGGTGTGCGCTTGATCGATTGAACCAGGCCCGAATACCACGGTCGGAATCCCCGCCGCCGCCAGCGCCCACGCGTCGGTGCCGTAGGGGACGCCAATCAGTTGGCTCGTTCGACCCAGCGAGCCGACCGTGGCGGCAATCTGTTCGGCCCAGTCGCGGTTGTCGTTGTCTTCGAGGCCGACACTCGAGTTCGTAGGTGGTTCGTGTTCGATCGTGGCGTCGCAGCCCTCGCAAAAAACAGCGATGGCTTCGACGAGTTCTTGGTAAGCGTCCTCGGGCGTTTCTCCGGGCACAAGCCGACGGTCGATATCGATCACCGCATGATGCGGCACGGTATTGACGCCCGAGCCACCTTGGATGGTGCTAACACAAACGGTCGGCCGTCCACAAAGCGGATGCGCCGCTCGCTGGCTTAGCACCTTATCGTGAAACTGCTCGATCGCTTGCACCACACGAACCATCGTCGAGATGGCGTTGCAACCATGCTCAGGACGCGACGTGTGAGCTGCCCGTCCATGCGTATGGCAACGCCACCGGACGCTGCCCTTGTGCGCCACCACCACGTCAAGCAATGTTGGCTCTGCCACGATCGCGCGCTCGGGCCGCAGCTCGCGTAATTCGGCCAGCGACAACGGCCCACTGAGGTTTTCGGCCTCAGCGGCTGCTTCCGCTTCGCTACCCCAAAGACGACAGAGCGATTTTATGCCCGTAAAACCGCACTCCTCGTTAATTGTCGTCGCCAGGACAATCGTTTGCTGCAGCGCTGCCCCCTCAGCCTCAACCCGCGCCAAAGCCGCCAGCATCGCCGCCATGCCGCCTTTGACGTCACAGGCTCCCCGGCCCCATATCCGGCCGTCCGACTCTCTGGCGGCAAAGGGATCGATTTTCATGCCTGTCACACCAACGGTATCTTGATGAACCTCCCATAAAACAGGCCTCCGCTGAGCCGCCAAGCCATTAGCACGGCAAACCACCACAAAATTGTCCCGCCCAGGATGAACCCTCTGCCGAAGCCAGTCCCAGCCAAGCTTCAAAAAAAAATCTTGTAAAAAATCGGTGACCTCCGATTCGCCGCTGACGCCCGTCTCACCAGTAGAAAAAGCAGGATTAAGGCTCGGAATCCGCACCAATTCCTGCAATAAGTCCTTAGCTGATAGCAACATACGACAATTCCATCTTTCTGGGGCAAAATGACCTTTAATCCGTATTCTCCGCTTATCTCTCACAGAGCAAAATCACAAAACTACGAATTCTTGCTGCTTTTTTGGCCAAGGGATTTGCTAAATCGTCAGCTTGTCGTTATGATCGCTAGTGCGTGGTAAGTCCATGCAATTTTTCCCTCTGTGGGTCGCTGCCCCACCCACAGAGGGCTTTTTTGTGCTTTTTGACTTATAAAAGTTTTCTGGGCCTCGATTTCTTTATCGAGCGATTCTGTCAGGCGCTATAGATCGCCAGCCCTGTAG
The DNA here is from genome assembly GCA_013152515.1 of Planctomycetota bacterium. Taxonomy (GTDB): domain Bacteria; phylum Planctomycetota; class Planctomycetia; order Pirellulales; family Lacipirellulaceae; genus Bythopirellula. The sequence goes on from JAADGD010000023.1 coordinate 6,110, forward strand.
ACTTGCGCTTTCTGCCGCTTTCGTTGCGATTGCGTGATTGCCCTACTGCTGCCGATCAGCGTACAGATTGTATTTAGAGCCTATCCCAGAACTAAATCTTCCTAGAAAACAAGCAAATAAATTACCACGGAGTCACGGAGAGCCCAGAGAAGGAAGAATGTCTGGAAGTACCGGATATTCCATACTTTTCAAACCGAGGGTGTTTCTCGGTGTCCTCCGTGACTCCGTGGTTTTTATCTAGCTGGAAGTTCTGAAATAGGTTCTTAGTGTCAGGCAAAAAAATCTGATCTCGAATTCATCCATTTATGGCAATCAATCGCACTGGCCAAAAGTTGCGACTTGGCAATCTTGTCGTGAGCGATATGGTAGAGGATTCCCAAACTATAAATGACTCCTACCAGGATCCGTCCATGTCAGATAGCCCGATTGATACCGCCGCAGTTGAACGTCTCTTAAATGATTTCGCCGACCCAGAGACTGGCCGAGGTCTCAAGCAAATGGACCAAGTCGTCGACGTGTCGATTAACGATGAGCAACTCGACGTGACGATCGGTTTGACAAGCTATAGCGCTCCGCTCTGGGAAGAGACTCGGCAGAGTCTCACGGAGCAGCTACAGAGCAAGCTCCCAGGGAAAGCTCAGGTGCGTGTCCAAGTGGTCGAGCATGAACGTCCGGCCCAGCCGATCGGCGGCATCGGTTTGACCGTCAAGAGCGTCATCGCCGTGGGTTCGGGCAAAGGGGGCGTTGGCAAAAGTACGATTGCCGCTTCGTTGGCACTGGGCCTAAAACGTGCCGGAGCGAAAGTGGGACTGATGGACGCAGACGTCTACGGGCCAAGCATTCCACACTTGTTAGGCGTTGACGAAAAACCAACTGCCACTGCCGAGAAACGTCTGCAGCCGGTCGAGTCAGATGGCTTGAAATTGATGAGCATGGGTTTTTTGGTCGACCCCAAAGAAGCCGTCATCTGGCGTGGGCCGATGTTGCACGGCGTGATTACTCAGTTTCTGCGCGATACCGATTGGGGCGACCTCGATTACTTGATCATCGACATGCCGCCAGGCACAGGCGATATCTCGTTGACGCTCTCGCAGTTGTTGCCGCTGACGGGTGCGGTTGTAGTCTGCACGCCACAGGACGTGGCACTACTCGATGCCGTGAAAGCCGTGGCCATGTTTCGCAAAGTCAATATTCCTCTGCTCGGAATCGTCGAGAACATGAGCTACTTTCTCTGTCCCGATAACGGCAAGCGTTACGAAATTTTTGGCTCCGGCGGCGCGCGACGGAAAGCTGAGGAGCTCGAAGTCCCTTTTCTGGGCGAAGTCCCGATTCAGATCGCGATTCGCGAGCGGGGTGACGCGGGCGAGACGGCTGGTAATTTCGCGGACCAAGAGTCGGCACCCTACTTCGATCGCATCTGCTATAGCCTCGTGAAGAACATCGCCAGCAGCAAAGCCGCCGATCCGCCGATGCCGAGCCTGTCGGTTTTGTAAGGCGAGCGGGAAGCTGAAAGCGGAGGGCAAAGAAGGGGGCAGCTAGCTCTCAGCCTCAACACGTCAGCCCATGAAAAAGGCCGCCACGCGCAAAGCGCGGGCGGCCCTTTTTTACCTGTCGACAGTGACCAGCACTGCCCAAATATCCTTCGATTCGGAGAAACGAGGGATTACTTCTTCTTCTTACGCCGAGTCTTCTTCTTGGCGGCCTTTTTCTTCTTACCCTTGACGGTCTTTTTCTTGGCGGCCTTTTTCTTTTTGCGCTTGACCGTCTTTTTCTTAGCAGCCTTTTTCTTCTTCTTTTTCTTGGCTGTCTTCTTCTTGGCTACCTTCTTTTTCTTCGCGCCCTTCTTCTTGGCAGCCTTCTTCGTCGTCTTCTTTACCTTGCGCTTAGCGCTCTTTTTCTTAGCAACCTTTTTGGCTGCCTTCTTCTTTCGTTTTTTCTTGGCCACTGTCAATCCTCCATAAAGGGTCGTGGTGCTTCGTCCGACTAATCTCTTTAGTCATTCAGAACCGAAGGCACCTAAAAGAAAACATGACACCCGTCCAAGGTGACACGACATTTCGTATTGAATCTGATGATTTCCGATTGATGTCTCATGGGGATAAGCAAAAGTAAATTCATCCCAAAGGCAGCGTGTGTTCGCTACAACAAGTTGCCCTTCGACGTATTTGTACGAATTCAACGAAATAGTGCAACACATTTTTTAATAAAAATTTGCTTTCGCGCGCCAAAACAATGCCCGGCAACGCTCAAGAGCACCACTTGTTCGACGCAACGCAGCGCGATCTTTGAAATATTTTCAAAATTAGTAAAGAGAAATTGTTGACCCGTCATACAACCGTCCATTCGGTTGGGATGCACGGCGTGGAAAAGAAAAAGTCGACCAACTTTCGGGGCGTAAACGGCGTAGATACCAAGCTGCGGTAAACGAACAACGGTGCTGCGCCAAATCACTCGGCGTCTCAGCGACGAGCGACAAAAGTTGCGCCCACATCTCTGGATAACAACGCCTACGGGGATGGATCGGGTCAAGTCCGTAGTACTCTCTTCGCCCTATAAACAAAGGTATTTTCCGCGACTTTGCGATGTCATGCAGCCGCTCGCTGAGCCATTCCGCACGACGCAGAACTTCGTTCCATTCAAGCCGACATTGAGGAAAGAGTAGCGCGCGAAAGCACCGAAAACGGGTCGCGCCAAGCTGCCTTATCACCTCCATTGGCAAGTCGCTAAGCACCACGCGCGCGCCGAGCGCCGCAAGGCGATCGAGACAGGCTTCTACCCATTCAACAATCGTCTCGACAGGAACTTCGTAAGCCAAATCGTTACCAATATCGGTCACGAAGGCAATGATTGGCATCCTTTTTTCTTGCTCGATTGCGCGCCAAATTCCACAAGAAAAAATTCCTGAATTTTTTTTCCCAAAACAACTGGAAACTTTGCCGTATGAACGTCCATGACCTTTCGCAACAAAAAAATCCAACGGCGTAGCAAAGACTTGTTCCGACATGGAGACGGCAATCGGAAACGCGCGCGATAAGTTGCTCGCGCCCAACATCACCAAGCGTTGACGCTGTCGATCTGCCTCATCGCGAGACCCTACATCTAGTTGCAAGTGGTCATTCAAGGCAGTTGCTCGCTAGATGTTGTGCTTTTTTGGTTCGTTTTCCAGCCACGGATTACACGGATGTCACGGATCATACTCTTTTTCCGTACTTCATCCGCGTAATCCGTGGCTAAAAAACGGCGAGAGTCGAATGGCTTTACCAAAAGCTGGCGCGATAGGCTTCCAATGTTTTGTAACTGGAATAGGCAAAGTAGCCAAACATCAACACGACGAGCAGCGATTGCCAAGAAAGTCCTACAATCGCCATCCCGATGGCCGCAAACATCGAAATTCGCAAAGAAAGGATCATTCCTTCGCGCGGATGTCGCAATTGGCAGAGTTCACGCGAGATCTGCCCACCATCGAGT
>JAADGD010000315.1:0-9570 GCA_013152515.1 Planctomycetota bacterium
ACGCAACCGTTCAGAAGAGGTTCCCTCTTCGAGGAGCTTTTTATGAAAAATCAACGCGAATACCGCGAGAATGCGATTTCCGGACAGACACTAGCTAGGGGAGATAAGTGACTTGGCTGTCCTCCCGTATGACAGATTGATGCCAATTAGCCTCACGCAGAGACGCAGAGATAGCAAGATTTTTTGGACGAGTGCGTTGGATTGCTTTTGCTCCGCGACTCTGCGTGAGGCTTTCAACACAGCGCTAACACGGTTGATTCTCGGGTAATTCGCGTTCGACAAATGCCCCATTGCGAGATAAACTGGAAGATCACCCGCCTATCGCTTCGCCCAACCAGAGCCAATAAATCCGCCTCTTCAGTGACGGATGGCCCGAAAATCTCATGACTGAGCAACAACATCTTCTCCAAGACCTCAACATCCAGGGCACGACCTCTTTGACCTCTCCGGTCGAGTTGAAGCAGGAGGTCGCCCTTAGCGACGAAGGTGCCGAGTCGGTCTATCAATCGCGCGAGGCGGCCAAGGCGATCTTGCGTGGCGAAGATCGGCGAGTGATTGCGATCGTTGGACCGTGCTCGATTCACAATCGCGACGCTGCCATCGAATACGCCGAAAAACTCGGCCCCTTGGCAGAGAAGGTCAACGACCGGATCGTGGTGGTGATGCGAGTTTATTTCGAGAAACCTCGCACGACGGTTGGCTGGAAGGGACTCATCAACGATCCGCATCTCGATGGCACATTTGATATGTCGGGCGGTTTGCGACTGGCACGCGAAATTTTGCTCGACGTGACAAAGGCTGGATTGCCTGCCGCGACCGAGATGCTCGAGCCAATCACGCCGCAGTACATCGCCGACCTAGTGACGCTGGCGTCGATTGGCGCCCGCACGACCGAGTCGCCGACGCATCGCCAAATGGCGAGCGGACTGTCGATGCCGGTCGGTTTTAAGAATAGCACCGAGGGCAGCCTCGAAGTTGCGATCAACGCGATGGAAGCCGCCCGCGCCGAGCACACGTTTCTGGGAATCGACAACGACGGCAAGACCTGCATGGTCAACACTCGCGGCAACGACATGGGGCACCTCATATTGCGAGGTGGACGCAACGGGCCGAACTACGACGCCGAGAGCCTTGCGAAAGCGAGCGAGATGCTTGCTGCCGCCAATCTGCCCTCACGATTTGTCGTCGATTGCAGCCACGCCAACTCGAACAAAGACTACGCCAAACAGTCGATCGCCTGGAACGACGTCATGAGCCAACGGGCCGCAGGCAACGACACGATCGTCGGCCTGATGCTCGAAAGCAATCTCAACCCCGGCAAGCAGAGCTTAGGCAAAGACCTGTCGGCGCTGAAGCATGGCATCTCGATCACCGACGGCTGCATCAGCTTCGACGAGACCGAAGAGCTGTTGCTCGGAGCGTATGCAACGCTGGAAGCAACGACGGCGGCGGTTGGGTAATCTAAGGTGCTTAACGGATGGTCCGGATGACTTTTCGCATTTTTTTTAGATTCCGAATATCGACACTCTTGCTACTAATGGCAGCAGCGGCAGTAGTTTTTTGGCTGAATATCCGCCTTAACATCAATAGTGTTGACTATCAAAGTGTCTCGAAGCCATCTTGGGAGCAGCTTGAAGTCAGGGCATACAAAGGATGGCCTTTAGCTCATTTTGAGTACCGCAGTATTTTCCCTCACTGGGATTACAGCAATCCAGCAAAGTCAATTCATCATCCAATCGACGAATCCCAGGATTATCGTTTGATACAGCAGCATATGTCTTTTTCTATTCGCAAGTTTGCTGTAAATGCCATCATCGGTATTCTGGCGGCATTTTTGGGCACCAGTGCTGTTTGCTTTCTGTCAAAAATTTTGAAAAAGTGGGTGCATCAGCTTTGACGAGACTGAAGATCTGTTGCTCGGAGCATATGCGACGCTGGAAGCAACTACTGCGGCGGTCGGGTAAGTTTGCCTTGCGTTGAAGGGTACCGCCCAGATTCATGGACAGATGCGTGCCTAGCGTACACGGTGGTTCACACCTTACGCAGGAACGGTGCCTTAGAAAGTCGCGGGTGGCACCGACAACCGCTCGGAGTTGACGTTGCCAGCTATTAGATTTTTTTCGAGCGGTTGTCGGTGTGCGTAGCACAGGAGGCAAACCGCTCAAGGACACTGATTCGCCTCGTGTCGCAAGCGACACCGACACGTGTCCGAATAACGCTATATCGATGGCTAAGCGTTTTGCGGACAAGTGTCGGTGCCACCCAGTCCGTAAAATGGGCTGTAGCGTAGCGGCTAAACGCGTTGCAGTAAAACACAGAAGCTGTGGGCGGCCAATGTATGAGCCGCTGAACCGCGACCGTGAGGGAGCGACTCAATCGGGTGTGGTGCTTGCTCGGACGCTTCCTCACGAGCGCGGTTCGGTGAGATTAGCTTTCTAGCTTGACCTTTTTGCTCGTCGGTGAGCAACGTAGCAGCATTTTTTACGTTGCCACAGGCTTGCAGTCCCTCGATGGCAAAAGCTTCGAACATCAGCGTAAAACGCGACTGTTTGCCTGCCCAGGGGACGGTCGTTGTTTTCACGCCGCACGTTTTGCACTTCGTTCGAGGAGTGCGTGCTCGCAGCACGGTTTCAAATTGCATCGTGTCCAAATGCCTCCAAGTTCGCTCAGGTCCGTGGTCAGCAATCCCGCACGCAGCCTCACACTCAGGGCACGTCACGGCACCACCACGATGAACCAATTGGATCTCCACACACTTCTCCTCCAAAGAAAGGGACACCTCCGACACTTCCCAGGGAGCGTCCAGACCTAACAATAGACGGTAATGTTCTGTGAGTTTGCTCATGACGAGCATCCTCAGAAATCAAACTCTACCTGGATACCTCAAGATCCACTAAAATTGGCGAAGTACCAATCCTATAAATGTCAACGCTAGCTAGTCTCGTTCGTGAAAATCGCATACAAAAATCTGCGTGGTCTTGCTTCCCGCAGATTCGACGCGCCGATTGTAAGCGATCGTGTTACCATCGTGGCTCCAGACGAGTGCGAAAGGGGCGGGGGCGCGATCGGAAAGCACCCAACTCTTGCCGAACTGCGATCCAGGCTCGACCATCGTTAGGACGATTCGAGTGTCGGCGACCGCGACGATTGTGTTTCCGTTTGGATGCCACCGCACTCCGGCATCGACGCCGCCTTCCAAAAAAGTCGCCTGGCGAGGCTCGCCACCTAGGGGCGAAATAAGAAAAACTTGCCATTTTTCTTGATCGTCGAGCATGAGAAACGCAATCTGCGAGCCATCGTGCGACGCGCGGACAATGCCTTTACAGCCTGGATAGCGCCGCTGGGACGAATTGGTAAGCCGACGCTGCACCGTACCCGCAGGTGGCGCGGGGTAGGTTTTTTCCGTGCCCTCCAAGGGACCCAGAGGTCCTGGGCGAGTGATGTTCGAAGGGATGTCGACCACAAAAAGTTCGTCGACTTCTTCGCCTTGAGCGTTGCGGGTTGTCCCGATAAAAGCTCGGCCCATTTGACGAGTGCCATCTGCGCGGAGGTAGCCGTTACGTCCGATCCAACTGTCCTGAGCAGCGTGCGAAATTTCGTCGCTGCCCGGTTTCGGCCTCGGAACCACCGTCACTACTAAAACCGAAAAACCATCGGCATCGCCAGAAAACTGTCGGCCCGCAGGTACCGAAACAGAGTGCCCAAGGTGGGTAACTCCGATGGTTCGCAGGTTGAGTTTTTTACCAAGGACGTGCCCGTAGGATTCAAGTACGGCGTCATTGTAGGTGAAACCCACCCAGTCGCCGTCGCCTGAAAATTCGTGCCGATGCGTCCCGCCGCGAAGCGCGCCGACCGAAAAAGGGGCAACGGTATTTCTGGCATCGGCGAGGTGATATTCGCCACTCCCATCGCCTGCCGCGATGACGCCGACGCGCCGATACTGTTCGTACTGATTCTCAGGCCCCGTTGGACGAAATGGCCCGTGGATAAAAATTACTTCGTCACGGCGATGTGAAAACGACGCGGCCCCAGCACCTGGGCCGAACGAATTTGGCTGCTTGGCTTTGTAGAGTGGGGTAATCTCGCCTGTGGTAATCTCTACCTTGCCAACCATGCGAGACGCCGCAATCCCCCCGTCTGGCGTACGCGTGTCGAAGACGAGGAATCGGTCGTCAGGCGAAAAATTGTCGTTGCTATCCAATTCGTGATCATACGCAACATCGCTAGTTATCTGACGTTCGGTGCCGTCTGCCATTTCTGTCATATTGATGGACATCCCAAGTACCAGCACTAACTCCAAACATTTCATAAAGCTCACCTGAATTAGTCGTCTTACGGTATGGAATCCCTTTTTTGATCCCCTCGGCAAACCGAGAGACTATGCTACAATTGTCCTCGATCCTTCATGACATCCTTTTAACGTACTTTTTCCAATGGCATCGTACCCGCTGGTGGCTCTATGATCAACGATTACTCTCGCGTCGTGTTGTTAGTTGTCTCTTCTTTTTTTTGTGTTGCATGGTCTGTTAGTGGCCGCGCGGGAGAATCTGAGCAAGCTGTGGCCTCGTCTAATTCTCCTGCCCTGTTGAGCGCCAATGCCGCAGAAAAGCGGTACCTGATTATTCATGCTGACGACGCGGGCATGTCACACTCGGTCAACTTGGGGACCATTGATGCGATGGAAAACGGCGTTGTTTCGTCGGCAAGTATCATGGTTCCGTGCCCCTGGTTTTCGGAGTTTGCCAAGTATTGTCGCGAGAACCCAGAGAAAGATTATGGCATTCACCTAACACTGAATTCCGAGTGGTCGTATTATCGCTGGGGACCTGTGGCTCCACGCGACCAAGTGCCGAGCCTCGTCGATAAGGAGGGCTACCTGTGGGATAACGTACGACAAGTGGCCGAGAATGCGAAAGCGTCTGAAGTCGCGATCGAATTGCGAGCGCAAGTCGACAAAGCGAAGCAGTTTGGCGTTCCTCTCACGCATCTGGATACGCACATGGGAGCGCTGATCAGTCGGCCCGATTTGCTTGAGGTGTATGTCAAACTGGGACTCGAATACGACTTGCCCGTGCTTTTTAGCCGCGATGCCGATGGGCGGATGGCGCGCGAATATCCGGCGCTCGCCAAAAAAGGTGAAAAATTACGGAAACTGCTCGATGATCGCAAATTTCCTGTGCTGGATCATATTGCCCAGTTTTACGGAGGCGACACGCATGAGGAGCGACGCGAAAATTACCTCAAGAGCCTTCGTACCTTGCAGCCTGGAGTCACAGAGTTAATCATCCATTGTGGTTACGAAAATGATGAACTGCGGGCAGTCACCAATAGCGCCTCTCGTCGAGACGGCGACCGACGTATCTTCAGCGATCCCAGCGTTGCTGCGCTAATTCGAGGACTGGGGATCGAAGTGATTACTTGGAGCCAATTCCGCGCGAACGTAGCGGCGGAATGAAGACCTCACATTCAGAATAAAAAAGTGCCGGCTTGCATATGTCGCGAGCCCTCTTTTCTGTTTATAATGGTCTTCTGTCTAGCTGAGCTGCTTGTCACGAGTGGCTTGGCTGCTATCGACTTCTATCACACTTACCGTTGATCACTCCGTTCGGCACCTGGAGATTCCAAAGAAGGCCGGACGACTTGATCCGAGGACAGGTTCTAGATGCGATTGTCTCAAGTATGCAGGGGTACACTGATCGCAGCGTGGTTGCTGTGCGCGTGGGCCGAATTGAGGGCCGAACCGGCAGATGTTCAATTCAATCGGGACATCCGCCCGTTGCTTTCGGACAAATGTTTTGCTTGTCATGGTCCAGACGCAAATAGTCGTGAAGCCGATTTGCGACTCGACACGCACGAAGGTGCGTTTGGCGAACGCGACGACGTCCAAGTTTTAGTTGCAGGCAATCCGGAAGACAGCGAACTCTTTTGCCGGATTGCTTCGTCCGACCCTGATGAGCAAATGCCGCCGCCCGACAGTGAGCAGCACCTGAATCCGGACGAAATTGCCCTGTTCAAACGCTGGATCGAACAAGGGGCAAAGTGGCAACGCCATTGGTCTTTCATTACGCCGACCCGTCCCGAACTGCCGGAGGTGTCGCAATCGGCTGCGATCCGTGAGCCGATCGATCGCTTTGTACTCGCACGATTGGAAAAAGAGCAGCTTTCTTTTTCGGCTGAAGCAGACCGACGCACGTTGATTCGTCGCGTCACCTTCGATCTCACCGGCTTACCGCCTCGATGGGAAGAAGTACAAGCATTTGTTGCCGACCAATCACCCGACGCCTACGAAAAAGTGGTCGATCGCCTGCTCGCCTCAAAACACTACGGCGAACATATGTCCCGGTTTTGGCTCGATGCCGCGCGCTACGGCGACACACACGGCCTGCACCTCGACAACTACCGCGAGATGTGGCCCTACCGCGATTGGGTGATTACGGCATTCAATGCGAACATGCCTTATGACCAGTTTCTTGTCGAGCAGCTTGCAGGCGACTTGCTTCCTGAAGCAACACTCGATCAGCAAGTCGCTTCAGGTTTCAATCGCTGTCACGTCTCGACCAACGAAGGGGGATCGATCGACGAAGAGGTCTACGTGCGGAATGTCGTCGATCGCGTTAGCACTGTGGGCACAGTCTGTCTTGGATTAACCGTTGGGTGTGCCGTCTGCCATGACCACAAATTTGACCCATTCACGCAAAAGGAATTTTATCAACTCTTTGCGTTTTTCAACAGCTTGGATGGCCAGTCGATGGACGGCAATGTCAAAGACCCCGCGCCAACTGTGAGAGTTCCTACAGCAGAGCAAGTGGTCACTATTACGGATCTGAACAACAAGATTAAAAGCTTCGAGAAGGAGCGAACGGATCGTTTGCAAGTGATCGAGCCTGAATTTCAAGCTTGGCTAACTCAGCAAAAAAAGAGTCCCAACAACGATGCTCTCGGCAGTAAGCTAGGCAACCAAGAGGGGCTACTGGTGTATTGCAAGTTTGAGGAGACGGAGGGTGACTCGATCATCAATTTGGCGAATCTCGAAAGCCCTGGGAAACTCGTTGGATCTCCTCCTCGGATCACCGGAAAAATTGGCAGAGGGATTGAATTCACCAAGGAGGGTTATGTTGACCTAGGAAATGTTGGGGATTTCAAGAAAGACCAACAATTCAGCTTTGGAGCTTGGGTAAAGTCGAAGTCAGGCTCAGAAGGACCGATATTTGCGAAACTCTCGATTAACGACCGTAAAAAAGGGTACGAACTCTCGACACACAATCGGCAAGTCGTCGTGTTGTTGAGCGGTCGTCTCCCGGGCTACGTGATTGAAGTCAAGACGACCGCACAAGTTCTCAATCCGGACACTTGGCAGCACGTCTTTTTCACCTACGATGCCTCAGAGGAAGCGAGCGGTTTACGTGTTTTTGTCGACGGAGTTTCCCAACCCTTAACCGTCAAAATGGACTCGCTAACCAAAAAGGGAAATTTCAATAACAACAAACCACTTTTGTTAGGCCGTCGCGAAAGAGATGCGGTCTTTGTCGGTGGTAATATCGACGAATTGCGCATGTACGATCGTCGTTTGTCTGATTCCGATGTCCTGGCGATCACCCTTGCCGATCAGCTAGCTCCCGCAATGGCGACGAAGCTCAGCGACTGGAAGACCGAACAACTCGACATGCTTCGTAAGCTCTATCTCATTCGAGACGATCCGAACTACGGAAAACTGACCTCGCAGTTGGATGAGTTACAAGCCCAACTAAGGCTAGTTGAATCGGAGGCTCCCACGACGCTCGTCTTTCGAGAACGTAGCAAACCGCGTGATGCTTTTGTACTCAATCGTGGTGAATACGATCAACCGGGTAACAAGGTGGAGCGGAAGACTCCCGAGTTCCTGCCCCCTTTGGGAGATAAGCAATCGCATGACCGACTTGGGCTGGCAAACTGGCTCGTCGCGGACAATCACCCGCTCACTAGCCGTGTGGCGGTCAATCGCTTTTGGCAGCAAGTTTTTGGCATCGGATTGGTTGAAACGTCCGAGGATTTTGGCAGTCAAGGCACACGGCCTTCACACCCTGATCTGCTCGATTGGCTAGCAGTCGAGTTTCGAGAGAGTGGCTGGGATGTCAAAGCGTTGATGAAACAATTCGTCACGTCGACGACCTATCGGCAAAGCTCAAAAACGACTCCCGATTTGATTCAGCTTGATCCCCAAAATCGCTTACTGGCCCACGGTCCACGCTATCGTCTCGATGCCGAGATGTTGCGCGATCAAGCACTGGCGATTAGCGGACTGTTGGTCGATCAAATCGGTGGACCGAGTGTCAAACCTCCCCAGCCGGCTGGACTGTGGAAGGCGGTGGGGTACTCGGGCTCCAACACGGTTGAATTCAAGAAAGACGAGGGATCAGAAAAAGTCTTTCGTCGCAGCCTGTACACCTTCTGGAAACGGACTTCTCCACCGCCACAGATGAGTACATTCGACGCACCCAGCCGTGAGTCATGCACAACGCGTCGCGAGCGTACCAACACTCCGCTTCAGGCACTGCTGCTAATGAACGAACTGCAGTACGTCGAAACAGCAAGGCATTTTGGCGAACGCATTTTGCACGAGGCCGGTCCTTTGCCACAGGAGCGGATCGAATGGGCCTTTGAAATGGCAACTTTGCGTGCGCCAAGCGAGACAGAAGTCGGCACGTTGATGACTGCGTACGACCAATTCCGACAGGCGTACTCAGGGGACATTGAAGACGCGAAAAGTCTGATCGCACTCGGCGAATCGAAACCAGACGAAACACTCGATCCGGTCGAACTCGCAACTTGGACGATGATGGCGAATGTGTTGTTGAATTTGGATGAAGTTGTAACGAAGGAATAAAGATATGCAAAATGCATCGAACTGGATACCCTCATGAACCCTCAAAACACTCAATTCCAACAAGAAACCCGCCGCCAGTTCTTCCGCCGTTCGGCGCTCGGCTTGGGTTCCACTGCGCTCGCGTCGTTACTGCAAAGCGATGCAACGGCGAGGGGGTCCCATGCTTCCGAGATCGGCTTGCCTGAGCTACCACACTTCGCCCCCAAGGCAAAGCGAGCGATCTATTTGTTCATGGCAGGTGCGCCTTCGCAAATGGACATGTTCGACTACAAACCGAATATGGCGGACATGTTCGACGTCGATTTGCCCGAGTCGATTCGTATGGGGCAGCGTCTTACTACGATGACTTCGGGGCAGGATCGTTTTCCGTTGGCACCGTCCATTTTCAAATTCCGGCAAGCGGGCAAAAGTGGTGCCTGGATCAGCGAATTGCTGCCGCATACCGCTGAAGTGGTCGATGAGCTAGCGATCATTCGTTCGGTGTACACCGAGGCCATCAACCACGATCCGGCGATCACCTACATTTGTACTGGCGTGCAGTTGCCGGGCAAGCCGAGTTTGGGGTCGTGGCTCAGTTACGGATTAGGTAGCGAAAATCAGCAGTTACCGGCGTTTGTCGTAATGACGTCGAGTTGGACGGGCCGGAAAGAAGCGCAAGCCCTCTACAATCGCCTGTGGGGCAGCGGTTTTATGCCGTCCAAACACCA
>JAADGD010000315.1:9678-12709 GCA_013152515.1 Planctomycetota bacterium
TTATCAACTGATGGGCGATCCGGAAATTCAATCACGCATCGCGCAATACGAAATGGCTTTCAAGATGCAGACCTCGGTGCCAGATCTGGTCGATCTTTCTGGTGAGCCGCAGCACGTACTCGACATGTATGGTCCCGACGTCCATAAGCCGGGCACATTTGCCAATCAATGTTTACTTGCGCGTCGGATGGCTGAACGCGATGTCCGATTCGTACAGATCTTCCATCGCGGCTGGGATCAACACGGGAGCCTTCCCAGAGACCTCCCCAACCAATGCCGCGACATCGATCAGCCAAGTGCGGCGCTCCTACGCGACCTCAAGCAGCGCGGCATGTTGGACGACACCTTGGTCGTTTGGGGCGGCGAGTTTGGTCGGACGATCTATTGCCAGGGCACGCTGACCAAGACCAACTATGGACGTGATCACCATCCCAAATGCTTTACGGTTTGGATGGCCGGCGCAGGAATCAAAGGAGGCGTGGTTCATGGCGAGACGGACGACTTCAGCTACAACATCACTCGCGACCCGGTTCACATTCGCGATCTGAATGCGACGATCCTGCACCAGTTGGGGATCGATCACAAGCGACTGACATACCCGTTCCAAGGGCTCAACCAACGTCTCACAGGTGTCTTGCCGACGCGGGTGGTTCACGAAGTACTGGCGTGACTTTTCCGTCCAAAATAAAAAGTGTCCCGTGTAAATGGCAAGAGGAGGGATCGAATGAAATGGTAACCGTTCATGACTGAGAGATAAGGGGAACCACTAAGTTCGACTTTCGCACTTTTCCTAGGAAAGATTGCCCGCGAGTAACGCGAATCAACGCGAATGAGTATGTGAAGTCTTCATTTCTGAAGAGCCCGATCGCTCGTGATCGGGAGAAAAGAACTTGATTCGCGTTCATTCGCGGGCAGAAAACTGCGAAAGCCGAAGTAAGATCGCGGTCATTCCTTTTTTTTGTGAAGTTACCAATTCGCCAACTGGTAATCCTTCAAAAACTTGCCCCATACGTGTTCGCCGGAATTCAGCCCGGAGAAAATGGGGTCGCAGATGCGCGCCGCCGCGTCGACTAGGTCGAGGGGTGGGTGGAAGTCGAGTTCTTCGCGTTTGCGCTCGGTGATGTGCTGCGGGTCTTCGTCGGTGATCCAGCCGGTGTCGACGCTGTTCATGTGGATGCCGTCGCGGGCGTAGTCTTGGGCGGAGGTGCGAGTGAGCATGTTTAAGGCCGCTTTGGCCATGTTGGTGTGCGGGTGCTTGTCGGTTTTGTAGGCCCGATAAAAAACGCCTTCCATCGCCGAGACGTTGACGATGTGCTTGTCGGGCGTGGGCACGCGAAGCATCAGCGGTTTGAGTCGGGCGTTCAGAATGAACGGTGCAATGGCGTTTACCAGTTGTACTTCAAGCAACTCGACCGTCGGCACCTCGGCCAAGCGTAATCGCCAACTATTGACGTCGCGCAAGTCGATTTGCTGTTGATCGGTGTCGTACTGCCCTTTCGGAAAAATGTCGTTACCGCTTGCGTCATCGCCCGGTGCAAGCGGGATTTGCGAGAGTTCGGCAGCCCTAGTAATGCTAGAGACGCCGATGCCGGCGATACTGCTGCTTGCCATGCTCAGCGGCTGTTCGACAGCCAGCATCGCGCTGGTTGTTCTTAGCTGGTCATGCGAAGCCAGTAACGGCTGGGCTTTGCTTGGCAGCAATTCGGACAACCGGCGTTCGCCATCCATGAGATGGGCATAAAAACCGGGTGGGCGGCGGACGGTTTGGCAGGCGTTGTTCAAAATAAAGTCGAGCCGCGGGAGCGTCGCGGCGAGATGATCGGCGAGCGATTCGACGCTGGAGGTGTGCCGCAGGTCGAGGCCGTGTAGCTCGAGCCGCTGACGCCACTGGTCGCTGTCGGGTTCTTGCAAAAAACGATCGGCCCCGTCACGCGGAAAACGAGTCGTCACAACAACGTGCGCGCCGGCACGCAGCAACTTGAGCGCCGCCTGATAGCCGATTTTTACGCGTCCGCCGGTCACCAGTGCGTAGCGACCGGCGAGATCGGCGGTCTGCGCGCGTTTGATCCAATTCAACTCGGCACAGTCGGCGCACATCGCATCGTAAAAAAAGTGGATGCGGTCGAACTCGCGTTTGCAGATGTAGCAGGTTCGCGGTACTTGCAGTTGAGGGCCGAAATGCTCGGCAGGATGATCGCCCGTCGGCGTGGCAGGCAGGTCGAACGGTGCCGGCGGAGAGGCTTTTTTGAGTTGGCGGATGCTGGTCGGCGCGCGCATGCCAGTCTGCGAGAGCAGCAGCTTGTCGGCTTGGCGTTTTTCGTCGAGGTGAGCTTGCTGTCGCTGACGATTCTTGCGCTGTTGTTGCCGCCGCGCAGCCCGATCGGGAAAGGCAAGTTGGCTAGCTGCCTGCAAGAGCCGTTTGCGCTCTCGCTCAGGCATCGTGGCAAGCAATCCGCGATCGGCGGCGAGGCGCTCAAGTTGGGCTGCCAGATGGGCAAGCTCTGCCGCCGTTAGTTCTTCGTCTGCCAAGTTGCAATTCATTGTCTACCTGCCAGGGGTGCCCGCCCCAAAACGTGATAGGTCGGTCCCTCGCGCGTCAACTCGCTGCCGTAGACGACCACCTCGTCGACTTCCATCAAGCCACCATCAAAGTCGGCCAAATCGGCAAGCCGTTCACTCAACGCGATGCCCCCGTGGCTCCCTTGCTGCACACGGCCAAGGGTCAGATGCGGAGTAAATTGCCGGCGTTCAGGCCGGAATCCCAATTTAGCCATGCGTTCTTCGATGCCATCCTGCAACTGACAAAGAGCATCGCTGCCCTCTCTCGCCCCCAGCCAAATGGTACGTGGCTTCTCGGTACTCGGAAAGGCACGTACTCCCAGCGACCCCAGTTGAAACACACTCATCTCCGAAGCGACGCGGTTTACCTCGCGGCAAATTGCATAAAGATCAATGTCCTCAACCTCGCCCAAAAACTGCAACGTCCAATGCAAATTATCCGGCGCAACCCAACGCACATTGTCCGTCAAAG
>JAADGD010000224.1 GCA_013152515.1 Planctomycetota bacterium
CACGGCTTTGCCGTCGACGAAGATTCGTTGCCCAGCGAACTTGAAGTCACCCACCGCAGCCTCAACGACCAGACGATCGAAGGCGTGCGTCATCGCGAAGTCGACGCCTTTAGCGTGCAGTACCACCCCGAGGCAAGCGCCGGGCCGCATGATAGCCATTATTTGTTTCGTGAGTTTTTTGAAACGATGAGTGAGAATTGAAACTCCGGACCGCGCCCGTAAGGAAGCGTTCCTACAGATATTTCAGCTCACTTAAACGCTTCCTTACGGGCGCGGTTCGGAGTTTGGGTCGTCGTTCTCTCAGTCTCTAGTCAGCAGTGAAATAACTTCCAGCGCCGCGACGGCGTGTTCTGGCTTGCGGGCGTTGTCGGTTTCAAAACGTTGTGTTACGTCGATTGCGAAGCGCAGGTATTGTTCGCGCGATTCCTCGACCAAATCCCAGCCGATGGCTGCCACAACTTGGGGCCACAAAGTGTGAGCTTGTTCGAGCGCGTCAGCATCGCCTCGGACGGCGGAGAAAACCACGTCGTCCAAGTCTTCGAGCATCGCGCGCACGTACGTCGACTCCGGGTGGAGCAAGTGCGAGGGCAACTCGCGCGGCGGCACATCGGCGACCGTCGGCGGCTGCGATTTTCCCGAGTGGGCAGCGTGCGGACGAAAGTGTTGTCCGCTGTGAGGATCGTTCATGACTCGGCGGGGCCCTCGGAATCGAGTTCCTCTTGCTCGCGCCGTTTGGCCGCCAATCGCGTTTGGGCGCGCTGGCGTAGTTCGAGTCTGCGGGCGGTTAGCCCTGCAGATTTTTCGGTGGAACTAGCAGTGGAGCTAGCAGCGGAACTTGTTGCGGAACCTGCTGCGGAACTTGCTACGCTAGCTGGCTTTTCTCCAGGTTTGAGTTGCGTTGCCAGTAGCGAGCACTGTTTGTCGAGCAAGTCACGCATACCTTTGAACTCTTCTTTCCACTGCGTTTGTTCTTCGACGGCGCGTGCGCGCTCGGCTTCGAGCGTAGCGGTCATTTCTTCGCTGCGTTGTTGGGCAACTTTCAACTCTGCTTCCAACTCGATACAGCGTCGTTCGAGCTGTACGAGCTGTTCGATTTGATCGGCATTCTCTTCGCCGAGTTGCTGCGCCTCAAGCTGCGCAGCTTCGAGGTCGGCTTTCCACTGCTCGACTTGGCCGCCTAGTTCTTCCTCTTGAATTTGGCACTTCTCGAGCGCATCTTCGCGCAGATCGAGTTCGGTCTGCTTGCGTGCCAGCTCGTTTTGCCACTCGGCAAGCTCGCCGTGCAATTTTTCTAGCGCTTGGCACGAGTCGTTGACCCAAGACTCGAGTTGATTGTGTTGCCCGTGTAATTCGGCCAACGGCTCCAAGGTCGTTTGCAGCGATTCAAGTGCATCAAGTGCGGAAGTCGAAGTTGTCATGGCTAATTTTTCCTGCAGACCGCGCGGTTCCTGCGCGTAGTTCCTTGTCTCTTCCAAGGTATTCAATAGAAAACTGTGAAAAGTGAAGCAAGGACAGCAGAACCGATGGAAACGACCTGCTGTAAAGCTTTTTTTGTGGATAAGGTGGGAACCGTGGGCGCAATGTCTACTTGACTGGCTTCGGGCTACTTGAAACTTAGCTCACGAATTGGCGTTGGGCAAATCAAACTCGACGATAGTAAATCGTGAAAGCCTCTGTACCGATCGTTTGATATGGATTCTACTGAGCAACTCGATACACGTTGTTTTTTGGCATCCTGTTTCCGTTTTGCAACTCCCATGAATACCCGCAAGCATGAATACCCGCAAGAAAAATGCTAGCAAGAAAAAAGGTCGAAAGAAAAAGACTGCCAGCAAGACAAGCACAGCCCCCACCGAAACGCGGGCCAGCGAATCGCTGACGGTGTTTTGGACCGTCACGGTTTTGATGGTTTTTGTAACGAACCTAGCGACGGTCGCCGTCCACTATTATCTCGCCGCAAACCCGGAAGCCGAGAAGATGGCACTGCTGAAGGGATTGCTACTATTCACAGGCGCGCTGGTCGGCGGAGTGTCGCTGATTGTGTTACCGATTTTGTATCGCGTCAGAAAAGTGCCACCGCCACCTGGGATAGCAGTTTTTGGAGCTTGTGTGGGGGCGGCACCGATTTTGGCGGTATTGGTGCGGGCGTTTCGGTAGGTGATCAAAATTCCACATTCCCCGGCGTCCTTGGGAATGGAATCACGTCGCGGATGTTCGCCATGCCCGTGACGAATTGGACCATGCGTTCGAGGCCGAGGCCAAAGCCGGAATGGGGTACGGTGCCGTAACGGCGCAGGTCGAGGTACCACCAGTAGTCGTCGGGTGTGATGCCTTGTTCGGTCATGCGCGACTCGAGTACGTCGAGGCGGTCTTCGCGTTGGCTGCCGCCGATGATTTCGCCGACGCGCGGGACAAGGACGTCCATCGCGCGGACTGTCTTTGCGTCTTCGTTGACTTTCATGTAAAAGGGTTTGATCGACGACGGATAATCGTGCAAGATCACTGGCACTTTGAAATGCTTTTCTGTGAGGAAACGCTCGTGCTCGGCTTGCAAGTCGGTACCCCAACTGATGGGGTACTCGAATTTTTCACCTGATTTTTCTAGTAGGTCGATCGCTTCGGTGTAGCTTAGTCGCTGGAAGGCTTGGTTGGCGACCGTGTCGAGCGTCGCCAGCACGGTATCGTCGATTCGCTTTTGGAAAAACTCGACGTCTTCTTCACAGTTTTCCAGGACATCGCTAACGATGCGCTTCAAAAACTGCTCGGCCAACTGCATGTTGTCGTCGAGATCGAAGAAGGCCATCTCAGGCTCGACCATCCAGAACTCGGCCAAGTGGCGCGACGTGTTGGAATTTTCGGCGCGAAAAGTTGGGCCAAACGTATACACCTTGCCGAGTGCGGTGGCGTAAATCTCGCCTTCGAGTTGCCCCGAGACCGTGAGATACGACGGTCGATCAAAAAAATCTTGCTCAAAATCGACGTCGCCACTCTTTGTCTTTGGCACATTGGCGAGGTCGAGCGTCGTGACGCGAAACATCTCGCCGGCGCCTTCGCAATCGCTGGCGGTGATGATGGGCGTGTGGACATACAAAAAATCTTGTTCTTGAAAAAAGTTGTGGATCGACCGGCAGATTTGGTTGCGAACGCGCATCACCGCGCCAAACGTGTTGGTTCGCGGTCGAAGGTGCGCCCACTCGCGAAGTTTTTCCATCGAGTGCCGCTTTTTTTGCAGCGGATATGTCTCGGGATCGGCCCAGCCGTGGACGATCACCTCCGTGGCCTGCATTTCGGTCGCTTGGCCTTTGCCGCCCGAGGATTTTATGTTGCCGTGAATGGTGACGCTACACCCGGCGGAGAGCCGTTTGATCTCGGACTCGTAGTTCGGCAGATCGGCGTCGGCGATCACTTGGATATTGGCCAAGCAGCTACCGTCGTTGAGTTCGAGAAAACTAAAACCGCCTTTGGAATCGCGGCGTGTGCGAATCCAGCCTTGGAGTGTCGCTTGCTGGCCGACGGACTCAGGTTGGCGGGCGTTGCGAATAGAAATTTTGTTCATCGGCGCGGCCTCCGTTTCCGTCCGCGTTGGTAATGACTCTAGGGGAAAACTGGTATCCGATTAAAGGTGCGTTTCAAGAATAGGACGCGGATAAACGCAGATTAAACGGCTGAACGCAGATAAAAGTCTGGGGAATTGTTCAAATGCTTCTCACGACTACGCACTGATACCTGTGTAAATACAGTTCGAGCTTTTTCTTAAATCCGCGACAATTCGTTTAATCTGCGTTTATCCGCGTCCTATTCTTCTTTCGGTCACAAGCCCTTCGCGCCGAGCCAGCGTTCTGCGTCGAGCGCCGACATGCAGCCGGTGCCGGCGGCGGTGATTGCCTGTCGGTAGTAGTCGTCGGCCACATCGCCGGCAGCGAAGACGCCCTCGACGCTGGTGTTCGTGCGGAAAGGGACGGTCCACTTGAGATATTTTTTCGCCGTCATTTCCAACTTTCCTTCGAGAAAGGTGGTGTTGGGCGTGTGGCCGATTGCCATGAATGCGCCGCTGGCATCGAGTTCGCGCGTGCTGTCGTCGACGCTCGACTTCAAACGGACGCCGGTCACCCCGTCGGTGTCGTTGCCGAGGACTTCGTCGACCTGGGAGTTCCATTCGATGGTGATTTTTGGGTTGTCGATCGCTCGTTGCGACATGATTTTTGACGCGCGCAGTTCGTCGCGGCGATGAACGAGGTGGACCGTGCTGGCAAACTTGGTGAGGAAGTCAGCCTCTTCGACGGCTGAATCGCCACCGCCGACGACCACCAGCGGCTTATCACGAAAACGTGGCAAGGCCCCGTCGCACACCGCACAAGCGCTGACGCCGTTGTTCTTGTATTTTTCTTCTGATGGCAAGCCGAGATAGTTCGCCCGCGCGCCGGTGGCGATAATCACGCTATGTGCCTCGACTTCTTGCCCGCCGAGCGATTTTAGCTTGAATGGGTGCGAATCGAAATCGACGTCGACAATATCGTCGGTCACGATCTGCGTGCCAAAATTGACCGCCTGTTGACGCATTAGGTGCATTAGCTCTGGGCCTGAGCAACCTTCTTTTTGGTGTAGGTCGATCATCCAGTGATGTTCGGCAGGCAAGGCGGTACGGAAAAACTCGCTCAGATCGCCTGCCGGAAAGCCAGGATAATTTTCGACTTCGGTCGTCATCGCCAACTGGCCCAAGGGGAGTGTGCCCTGCAGCCGGTTTTCTTCGGTGATGGCCCCTTCAAAAACGACCGGTTTGAGGCTGGCTCGAGCGGCATAAATCGCGGCGGTCCAGCCGGCAGGTCCACTTCCAACAATGACTACATGTTCTGGCACGGGGGGATTCCTTTGAATGATGGATGGTGAGCACGGATTATAGGACTCTGGCTCCATTGCGACAACCAAAGCTTTTGCAGCCGGCGAGCTACGTCTCGCCGACGATCTGTGGAAGTGAATTCGGGGGGGTGAATTTGGCGAAGACAGCCGCGAGGCGTAGCTCGCCGGCTATTGGGCTGATATTATGGGGTTGTTCCTGTGAGCTAAAATCTGATCTCTACGATCTGCCATTTGAAATTTGCTACCATTTGAAATCTGAAATTCCATGCTGACTCTGCTGATCGCTGCTGGCTCGTTTTTTGGCTTCTTTGTCGCTTATCACACGTACGGCAAGTGGCTGGCGAAGAAAATTTTTGGGCTCGACGCGGCTGCGGACGTCCCCAGCCAGCAGTTGCGCGACGACATTGACTTTGTTCCGACGCGAAAAGAAGTGATCTTCGGCCATCATTTTACGAGCATTGCTGGCACTGGGCCGATTGTGGGGCCAGCGATCGCGGTCTTCTGGGGTTGGCTGCCTGCGCTGCTGTGGGTCGTGTTGGGCTCGATTTTTATTGGAGCAGTTCACGATTTTGGTGCGCTGGTTATCAGCTTGCGGAATCGGGGGCAAACGATCGGCGAAGTCGCGGGGCGGATTATTGCTCCACGGGCGAAGGTGCTGTTTTTGCTCGTGCTTTTTTTTGCTTTGACGGTCGTGTTAGCAATTTTTGGGCTGGTGATTGCTTCGATCTTTAAGCTTTATCCCGAATCGGTGCTCAGTGTGTGGATTGCCATGCCGGTGGCGGTGGCGATCGGGTTTTGGGTGTTTCGATTTGGCGGCAGCTTGCTGGTGCCTTCGCTCTTGGCGCTCGGAGTTTTGTACGGAGCCGTTTACTTGGGTACGATTTATCCGGTCACGTTGCCTGAAAGTTGGGGAAATCCGATTGTGATTTGGACGGGCATTTTGTTCGTCTACTGCTTTCTGGCCTCGGTGCTACCTGTGTGGGTGTTGTTGCAACCGCGAGATTTTATCAATAGCCATCAACTTTTTTTGGCGATGGGTTTAGTCGTCGCTGGCTTGGGCGTCGCGGGGTTGACGGGGCAACTCGATCTGGCTGCCAGCGCCCCAGCCATTGCGCGAGACTTGCCGCCTGACGCACCGTTGATTTGGCCCTTCTTGTTTATCACGATCGCTTGTGGCGCCTGCAGCGGTTTTCATTGCCTCGTTGCGAGCGGCACCACCAGTAAGCAAATCGCTTGCGAAACCGATGCCCAGTATGTTGGCTACGGTAGCATGTTGCTGGAAGGGGCGCTAGCGGTCGTCGTGATCTTGGCCTGCTGCGCTGGTGTGGGGATGGGTGTGCCTCATCCGACTACAGGAGAAATGCTGACCGGTCGGGCTGCTTGGGAATCACGCTATCAGGCAAAGATCTCACCGAAGCTCGACGCCCAAGGTCAGCCAGTCCTCAAGGCCGATGGCTCGCCCGCGACGACCGGCGGTTGGCACAACCATCGCTTGCCTCAGAAAGTCGGCGCGTTTGTCGAAGGGGGCGCTAATTTTCTTTCGGCGCTGAGTATTCCTCTCCAATTCGGCACGGCCATTATCGCGGTCCTCGTCGCTTCGTTCGCCGCCACCACGCTCGACACGGCCACGCGTTTGCAGCGCTACGTCATCCAAGAACTCGGGGCGACGTTGCACATCGCCCCACTCCGCGGCAAGTATGTCGCTACCACTGTCGCGGTCGTCGCTGGCGGAGCAATCGCGATGGTCCCTGGTCCGGCAGGCCCCGGCTCGGGAGGGCTTATTCTCTGGCCACTGTTTGGTGCAACCAATCAATTGCTGGCCGGTTTAGCATTCATGGTGCTGGTGTTTTTCTTGGCGCGACGCAAGATGCCGATTTGGTTTGCTGCAGTGCCGATGGTGTTGATGCTCGTGATGCCTGGCTGGGCGATGATCCATCAAATTCAACATGATTTTTGGCCTCACCGAAATTGGATTTTACTAAGCTTCGGCTGCATCATTCTCGGTCTGCAAGTTTGGATGGTCGTCGAGGCTCTTATCGTTTGGCCCAAAGCCAAAGGAGTGCTGGAACAAGAGCTTCCTCCGCTTCCAGCCCGCGCTAAGCCGCTAGTGGCGTTGGGAAAAAGCGGTTAGCGATGATCGAAAAAGTGGCCGCACTTCGGACATTTGGCGAACCACATGGGGACGCGTTCTCCGCACTTGCACTTGAGATTATGGCGAATCACCGAAGAGCTCATCAAGCTGCAGCTTGCGCTGGGATCGTTGTCATCGTCCGAGTCGTCGAAAACCGAAGATGAAGAAGCAGTGGCGGCGATGCCACCATGTTCTTCTGCCGCCACACGATAGGCAGCTTTTGTGATATCGTCAGTACTCGCTTTAGGTACACGCACGGCGACCTGTCCCTTGCAAAAAGGACACAACCCCTTTTTGCCGGCGTACCGATCTTTGACCTTGAACGCATGTCCGTTAGGACACGTGACTTGAATCCCCATAGAAAATCTCCTCACCGTAGCATTTTGCTGCGGATTAGCGCAGCAACAACCCGTGCCGTGGTAATGGTCTCGCGCCCCTTTCGCCAACGAAAAGTTACGACAGCGAAGAGTCGCCAATCAGGCCCCAACAACAAAACTCTAGCCGCATTCGCTAAAGCCAAGGCAATTCCGCCCAGGCTGCGCGAACGACTAATAGCAAGTCTCTTCTCGGTTTCACCAGCCTCTGGTGTTCCTCAGCCGCGATCAATACGGAAGAAAGGGAAATAAATTCGAGAAAATCAGCGAGGAATAATCATAGCTGCATAGGAAAAGCTTCTAACGCCCATTCTGGACCAAAGCAGCAACCTTTGTCAATTCAATTGTTCCGTGTTGGCGGTTTTTTTTGGGGGCGACATTTTCTGAGAGCGACATTTTGCCGTTCATCCCATAAATCAAGTCTTTTGAGGTGTTTTGGGCTATTGACGAGTGAAAAAAATAGACGATTTCACGACTTGAGGTTTCGCCAATGTCGGCGTGGTTGCTCTATTTTTACCGCTAAGCAGATTCTGCCTGGGCCGTAGGTTCTGGCGCAGTGGGGGAATGTTTATCGATAGTTAGGTGATGATCTTCGAGGGTCTGCAAGATCTCGATGGCCTTGCGCCCCTTGAACTGCCCGGGGCGGGCACCGAATTTGGGGCGCCCTTCGACCGAGACGAGGAGAGGTTCTTGAACATCCTTTTCGCTGGCAATAATGTCGCCAACGCGCAGTCCAAGGAGATCGGCCGTCGTGATTTTTGTCGCTGCCAGCTCGACCACAATTTCTAGCGGAGCTTCCGCAATCCGATCACTCACCAGTTGGATCGACTCGGGTGTGGGCGGGCGTTTGCTGTAGCTGACCCAACTGTTCGACGAGAGTTTGTGGCTGATCCGTTCGATCGAGTTGAACGGAATACATAGATTGACCATGCCGCGCGTGTCGCCGACGGTCAATTCGAAGCTGACTAAGATGATCACTTCGTTCGCTGGAATAATTTGCACCAATTGAGGATTGCTTTCGACGCGATCGACTTCCAAATCGAGGTGCAAGACATTTTCCCAGGCATGTTGCATTTCGTTGAGAAACAGGTCCGTAATTCGCGAGACCAGACGCAGTTCAATTTCGGTCAAGGGTCGTCGCGCAGGCACAGCAGAGGTCGTGCTGCCACCGAGAAGCCGATCGATGATCGGGAAGAGGATCGAGGGATTGATGTCGAGAATCAACTGACCTTCGAGCGGCTTGGCGTTGACCAAATTAAAACAGGTGGGGTTTTCGAGGGAGAAGACAAACTCGCTGTAAGTAAGTTGGTCGACGCTGGTGAGCTTGACTTCGACAATCGACCGCAAGAGGGCCGAAAGCGCAGCCCCGAAGTTACGCCCAAATCCCTCGTGCATCGTTTGCAAAGCGCGCATCTGCTCTTTGCCGACACGTTCAGGACGTTTGAAGTCGTAAACCGTCACTTTTTCGCGCGAGCGAACAGGTCCCAACTGCGTTGCAACCACCGATTCTTCCGGCTCGCCGTCCATTGCGCTCAGCAGATTCTCGACTTCTGCTTGACTTAAAACATCACCAGCCATTTCGCACTCCGTTGCGTGAATGTGAGATCTTTGATGGATGATTGATGATGTAGAATTTCACATCATCAATCTTCCATCTCACCTCTCACATTCTAATTTGTCCGTTTCCATACACGACATATTTGTAGCTCGTCAGCTCTTCAATCCCACACGGTCCGCGGGCGTGGAATTTATCGGTGCTGATGCCGATCTCCGCCCCCATTCCGAATTCGCCTCCGTCGTTAAATCGCGTGCTGGCGTTAATCATCACTGCTGAGCTGTCGACGCCGGCGGCAAACTGCTGGGATGCGGCTAAATCGTTGGTGACAATCGCATCTGTGTGCCCTGATCCATAGCGATTGATGTGCTCGACAGCCTCAGCCACCGAACTGACCACTCGTACCGAAATTATCGGCCCCAAAAACTCCGCACCGTAGTCCGCCTCGCTGGCCGGCTTCGCAGTCGCGACGAGTTCACACGTCCGCTTGTCACCACGCAGCTCAACCTCGTGCGCTTGCAAAGCCTTCGCTACCCTCGGTAAAAAATCAGCCGCCACGTCTGCGTGAACCAACAGCGATTCCGCCGTGTTGCAAACGCCCATACGCTGACACTTGGAATTGACGACAATGTCGGTCGCCATCTTCAAATCGGCCGCCTTGTCGACGTAGACATGACAGTTGCCATCGAAATGTTTTATGACAGGCATCTGCGCTTCTGCCGACACGCGCCGAATCAGCCCCTCGCCACCGCGCGGGATTGCCACGTCTATCAGCTCTGGCAACCGCAAGAAATGCCCGACCGCGTCGCGGTCGGTGGTATTCACAAGTTGGACCACATCGGGCGGCAAGCCAATTTCTTTGGCGGCTTGGTGTAGCAACTGCACAATCGCTTGGCTCGAGTGAATCGCCTCTTTACCGCCTCGCAAAATGACTGCGTTGCCGGCTTTCGAGCAAATGGCCGCTGCGTCTGCGGTGACATTGGGACGCGACTCGTACACAAAAAACACGACGCCGAGCGGTACACGAATTTTGTTGATCGTCAGCCCGTTGGGCCGCACTGTCGAGTCGATCACCTGTCCGATCGGATCTTTCAGCACAGCCACTTCTTCCAGCGCTGTCGCGATGTCGTCGATACGTTCAGGAGTTAGCCGCAGGCGGTCCACTTGGGCGTCGGTGAGCCCATAGCCTGGAGCCGCAGCCAAATCGTCAGCGTTCGCCGTTTGGATTGCGTCGATATTTTCACGCAGCAGTTGGGCCGACCGCTGCAGCCAAGCAATTTTGGTCTCACCAGAAACTTGAGCCAGCAGCGTCGACGCCGCTTTGGCGCGCTCAGCAACCTGCTGGCAATACTGGGCAAGGTCCGTGAGTTCGCTGGTTTTGGTTTCTGCGGTAGCCATGTTCGTAGATGATTGGGTGAATTCGGAAGGTACCGATTGCGGGCAGACCTCAACCCTGCAAGTATCCTTCAATGCCGCTGCCGGGTCAATGTCGACGCCCCCCGAGGTTACTCTGCTAGCAGCGTTGCCTCGCCGTCAATTCCGCCGGAAGCCTCAAAAGCAAGCAGGGCCTCGTGGACGGATCGCACATCGTGGACGCGGAGTACCTGCACTCCTTGAGCTGCCAAAGCCATCGCCCCGCCCACAGTCGCAGCAGTGCGATCCGCCTGCTTGTCACTCAGTAGCTTGGCCAAAAAACCCTTCCGCGAATGCCCGACGAGCAGCGGGCAACCCAACTCGTGAAACCGACCGCAGTAGGCCATCAGCGTGAAATTATGCTGATGCGTTTTTCCGAATCCAATTCCGGGATCAAGGCAAATCCGCGCCGCGACAATCCCCGCTGCCAGCAGCGCGTCGCGACGTTTTTTGAGATAACTAAAAATGTCCGGCACGACATCGTCGTACTGTGGATCGTCTTGCATCGTTTGCGGTGTGCCTTGCATGTGCATCGCACAGAGGCCTGCGCCCGTGGCAAACGCAACTTCGAGCATTTCGGGATCACCGGTTAGGCCAGTGACATCGTTGATGATTTCTGCCCCTGCCGCTGAAGCAGCCTTCGCCACGGCAGCTTTGCTCGTGTCGATCGAGATCGGCGTTGGGGTTTGCTTGGCGAGCGATTCGATGACGGGAAGAACTCGCTGAAGTTCTTCTTCAACGGAAACGCGGTCGGCATAGGGCCGCGTACTCTCGCCGCCGATGTCAAGAATATCCGCCCCTTCAGCAACGAGCTGCAACGCACGATTGACTGCCGCTTGCGGTTTCGCAAAACGCCCTCCGTCCGAAAAACTATCGGGCGTGACATTCACGATCCCCATCAACAGCGGACGGCGGTCGAACAGGAGTGTCTGCGTACGCAACCGCCATTGCGTCGCGCGCTTTGGATAGCGTTTTTCGAGCGAGTTGACCGTAGACGATAGGGCAGAGGACATGAACGTGAGCCTACCACATCGGTCGCCTCAAGAAAAACCCAGACGGCGCTACCACTAGGCGAACTGAAAGTCCTTTTTTCTGCCCAGGATCGAAAAATAAACCACAACGACACGACGGACACAACGAGCCAAGCTATCGTCAACTCGTGCGTTGTGCCCGTTGTGTCGTTGTGGTTAGTGTCTTGTCGGCGAGGAAAGAAGTGACTTTGCAGTTTGCCTCGGCGCTACCAGGGCTCTTCCATCGTCGAGACGATCTGCTGTGCCAACCGCTCGACAGCTTGTTGCTGCGCAGTCGCAACCGATTGGCCAGCCTCGGGGATGAGTGTTGAGACGTTGTTGACGGGCAGCAGCTCGGGTGGCAAAGCAAGCGTGGTGGGCGCTCGTAGCGGCGCGCGACGCCGATTCAGCCAAGTGATTTCCACAGCCATGCTGATTTCGAGCGCGCGCGGGTCGTCGTTTCGATTTTCGATCGTCACGCGTTTGGTTTCGCCCACCATGCGCGCCGACAGAATGCTATCAGCGTCGGGTGTGCCGACAACCTTGAACGGTGTCTTTAGTTCGATCTCTTTCACGACTGCTTCGGTGAGCCGCTCGCCCAGGTTGCGCCGAAAGCTATTGGTTTCGATCATCGGCACATAGACCGTTCGCACATCGGGCGCGTAAAGCGTTTGATTGCCAACCCGATAAGAAGCACACCCAGCTAGCAGCAGAAGTAAAAAAGGTGTCAGGAACCTTTTTACGCCAGGCATAAAAGGTTCCTGACACCTTTTTTGCTTAGCGGACAATGGTGCCATCGCTTTCACTGACGGGAGACTCGGGCTGACGGGCTAGGCCGACATTGGGTTCTGTCTCTAGTAACGGCACTTGGGCGATCGCTTTTCGCTCGGCGTTTTCGGGGAAGAGCTTGATGATGCTCTCCAGCTTTACCGGTGGTCGTTCTGGTTGGCCTTCAAGGGCCGCGTAAGCCTGTTGGGCATCGTTCGCAATGGGCGTTCCGGTAAAATTGCGTATTACCTTGGCATAATAAAATTTGGCACTGGTCGTGTAGCCATTGTTCTCATAGAACTTCGCAAGTTTCCAATCTCGAGTTGCCAACAGCTTTTGCAATTTGGCTTTGTCGAGATCAAGCCGACTTTTTTCCTCTTCGCTGAGGTTGCCAGCAAACTGAACTTTGATCTGCTTGACAAGCCTTTTCGCCTCGAGCAAAGGCGTCCCATCGTAGTCAGGGCCTTGGTATTTTTCGAGCTTACATTTCAGCCCCAGCAAGTGTGCCTCGAACTGATGGTCGCTGCGGGGATACTCGGTACGAACTAGCTCGTAATGGTAATCGGCATCGTTGTAGCGCCCCCGCAAGAAGAAAGAGTTGGCGGTCGCCATAATCGCGTCGTCGGCGAGCGGGCCGGTCGGATCGTTTAGACGAATGTTTTCGTAGACTTTGAGCGATCGGCCCAGTGTGTCGAAAAAGGGTCGGGTATTATCGAACATATTGGGCGTCGTGAACCAGTGAGGGTCGTTTTGATGGTGTTTTTCCCAATATCTGGCGATTTCAAATTGCCGACGAACGATCTTGTCGAGATGCTTCGAGTTGGGATTTTCCTTGAGAAGCTCGTTGTACGTTTCGACGGCATCGGGATAGTCGTGATGATAAAATTGACTTTCTCCCAGCAGAAACATCGCGTCGTGCGCTAAACTAGAGTCGGGCCAACGGGCAATCGTTTGTTTGAACTGCTTGGCTGCTTGGGCATACTTCTCGCGCTGGAATAAGTCTTCTCCCTTGGCAAAGGTAAGCTTCGCCTGTTGCTCGTCAGGGCCTAGTCCGACTTGGCTTTTGAGGTCTGCCATCGTCTCCGAGACGCTGACCTCTTGTAGCAAACCTTTTGATTTTTCTTGCTGAATCGTCTTGGCAACTCTGGCTTGCATCGGATGCCCGTCTTGATCGAAATAGCCCTCAACACCTGGCACGCGGTAACCTTCGCCCAGAACAAACTCCGCCTTGCTCTACGCTTCCACCAAGCGGGCGATCCGACTGGGGCATTCGCTCCAGCTAAGAAAGGCACATCCCACGTCGTAGGATTCAGATTCACCGCCGCGCAGCCGCTTGGCGTCAAGAGAGCTAAAGCCGTCAGAACCAGCAGATGTTTAGGCATATCGCGTTGCATGACTGAAAGACCGGAAATTGAAAGAAAAAGCCCATTCTGCACGCGCAGGCCAAGCCTCGGAGCCGCAAACAGTAGAAAAGTACACCGCTCGCGGCAAGATCAAAGCCAGAGCGGTGCTAGCACAGCGGAACTCCAAAGTAGGAGAGTGTGCTTGCTTGTTGAAAGTGCCTCGGACGATGAGCGAAGCAGATTCACAGGTCGTAGGATGGTGCCGCCGCTTTGCTTTGGCACATCCTACGGACTCCACTTTCATTTTGACGAACGTTTGCCATCAGCAGGCCGGGGAGTTGACTTGCAAGTAAAGGCAGGCTCGCTTGATTCAGTTCTGTTGCAGCTGATTGTTCTGAGGACTTTGTGAACTACCAGCGGATCAGCCTAAGGCCGTCCACCTCTTCAAAGTGGCCATCCCTTGTCACAAGCTCCAACGAATGTTGTTTTGCTGATGCAGCAATCCAGATATCATTGTCAGGGATAGGACGACCTTTGCGTCGCAGCGATGCCTTGATTTCACCGTAAAGTCGCGAAGTTCCCTCATCACATGCAACAAGCTCAGCATCCCCAAGGAAAGATTCGATGCGTCGGATATTCTCATCGACGTTCGCCGAATAGGATGCACCATAGAACATTTCACCTGCAATTATCGAAGAGACGAAGTAGGCATCAACATCATCCACTTGATCTACAACGGCTCGTTCACCGCTAAGGAACGCTATCGAAATGTTTGTGTCAAGAAGAAACCTACCACTCATCGGGGTCCACCTGCTCGCACCCAGCTTCGATGGCATCCATCATTTGTCTTGCAGCATCCGAAGTAATACTTCCGGCATGCCGCATCAGTAGTGAACCAGGCGTTCCTTTACGGGGTTGCTTCAGAGCGCGAACGTACTCTAACACGCTTCGCTGCGCGTCCAGTGGCAGGCCACCCAATTCTGTGTGTATCTGAGCTGAAAGGTCGATGTTCATGGCAAACTCATTTTACACGAAAAATGGAATGGCAGCAATTTCCGTCAAAACTACGAGAAACCAAGCCTTACAAGTGTCCACAAAACATTTCGGATAACCAGACCGGCCGCGGCGAACGACATAGTTTGCTTGTTGAAAGTGCCTCGGACAATAAAACCGTAACAGATTTACAGGTCGTAGGATGGTGCCGCTAGGCCCATCGCATCAAAGGGTTCAAAGTCAAGCGAATCGATGGGCCGTCGCTTTACTTTGGCACATCCTACGGACTTGTTAGACATAAAAGGTTCCTGACACCTTTT
>JAADGD010000309.1 GCA_013152515.1 Planctomycetota bacterium
GCAAGTCTCTAAGCGAGTGGCATTTTCTAAAGGAGACTAATAATGGACGACCTCGCATGAATGAGTTGGCCTCGTTGACAATGCAAATGTCTGAGGAAGAAGCTGCTTTCTCGTTCTCCGAGAGAATGCAAAAGTATGTTCCCAGCCGTGCTGCCGATCCAGAAGATCTGTGGCATCAAATGTTTGTCGCACGCGCTTATGGGCTGGGAACCGTGGTAGCTTGGCGAGACGCCAAAATCACGAAAAAACTTGGACTTTATGCCGGATCCTCCATCACCCAAAACCTCGATTGGGCCACCCGCCACGGAAATGATCCCTCGAGCGGCAACCCGAACTTCAACAATCTGCTCATTCCCGATGTCGGTGCTGCACCTGTTTTTGAATTTCAGCTTTTGATTTCGTTATTCGTCATTGGCATCGGACCGGTCAACTATTGGCTGCTGAGACGGCGCAATCAGTTGCCGCTGCTGCTGGTGACGGTGCCTGTCGCGGCACTGGCGGCGACGTTGCTGCTTTTTACTTACGGCTTCCTGGCGGATGGCATCGGCGTTCGTGTGCGAGTGCGTAGCATGACGTTGCTCGACCAGCGGGTGGGCGAAGTGGCGAGTTGGGCACGGCTGTCGTACTATGCGGGGATCGCCCCGTCGGATGGTTTGAAAATGCCTGTCGACACGGTCGTGTACCCCATTCTGCCTTCGCGCAGCGAATCCAGCAATTTTGGTCGCCGACACGTCAACCAGCAACGCTCGTTGGAATGGAACCAACAGCAGCTACTGACGCGTGGTTGGATGGGATCGCGAACACCCACGCAATACCTCGCGATCACTGCTCGCCCCACGAAAAAGCAGCTCGAATTCAAGGTACAGCCAGAGCAATTATCTGTCACCAACCAGCTTGGCACGCAAGTTTTAGCATTGGTGGTGCAGGACCACGAAGGAAATATTTTCGTGGGCGACTCCCTCGCCGCGGGGGGCACCGCCAAGCTCGCGCCAAGTACCTACGTCCAAGCAGCCTCGAAGATACGCAAACTGCTGACAGAAAACTTGCCGCAGTTGCCAGCGGGCTATGTCTCTAAAAAGCGTTCGTATAACGGTGATTATAGCGTTTCTATGACCGAAAGCTTGATGGAATTGCATTTCGAAACGATCGTTTCGCCCGTCGCCACCGGTTGGGGCAATGGCACCTATGTGGCGGTGACAGCGACAGGAATCGAAATACCGTTAGGTGTCGAAGGTGCCACCGAGTCGAGTAGTTTTCATGTCGTGCGGGGAACATGGTACGAGGGACCGGGTAAATAGCATGATTAACGCCCGTCAACCTTTGATCGAGCTACGCAATCTGCACCGCTACTTTGGCGAGACGCGGGCCGTCGAGGACATGAGTTTCGAGGTCTACGCCGGCGAAGTGTTTGGCTACATCGGTCCCAATGGTGCTGGCAAGACGACGAGCATGAGGATTTTGGCGACGCTCGACGAACCAACGGCGGGCGACGCGTTTGTCGACGGATTTTCGGTCGTCGACGATCCCGACCGCGTGCGACGACGGCTAGGGTTTATGCCCGATTACTTTGGCACCTATCAAAACGTGAACGTCGGCGAATATCTCGACTTCTTCGCTCGAGCTTACGGCCTGCGTAGCGACGAGCGCAAGCAGGCGATTCTGTCGGTGATGGATTTTACTCAGCTCGACAAGCTCGCCAATAAGCCGATCGACGGATTGTCGAAAGGCATGAAGCAGCGTCTTTGCCTCGGTCGCACGATGATCCACAACCCGTCGGTGTTGATTCTCGACGAACCGGCGGCCGGTCTCGACCCACGTGCCCGCATTGAGCTGCGCGAAATGATTTCACAACTCGCCGATCTCGGCAAGGCGGTACTCATCAGCTCGCACATTCTCACCGAGCTGGCAGAAATCTGCGACAAGGTAGGAATTATCGAACAAGGAAAACTGCTGGCCGTCGGAACAGTCGACGAAATCAGCGCAAAAACAGAGGCCATCAGTCGCGTCCGACTGCGGACGCTGGAAGACCCGCAACGATTGCTTGGTTGGTTTGCACTGCGGGGCGATATCTCGGAGGTGATAGTAGAAGCTAGCGTCGTCACTTTCAACCACGACGGCGACGAGACGGCTCAAGCGATCTTGCTGCGTGAAATCATAGAGGCCGATTTTTCTATCATCGAGTTTGCTAGCAAAATGAAAAGCTTGGAAGACGTGTTTTTGCATGTGACCGAAGGGAGAGTGCAATGACGAGCGTTTCGTCGACATCGACCGAGTCGCTTGCTGAGGCGATCAACGACCCCGCTCCCTCTGGCTGGAAAAGCTGGCTAGGGCGAGCGTACCGTGGCCTCGAGATGCTCGCTGACCGTGCCAATCCGATTCTCGTGAAAGAAACACGTCAGGCGCTCAAAAGCCGGCAATTTGTCATCACTTTCCTGGTGGTACTCATTGCCTGTTGGATCGCGAGCTTTGCTGTCGTGGCGATTGTTGGGCCTGACGTCTATTTCGTGGCGGCCGGGGCGCAGATGCTGCTGGTCTACGCCGTCATTTTGGCGTTCCCGTTGATGCTGATTGTCCCGTATTCCGCGTTCCGATCTTTAGCCTCTGAGCAGGAAGACAACACCTACGACCTGCTCTCGATCACCACGCTGTCGACAAGTCAAATCGTTACCGGAAAACTGGCCAGCGCGGTCGTGCAGATGCTCGTTTTTCTTTCGGCAGTCAGCCCTTGCATCGCGTTTACGTTTTTGTTGCGCGGTGTCGATGCGCTCACCGTCGCGGTGTTGATGGGCTATCTCGTGTTGGCTTCGTTGGGCCTGTCGATTCTGGCCTTGCTGGCAGGCACGCTGGCGAAGGTGCGGTATTCGCAAGTGCTTGTCTCGGTGCTGCTGGTGCTGATGCTGGCGGGCTGCTTTTTTTCTTCTATCGCGATGATCGCAGGGTTTATTTCTGAGAGCTATTCTTTCCTGCGCGACGTCTGGTTCTGGGTTGGCAACTTGGCGTTTCTTACGCTTTACCTTACCACTTTTGCCTTGCTCCATGCTGCCGCTTCGGCGCAGATTGCCTTCAACAGCGAGAACCGCTCCACTCCATTGCGACGCATTATGCTGGTGCAGCAAGCTTGTTTTCTGGGGTGGATGACGGTACCTGCTATTGACCAGGGTTGGGAAATTATCAACATGATGCTGTTCGTTTCGGCGATCTTCTCGGGCATCTATTGGTACGCGATGGGCACGCTGCTGACGAGTGAATGGCCACACCTTTCGCGACGTGTTCAGCGATCTTTGCCGCAAAGCCAACTCGGTCGCACTTTTTTTACTTGGCTCAACCCCGGCCCCGGCACAGGCTACATGTTTTGCGTGGCCAACCTCACCATGCTGATGATTGCCGGCTTGCTAGCGCTTTCTTTTGCACCAACCACGGTGAGAGGCGGGCCCAACAACGAGCAAATCTTTTTCTTCTATACCCTCGGCTGGGGTTATATCGTCCTGTATCTTGGCCTGGGGAAATTGCTCATCAGTTTTGCGCGGCGGTTTATCTTCGTGTCGCTCACGGCCGGCTTTTTGCTACATGTCATTTTGCTGCTGATCGGTTGTGGAGGACCTCAAATTCTGTCCTATGCTAGCTCGTCACTTCAATTTGGCCGTGAATACTCGCTCCTGCACATCACCAACCCAATCTGGACGTTGATCGAATTGCTTGAGAATGGTGCGGCAAGTATTGAAGCGTGGACCGTGCTGCTGGTGATCGGCCCAGCGGCAGCCATCGTGTTGCTTTTGAACATGCGTGCGGTAGCCGTCGAGATACAGTACCACCGCAGTAGCCTGCCTACGCGCGTGGCAGAAGACGAGGCACAATTGCATCCCGAACCAGAAGCTGGGCCGTCGAACCCGTGGGAAGCGGAAGCAGAGAACGACGAATGACAAACGACTCAATTCTCAAACGACGCCTGCCAGCGCTGCTTTCCGCGCCGCAGGAAAACCGAGGGCGGCTGTATCGAGATGACTTCGATGCCGAACGCCTCGTCTCCTTCCGCGATCGTCGTCACGAGCCCATCGATCGAGAGCGCCACACGTTGGCCGTCGACATTTACAAACCCAAGCAGTTCCACCGAGGTTTCAGACTGGCCACCAGCCTGAGATCGTCCGCGACCTTGCCGCTTGGGAGCCTGAAACAGATTCGTGCGCTCGGGAAAAGGTGATTCAAACGCGAGCTTGAGTTCTTTGTTGTCAGCCTCCAGATCGATAGACTGCTCCACGTCAATCGTTTCCTTTTCTCCATTCTCTGTCGCCGAAGATTCAGCCTGCAAAGTTGTCGTCGTTGGGCTCACTGCTGAGGCATTGGCCTTCGCGACATTGTCCAACTGATGCTGCGTTTCGCCATCCATAAAA
This sequence comes from Planctomycetota bacterium, assembly GCA_013152515.1. GTDB lineage: Bacteria > Planctomycetota > Planctomycetia > Pirellulales > Lacipirellulaceae > Bythopirellula. The sequence continues at coordinate 4,389 of JAADGD010000309.1, forward strand.
TAGAGACTTAAAGCAGAGCAGACAGCAGCAGCCAAGGTGAGACGATAGCGGTTCATGTTTTCGATGCCAAAGTGCGTAGAGATCAACAAAGCGAGGCGACATGCCTGTTCAAATCTAGCTTGCAGAAGCGCGTCAAGTCGCAAGAAGTGCAGCTTGCTGGTGCGGTAGAAGCCGTAGAATGAGTACAAACCTCAATAGCCATCTGGGCTTGTCCAATAAAGTAGCACGGTTCCCCGGTCCAGCATGAAAAGCGAGGCCCTCCAGGAAATCGGTGTTTATCTGTGGCTGATTTTCCCCTCTCGTGAACGGTTACTAATTTTCTTTGTCGGGGGTCCTGCTTGCTGCTTCGCGGACCAACTCGGCAAGGTTGCCAAACAACGACAACTCCTTCGAGATGCGAGGATGAGCCAAAACGCGTACACGCTTCACATAATCGTCAAACTGCTGCTGAGCCAAGGTTTTCACCACCGGCGAAATATCGCCTAATGGGCGGTAACAGTCTTCCTTGGCAAAGTAGACTTCGATTTGAAATTGGACTTCGAGTTTGACTGGGGGAGCATCGAACAGAATTTCGTGTGGAGCGATTGATTGGCCAATAGCTTTACTCGCTACGTCGGAAAAATTTTCGGCGCAGCGCACCAGCCAAGGATACGGGCGGCGGGCGAGCAGGTCGTACAACTGCGGCTCTTGGTACAAACTGTATTGAGCTACTCGTTTGTAAAGGCGTCGCACGGGGCCGAACAATCCGTCAAGTAATTCACTCGCTGGCCCCTGCCCTGCGGCGGCGAGCATTTCTTCGATCATCGGACGTTCAGTCAGTGCGAACAACGACTCATGATCGAGCGAATCGCCGAGCATGACAAACGCTCGCTGCAACATGGCCGTTGCCGAGCGAACGGTGTGGTGCCAGTAGACTTCGCTAAACATCACATAACGGGCAAACACCATCATCTCGGCGGCGGTTTTTCCTTTGTCGGTGATGGCGAGTCCGTCGCCGGCGGCGTTGAGGCAAAGGCTTTGGATGAGACGAGCTTGATCAAAATTGCGACCGTAAGGAACGCCAGCATGTAAGCTGTCGCGCATCAGATAGTCCATTTTGTCGACATCAATCGGCCCCGAAAGCAAACTTTGCAAAATTTTGTCCGCCTGGCACCGCGGCTCGCCGCTTAGCAACCTCACCACATCCTCCGAACAAACCTCCCAATCCTCATGCAACGCATCCGCAACTTCCGGCTCACACAAAAACCGCCGAGCAAACTGTTCGTGCTTGGGCACATGCGCAAGCGAAACATCCTCGATCGGATGACAAAAGGGCCAATGACCAATATCATGCAGCAACGCAGCCACCAGAAACCGCTCGGCATCGCGCGGAGTGACCGCGTCGGAAAAACGCGGATCGTCGGCCAGTCGATCAAGAAACAGCAGCGCCATCCGATAGACGCCCAGCGAATGCTCCAGCCGCGTATGATTGGCGGCCGGGTAAACGAGACTCACCAAACCGAGTTGGCTAATCCCAGCGAGACGCCGGAACTGCGGCGTATCGACGAGCCGCCGCACGCGCGGCGTAATCGGCACATCAAGCTCCGGCGGAATGCGAATCAACCCGCGACTACTTCGCAGTGCGGCAATTTCGGGTAGCATTGCTTAAAGCGAAGTTACCAGAAAGCAGCAAATTCCGCCTTCCGCCTTCCGCCTTCCTCCTTGTTTCAATTCATTCCTGGAAGAAACGGCAGTCCCATCACAAAACGCAGCAATATTGTCACGCCAAAGTAAAGCATGAAATGAAAAAATCCGGTAAGAAAATCGAAATCGAAACAGACCAAGGCCGTGAAAGCCCCGATGCCGAGCGGGAGGAGGCAGAGTCCAGCGATTTGGACCATTTCCAGCCCTTCGGCGAAGGATTCTTCACCAAAAAAATTGGAGCCCACAAAAATGTAGACGCCCCACATCAACGCATAAACCAAGCCGCAACTGATTGACCGAATGATCACGCTACTACCTTCGTAGATGCCCAATTCGTCATCGCGGAGGAACGTGTAGCCTGCGTAGGCGAGCAATGGGCCAAGGACGATGGCACCACCCGCCAACGCCCAGATTTGGTTGTCGCCCAAATCGCTTTGGCCCAACAACCAAGCGATCGCAATGCTCAACAACACGAGACCGACCGTGGCGATCGTGATGTTCAGACTGAACTTGGCTTCCTTGCGTTTGAGCGGCTTGAGCGTGTTGCGGCCCGCAGCGTTTTTGGCACCCGCTTCCAGTTCGGGAGCATGGATGATGATTTCCTCGCCCGCCTCGGGAATCAGGATCGGCTTCTTACATTTCGGACAAGGCCCCGTCTTGCCGGCATGCTGATCGCCGACGTTGAAGCGTGTAAGACAACTGGGGCAGGTGACGGGGATGGGCATGGTCGAAGGAGGAAGGCAGAAGGAGGAAGGCGGAAGGAAAAAATGTGGTTAGCCAACGACTCGCGACTCACGACTCGCAACTCATTGCCTATTCGTAATCTTTCAGATCATCTTCGTTGAGAGGAGAAAAACCTTTGTTGGTAAGCGTATCGAGAGCCATCTCGATGTTGTCGACCATGAGTGCGACCGCGGGGTTGCCGTGGGGGCGCGAAAGCAACGGATAGACCTGAGAGATGTTGATTTCGGCTTGTAGCAGGGCCGTGCAAACTTGAAGCAGCGGCTGCGGGCTGTCGGGGAGTTCCACGCCGATCAAGTCGGATTCGACGATGGCCAAACCGGCTCGTTCGAGGACTTCGCGTCCCGCTTCGGGGTCGTTGAGCAAGAACCGCACGACGGCACACTCTGTCGAGTCCGAGATCGTCAGCGCGACGATCCGTACGTTGCTGCCCTCGAACCGGCGGACGACTTCAAGAAGTTGGCCAACACGGTTTTCGAGAAACACCGTAAACTGACGAATCGAGGGATAGTCGCGACCACGCATCGTGGCGAAACCGACACCCGCACCTTCGTCTCCCGAAAAACCGCCACCGCCAGAGAAATCGCCCCCCTCCGGCCCCCCGTCCGAGCTTCCGCCCAAGTTTTCGTCTTCGTGCATCATGGTATTTCCCTGGATGGACTCCTTTGGATCGTCCCCGCTGGCATCGTTCTGCTGTATCTTCCTAAAGCGGGTGCCAGTATAGGGTTCTCGCAACGTAATTGCAACGTATTTCACCCGCCCGCTGGGCCTAAACAGAACAATGGGCTACGATGAGCCGATTCTCGATCCGTTCCACTCCCCACGGCACGCCAGCCCGCTTAGACCAATTATGCAGCACGAAATCGAAATTGATGTCCGCTACTACGAGACCGATGGCCAGGGCATCGTCCACCATGCCAATTATTTTCAGTACTTCGAGCTGGCGCGAGTGCAAATGCTCAAAGCCCACGGCTACGACTATGCCGACCTCGAGCGCGATGGCATCTATCTGGTGGTCCACAGCATCAGCGGCAAGTACCACCTGCCAGCCAAGTTTGGCGACACGCTGCGGCTGGTGACCACCGTCGAGCGAGCCACTCCCGCACGTCTCGACCACAGCTACCAAGTCTTCCGCGACGAGACACTACTCGCCGAAGGAAAAAGCACCATCGCCTGCGTCACCAAAGAAGGTGTGGTGCAGCGGATGCCGGAATTTTTACAGGTATGATGTAGCATGGATTTTTCTGGGATTCGAAGCTGGAGATGTCTACAGGGGATGAATCACTCGAACATATTGCGTCTGAGTTGCATTATTTTACTCATTTGTCTGTCAAGCAGTTCAACTTGTAATGCGGGGTTAATTGATCTTGTTGCCTGGACTCATGAGTACTACGACGGACAGTATGTGCTTGTCATGGTGCCCAGTGATGAAGAGTATCGATTAGAATGGACTAATTCTGAAGAAGAGGGAACTTGGGAAGAAGACTGGAAGGAAACTGAAGAGGGGCGAGAAGCCAAGCGACTGCGGTCACTTTATCCTGTCAATGGACTATACCACAACGATGGCACTTTCAAGATCGTGTGGGAATTCTCGTCCTGGACTTACGGACGGCCCTACCTCTCAAAGGATGGACGGTATGCCGTATTTCCGGGCGTATGGTCGGAAGAATCGACCTTGTCAAATCCAGGATGGCGAGCAGACGTGGCCAATTTTTCAGTCGATGGTCGGATTGTTGCTACCTACAATTTTTTGGACTTGATTTCTTTCCCTTGGATTAAGCAATACATCACCCAGCAATACCTCAATTGCGAGCAGGAAACCTTCGATGCCGACGAGCTAACTTATACTGTCGAAACTCGCTGGGGCGAGCGGGTTGTCTTCGACATCACAACCGGGAAGATTATTGAACATAATCGACCTGTCGAAATGGTGATCGGCATCCTTATTGCGATTTTAACGCTCACTTCCATTGGATATTCTTTCTGGAAGAACAGACTCAAGAAAACCATAAAGGCCTAATTTTTCAAGGAAATATGCCCTCATGCTTACCCAACAAATCTTAATGCTCGTCGGCGACTTCGTGGAAGATTACGAAGCGATGGTGCCCCTGCAAATTTTGCTGATGACAGGCCGTAGCGTCGATACCGCCTCGCCTGGCAAAAAAGCGGGCGACACGGTGGTGACCGCGATCCACGATTTTGAGGGACACCAAACCTACACCGAAAAGCGTGGACACAACTTTTCGATCAACGTCAACTGGGACAACGTGCAGGCCGCAAACTACGACGGGCTCGTTATTCCAGGCGGGCGTTCGCCAGAGTACTTGCAGCTCGACGATCGCGTGTTGAAAATCGTACGACACTTTGCCGAAACAAAAAAACCGCTCGCTGTTACGTGCCACGGAGCCTATCTGCTCACCGCCGCCGACGTGGTGAAAGGCCGTCGCTGCCAAGCTTACCCCAGCCTACGTCCCGAATTGGAACGAGCTGGCGCGATTTGGGACGAACCCAGCGACAAACTCGACAGCGTGTGCGTCGACGGCAACCTCGTCACAGCCCCCGCCTGGCCAGCAAACCCCGCCTGGATGCGCGAATTCTTGAAGCTGTTGGGAACGGAGATGAGCGGGTAAAAAAACAGGCTTGGCGTCGACCTCCGGCCGACGCCAAGCCCAGGGTCTCACGCTCGCATCCGTCGAGCGGCCTCACGCTCGATCTCTGCGGGGAGATCGAGTGTTTCCTCTCTACTCGAGAATGCGGTCAAGCGACCAACTGCATCGCTCCTTGGAACTCGGCAACGCCGGCGAGGAACTCCTCGAAAATGCGAACGTCGAGCGCCGAAGCGGTATCGGTTTCAGGATGGAACTGTGTGCCAAACGCAAACCAGTCGGTCATCGTACTTTCGATCGCCTCGACGACTCCGTCAGGGCAACGGGCAGTCACCTGGAAGCCTGGGGCGACTTCGTCGACCGCCATGTGGTGCATGCTGTTGACGCGCAACTCGCCATCGCCGTAGACACGATCCATCAGCGAGCCAGCCGCAATTTCCAGCGTGTGACGATGAGCCGGGTCGAGTGGATCTTGGTGCGGCAAAGCGGTCGGCAAATCTTCAGGAATATGCAGAAACAGGTTGCCACCTTGCGTGACGTTCAACAACTGCATCCCTGCACCAATGCCAAACACAGGCAGCCGACGCTCGGCCACTTTGCGAGCGAGGCACCGGTCGAAAGATTCGCGACGCGGGTCTTGGCAACGGACCGTCGGATGGAGCATCCAGCCATCGCGGCGCGGGTCGAGATCGGCACCGCCGATGAACAGCACACCGTCGAGGCGATCGAGGACCACATCAATATCTTCTTCGGTCTTGTAGGGCGGAATCATCACAGGCACACCGCCGACATCTAAGATCGAATCGAAATACCCCGAGGCGACATAAGAAAACGCTGGGGAATCTCCTTGAGCTGCTCGATAGTCTGCATTCACGCCGATCATTGGCTTGGTAATCACTTCGCACTCCCTTTCCGACATGCTTTCGCAAGTCGTTCATGACTTCCAAAGAAATTGTGACACCGAGGAGAAATAGAGAACGATCATCGACCAACAGCTTCGCAACGAAGATACCTCGTGGAACAACTGCTCCCAACGCGGCAAATCTTGGATCACCGACCTTGGATCTCTGTCTCGAGACGAGGCAAGTAGAACAACTGAAACAAGCCACTCTTACTCAAGAAGCTTGTCAACAGCAGACCTTCCTTGGCACGCGTTCGAATCCAATAATAGCCGAATGCCCAATGACATCCGAATGCAATGACTGCGAGGCGAAGCTGACATACCCCTAGACTCTGTTCCACAGAGTAAGAGTGAACCACAAATGGCAAACAAACGAGCCGGATCACTCCAGGTTTTTGTCAGATCGATTTCCCTATCTCATAATCCCCGCCAGAATTTTTGATGGATTGGCGGGGTGGCCTCAATCACTCCTTGGGCTAACTAGGCCGTGTCACGCGGCCAAAACGGAAGGATGCAAGTCTGGTGCGAAAATGTAACGCATTTCACGATAATGACAAGTAGATACTTCATCTTGGGCCAAAAAAATAGTGCTATCACAAGATCATGGGTTCGCTTGCGGGCATTTGTGTCTATCCAAATGGAGGCCGGAACAAGCCCAAACGCCCCGGCGCGCCGGGACCCCGGCCTACAAGCAATGATAGCATCACCACTATTTGCCGTAACCGCTTGGGGGGGATGTTTACATCCTAAAGAATGGCTGCTATTTTACTTCGTTAGTTCGAGGTCAATAGTTCGAGGTCAATCCAACCT
>JAADGD010000058.1 GCA_013152515.1 Planctomycetota bacterium
CGGTGTTGCAAGAGAACGAGGACTTGCTTTCGATCGGTGCCTATCGCCAGGGTACGAACCGCGAACTCGACGTTGCGGTGGCGATGAAAGAGGAAATCAACACGTTACTCCGGCAACAAGTCGACGAAAAAAGCAGTATCGCGGAAGTTCGCAAGGCGGTAATGCAACTAGCTCAGAAGTGTGCACAACAACTGAATTCACAGATAACCACCGGCAATTAGAAATCGTATAGACACGCGTCCTTTTGTCCCGAAGGCACTACGTCAGATTGTCCCGGAGGGACGCTTGATAATAGCCCAGCAGTTTACTGCTGGGAATGTCCGTAATCGTATCCTCGTCCCGTAGGGACGACTGAATTACCGCCAGGAAAACGAATCGAAACTATGAAGTGAACCATCAGCCGTCCCTACAGGACTGCCTAATTTTCCGTTCGGTAACCCAGCGATAAATCGCTGGGCTATTATCAAACGTCCTTCCAGGACAAAACTTTCCTATGGCAAAATTCCGTTTTCGATTAGCGACTCTCCAGAAACTCCGCGAAACTCATCGCGACGAGATGCGGTCGAAGCTGGCTGAGGCGTATCAGGCGGAACGCTTGCTAGACGAACAAGCCGATGCCCTTGATGCGGAAGAGGCACAGCTACAGCAAGTGCATCGCAACACGCTGCAAACAGGCACGACCGACGTCAATCGACTTTTGGACGTACAGCGATACTCCGCTACGCTCAAAGGTCAGCTAGCCACGATTCAAGAGCAATCGAAGATGCTAGCCAGTGAAATCGAGAAACGTCGTTTGGCGTTGGTCGTAGCAGACCAGCAAGTACGTGTACTCGAGAAACTCTGTGAACGGCAACTCGACGCACATCGTAGTTCAGCGATGCGCGCAGAAGCAAAAATTATGGACGAAATCGCTTCGCGACCACAGGAGGTTGATCTCTGATGGGTGCTCTCATTCGTATTCTGTTTCCGCTGATTGGCTACTTTTGCGTTGCGACGGTCATCACCTTGACCGCCGGCTATGGGTATTTGCGTCAGAATGGAACGCTCGACAGCGAAAATATGTTTCAGATTGTCTCGCTCATTCATGGTGTGGATTTAGACGAAATCGCTGCGGCCAATCAGACCGACCAACAAGATGTTCCTCCCGAAGAAACGTCCTTTGCCGATCGACATCAGCAGATGCTAAAGGCTCTTCTGCATCTTCAGGCGAAGGAAGATGACATTGAGAAAAACATCGAGATCTTCCGTAGCGAGCGAACCGCGCTGAACAACAGCTTGGCGCATTTCGAGAAATTCAGCGAAGAAGTCAAGCAATTTTTAGCCAACAAAAAAGAAGAATCGCTCGCTTCTGGAATCGCCGGTGTTCGTGACCAGTGGAAGAATCTTAATCCGAAGAAAACGAAGCAGTTGATCATGAAAATGATCGATCAAGATCAAATGGATATTGTCATCGAATTGCTCAATGGACTAAATCCGGCAAAACGCACGAAAATATTAGCGACTTTTGTTTCGGAAGAAGAAATCGAGACCGTCTTCCAAATTGAGCAGCAAATGTTGACGGGCGGCTCGGAAGCGAAATTTATAGACAATAAGATTCAAGAGATGAATCAGAACACCAACTGACACGCATTGCGTTCATAAGGAACCGGCATGAATAGTACGACCATCGATCCACTCTTTCAGATAACGACCTCACAGATTACGACCCCGGCACGCTCGGGACGCGGGTCTTCGCAATCGGGTTCTGCCGATAAGGAGCTATTTCGTGCGCTTTTGGATCGTGCTGCAGATGCTGTCGAACCGAAATTGCCGACGACAAAAAGATCCAGTGAAACTGTCCAGTCCAAGGAAGACGAGCCACGGGAGCTTCAAGCGGGTGAGCAAGAAGCCTCGACGACTGAACAAGAACCGACTACTACTCCTGAATCGTTGGCTGAATCATCAGAAACGTCCGCCGAGGCTACCGAGGAGCCCCCGGAAGAACCGACGGACGAAGTCACGCTTTCGGCTGCCGCTTTGGCGCCCCAGGCGGAGGCTAACGCAGCTTCCGAGCAGGTGGTGAATGCCGAAGGTGTTGTTGAAACTTCGTTGACGGATGGCCAACAGCAATCAAGTGACCAATCTCCGACCTCTTTGGATGAAGCTCCCAGCGAAACTGCTGCATCGTCTACGGGGATCGAAAGCGCTGCGCTTGAGTCGGATTTGCTTGGTGAAGGTGTGGTGGGCGAAACCGCAAGCGATGTCGGTGAAGTGAGCGTCGAGGCGGAGGTGGAAAGCGGTGATACCAAAGCGTCCTTGAACCCAGGAACTAGCCAAGCCACGACCGCCACGGCTGTTGAGGGTGAAGCAAAAAAGGCTCAATCCTCGACGACATCCACTTCGGTGTCAAAAAACCCCCAGCAACCTGCCGGGCAACACTCGTCGAACGCTCTTTCGGAGTCGTTGCCGGAGGCAGACGCTGCCGAGAGTTCTCCTCAAACAGACAAGGGCCGATTTGAAGTACCCGCGTCGACAACAACAACAGCCGCGTCCAACGAGTTGGCAGTAGCGACCGACGCCGAACTCGCCCTGGCCAACCTCAACAACGCTTCGGAATCAACCGCCAATTCGCACAATTCGTCAGCACCTTCGACTGCCGAAACTGTGGCTGCCGCGGGTCGTACACTCGGGAATTCGTTGGCAGGCAAGGCAGCCAATGCAGCCAGTACAGCAGCGGAAACATCTAATACCGAAACGCCAACCGTCGATCGCGCACGGTTCGTACAACGCGTCGGTGGTGCCATTCGTTCGGCTCAAAACCGGGATGGGCAAATTCAATTGCGGCTCAGCCCGCCTGAGTTGGGCACGCTGCGGATCAACATCGTCATGAACGAAGGCGTCCTGACCGCGCGCCTCGAAACCGAAACTGCTGCGGCACGCGCGGTGTTGCTCGACAATTTACCGGCGCTGCGCGAACGACTAGCCGAACAAGAAATCCGTATCGAAAAATTCGACGTCGACGTCGGTCGCGAAGGCCAGCAGCAAGCAGAGAACCCTGACGCCGAGGACCGACAAACTAGACGAGCGCGCTCCTCGCATAATCAGCCTTCGAGACGTGAACAAGCCCCAAGTCTAGCAACAGAATCTAACTCCGTGCAGCCTGTCACAGCAAGCGGGCTGGATGTGAGGATATAAGAGGCAATTCGTTTTATTCAGAATCATTCGAGAAACGGTAAGAATTCCCCAATAGTTATTTGACATTAGTCATTGGTCATCGGCGAATTCAAGCTTCAAATGCGACACGTAGCGAAACTCCGAACCGTCCCGGCGCGCCGGGACGGTTCGGTGGAGAAGTTGCTTTTTCCTCGCCATCCTAGTGTGCGACGAAGGCAAGTGTCGCATTTAGAGTTTGAATTCGGTCATCGAAAAAAAGCATGGGATACAAAGCATTGCGGCTGACAAATAATAATTGACTATTCACTAATGACAAATAGCTAACCACCAACCACTATCAACCAACCACCAACCACTCATGACTCAAATCCCCAACGTCAACAGCGCCCCCGCCGGTAATCAGGCGTTCGGCAAGAACAATTCGCTGAACGAACTTGACATGAGTGATTTCTTGAATCTGATGATTGTCGAATTGCAGAATCAAGATCCACTCAACCCACTAGATAATGCCGAGTTGATTGCGCAGATCGGCCAAATCCGCGAAGTCGGCGCGACTGAATCGCTTACCGAGACGCTCGACTCGGTGCTGTTGGGGCAAAACATCAGCAGTGCCACCAATCTCATCGGCGCCGATGTGGTCGCCTTGAATGACGATGGCGAGCGTGTGTCGGGCAACGTGCGTGTTGTGACGATCACCAATGGCCAGCCAACTCTTGACCTTGCGATCGAATCGGCGGCCAGTGCCGCCGACGAACCGGGCGAGATCGAGTCGGGTAATTACACCTATGAAGTCGTCTGGGAAAGCGACACCGGCGTCCTCTTTGGCACAGAAATCGACGCCCACACCAACGACCTGACCAATTTCCAGGGGACTATCCAGCTCAACAATTTGCCCGAGACAAGCACCGAAAAGAGAATCTACCGTACCGATGGCACCGACGACGGAGATCGCAAGCTGGTCGGGACGATCCCGAATGGCAAAGCGACCGTGTTCGTTGACGGCCTTTCCGACGCCAACCGGGGCGAAACGCTCACCGCCAGAGTCCAAAAAGTCGATTTTGCGAGCAAGGTGACCGTGCCCCTGAACAGCGTCGGCGAGATTCGACCACCGAAGAAGTAACCAACAGTATTACCACCGATAAAATAGAAGTATTGCCACAGAGGACACAGAGACAGATTTAAGATATTTGATGTGAGATTGAGGATGTCAAAAAAGCATCTTCAATCAAACATCTTCAATCAAACATTATTGGAATGGGAGAAAAATCATGGGTCTTCAATCAGCCTTAACGACCGCCCTCACAGGCTTGCAAGCGGCCGAAGCTACGATCGACGTGGTCGGTAACAATGTGGCCAACTCGCAAACGGTCGGATTCAAAGAGTCTAGTGTCGTCTTTGCGACACAATTTTTGCAGACACTCAGTATCGGTTCCGCGCCCAGCACCAACTCGGGCGGCACCAACCCTCGTCAGATTGGCCTCGGCGTGAAAGTCGCCGAAATTTCGACGAAATTCACCCAAGGAACCATTGAAATCAGCGCGAACCCACTTGACGTGGCGATCCAGGGCGATGGTTTTTTGGTCGTTCAAGCGGGCAATGGCGAATTGTACACGCGTAACGGCCAATTAAAACTCAACGCCGAGAACGAGATCGTCACGGCTACGGGACAGCGGGTGTTGGGCTTTGGGGTGAACGATGATTTCGTATTGCAGCAAAATTTGAATAACTTGCAGCCGCTCACCATCCCACTCGGAAAAGAGCGTGTCAGTCAAGCAACGGCCAACGCGTCGTTCAGCGGCGTGTTGAATCCGTCAGTTGATATCGGTGCGACGCCCTCGGTCTCGACGTCGATCGTCCTCGGTGACGGCACGGTTGCCCAACCTCAGGCGGCGGCAGGACAAGATTTTGACATCAATGATTTCCCTGAAGCAGAACCACCAAATATCTCTCTCCTGAGCGACATTCCAGCCAATGATGGCAGTGCCGGTCCAGGAGCAGGCACAGTCACTTATCGTTTTACCTTCTTAGATAGCAATGGCGAAGAGAGTGCTCCTTCTGCAGATTATGTCATCAACAATCCCGGCTTGGGCGAAATTCAAATCGATAATATCCCTACCGGTACGGGCCCCTGGGTCGAGCGTAGAATCTATCGCACCGAAGCGAGCGGGAATACATTCTATCCCATAACCACGATTGCAAATAATGTTGACACAACTTACACCGATCAAACCGCCGATGGTGCACCCTTCAATACTCAGACGGTAATGGATGACGAGCTCATCGATCCTGGCAGCTACAGCTACTACGTGAGCTACTACGATCCGATTAGCCAGGTCGAAACACGTCCCACGGCACGCATTGGCACACGTTCGCTCTCCGCCCCTGGAGGACGAGTACGAATCGACTTGTCACAGGTCGACCCACCGTCCGCCGATTTTACTCAAGTCCGTATCTATCGGAATTTGTCCGACAGCAATACGGAGTTTCTGCGCATCCATGCCGGTGATATCGCTGCATCGGCAACCAGCTTTGTAGATAATGCCAATGATGCCACGCTGCAGTCGATCAATATCCCGGTCGATCTAGACGGCCCAGAATCTATCGAAAGCACGCCACTTGTCGATTTGGTCATACGAGTGGGTGAAACCTACGTCGACAGCTTTTTCAAAGAGGGCACCTTGACCTTCTCGGCACAAAAAGATGGTTCTGATGTCGATCCGAAAGAGCTAGCGATCACTCCCACCACCGATGTCCTCGAGCTGATGACTTTCATCCGCGAGACCCTCGGCATCGACACGCAGTCGAGCGAGCAGGACACGCCGTTTCCGACGGCTGGAAGTGTGAGTCTCCTCGGCGGTCAGATTGTCATTACCAGCAACCTGGGTGAAGAAAATGCTGTCGAAGTACCCTTAACTGCTTTCAGAATGGAACCTTCCGATGGAAGTGATGCAACGACATTGCCACTTACGTTCAACGAGACACAGTTAGCCGATGGTCCCGGAACCACGACCGAGATGATCGTTTACGACTCGCTGGGTTTGCCGCTGAATGTACGAATCACGACCGTGCTGGAAGAAAAGAAACCAAACGAGACCGTCTATCGTTGGTACGCCACCAGTGGCGAAAACGAACCCTTTGCCGGCAGCGGCGTCGATACCGTCATCGGCGATGGCTTGTTGCGGTTTGATGCCAACGGGGATTTGATTCCCGGCGACCAGCGTCGAGTCAGCATACTGCGAAATGTCACGGCCTCGGAATCGCCTCTCGAAGTCGAACTCGACTTTAGCCAGATCAAGGCATTAGGAGAAACCAACGCCCAAGGAGACCCGATCAGCACGCTCAATCTCTCCAGCCAAGATGGTTTTCCGCCCGGTGTATTGACCGACTTTATTATTACCAACGATGGCACGATTCAAGGCCAGTTCAGTAACGGCACACAGCGCACCGTGGGGCAGATGGTGATGGCCCGTTTCGCGAACGCCGGCGGCTTGCAGCAGGTGGGCGACAGCTTGTTTAACATCGGCGTGAACTCGGGCGTGGCCATCAAAGGTGTTCCAGGTGCTGACGGCATTGGCACACTCACTGCCGGTGCGGTCGAGCTATCGAATACCGACATTGGCCAGAACCTGATTGAATTGATTCTGGCGTCGACCCAGTATCGTGGCGGCGCGCGAGTAATCACCGCGACGCAGGAATTATTGGATGAACTGTTGGCTTTGAGCCGGTAGAAGTAGTCTGACGCTGAGTGGTGATCGCCTAGGAAGGCGACGCTAACACGTTCGTTTTTTCTAAGGAACTCGATAAATGATCAAACTCACGCGGCTCGATGGCGAGGCTTTTATCCTTAACGCCGACCTCATTAAATACGTCGAACAACGGCCTGATACGTTTATTACGTTGACGTCCAACGACCGTATTGTCGTCGGCGAAACGCCCGACGAAGTGTTGCAACGGACGATCGACTATCAACGCAACAAACGGCTGGTGCCTGAAGATTGTGCGAGTTAGGCGACCGGTTGTAGGGATGGTGACCATCGTAGGCCGAAATTTACGGTGCAGCTTGACGTAAATAGTCATCATCGGCGGCGAGGCAAAGCTATGTTTGTCTGATGGATTACGTATTGTAGCACGCCTCTCCGAGTCGTGAGTCGATGCCTTAGAGAGACTTGCGAATACTCACGACTCGGAGAGGCGTGCCACTATGAAAAACTACTCTAGCGACTTTGATTGACTAACCGATGGATATCGCAACTGTACTTGGCGTCGTGCTGGCCTTAGGGCTGATATTGGGTGCCATCATCATTGGTGGTGGCAGCCTGATGTCGTTTGTTGACTATCCTTCGTTGATGGTGGTGATCGGCGGTGCACTCGCGGCAGGGTTGATCTCGTTTCCCATGAAAAGTTTCCTCAATGTTATCCCCGTAACGCTGAGAGTTGTTTTCAATAAGAGTGAATCGCTGCCAAAGTTGATCGAAGAGCTGGTTAGCTTGGCTGAAACCGCCCGACGAGATGGGTTGCTGGCATTGGAAGGTCGGTTGGGCGATATCGAAAACACGTTTGTCGTGCTTGGCATCCAAATGGCGGTCGATGGCACACGTCCCGAGGTGATGGAAGACATCATGCGAACCGAACTCGACGCGGTCGCCACGCGCCATCGTGACGGTAAGGCACTGCACGACTGCATGGGTCGGTTTGCCCCAGCATTTGGTATGATTGGCACGTTGATGGGACTGGTGATCATGCTCGGCGACATGAGTGATCCGTCAAAAATTGGTGCGGGTATGGCAGTGGCGTTGCTGACAACGATGTACGGTGCAATCGCCTCGAATGTGGTCTTCCTTCCTTTTGCCGAAAAGCTGGGCTTCATCAACAAACAAGAGCTGTTAGTGATGGAAATCGTCGTCCGCGGCATCATGGCTATCCAATCGGGCGAAAACCCACGCGTGATCGAGCAAAAGTTGAATACGTTTATCCCGCCAAAAATGCGAGCAGCGAAGGAGGCAGCGTAGGGAAGCTTTCAGCCGTCAGCTTTCAGCGGTCAGCCAGCGGATTACTCCATTTTGGCTGAACCTGAAAGCTGATCGCTGATAGCTTTTTCAGTACGAAAAAATGGCCATCGAAGAAGAACCAGATCCTGGAATACCCGAGTGGGTAGTGACGTTCGGCGACATGATGTCGTTGCTCTTGACCTTTTTCATCATGCTCGTTTCGATGAGCGAGATGAAGCAGGACGAGAAATTTCAGGCCGTTGCAGAAGCGCTACGCGAGCAAATGGGGCATGACATGTCGGCGATGACGTTGGTGCCGGGCAGTTTTCGACCGCGCAACTCGACGATGGAATGGAATGCCAGCATGGGCCGTGCCAAGAAGAAGGGCCTCAACAACGGCGGTCAAGAAAACAAAGCAGTGACTGGCGAAAACGAAAAGGTACAAGTGGTTCGACCGGGTGAAGATTCGTCGGTGGGCGGTCAGGTTTACTTCGGCGAACAAGCGATTGAACTTTCCGAAGCGAACAAACGTGCGTTGATGAGTATCATCGAACAGGTTGATGGGAAACCACAAAAGATAGAAATCCGTGGGCACACGAGCCGGCGACCTGTCAACCGAGAAAGCGGCTTCCGCGACCTCGGGGACTTGGCCTACGAGCGCGCCCGAAGCACGATGGAATTTATGGTCAAGCAAGGAATCGACCCCAGCCGCATCCGCTTGAGCAGTGCTGGAGCCGAAGAACCGCTTTACAACGGTGTTGATCCCGAACGTCTCAAAAGAAATTCGCGAGTACAAATTCTGATGTGGGATGAAAGAGTTCAAGATTTGGATGGAAGCTAGTGAAGGGTGAAGAGTGAAGAGTGAAGGGTGAAGGGTGAAAAGATTAGCGTTGGCGGCAACGCCACTTGGAACAACAGGTCACATCGTGTTCAAGAAAATTGAGAACGCGAGAGGAAAAAAATCATGGCAGAAGAAGGCAGCGAAAAACCAGAAAAATCAGCCAAAGGCCCCGGTCTGATGACATTGCTCAAGGCAGTCGCCTTTGTGTCGGTGATTGTATTGCTGCAATTGGCCGCCGCCTCGATGATTATTCCTTCGGCAGACGAAACTGCCGAGATCGCTGCCAAACTGGCTGCTGCGAACCTGGGAGAAGAGGACGAGACCGGCACCTCCAAAGAGACCGAGGGTGAAGAAGAGAATCCTTTGCTAGCAGCAGGCGAGATGACCGAAGTCCTCGTGGGGACTTTTCATGTTTTGAGCCACAACACCAAAACCGGCGGTAGCACCAACGTTGATTTCGATCTCTATGCCACGGTGCTAGCAGACGAAGAAAACGAATACATTGATCTTTTCAGCGCCAACGAGCAACGTATTCGTGAACAAGTGTTGGTCACGCTACGGGGAACCGAGATGACCGATCTGACCGATCCCACGTTGGGCTTGATCAAACGGAAGATATTAGAGAAAACCAACCGCGCCTTAGGCAAACCGTTATTGCATGAAGCGATATTTAGCAAGTTCTCATTTGAAGAACGCTAGGAAATGGCGAATGACGAAGCACGAATGACGAAATCCGAAAACTGT
The DNA here is from genome assembly GCA_013152515.1 of Planctomycetota bacterium. GTDB lineage: Bacteria > Planctomycetota > Planctomycetia > Pirellulales > Lacipirellulaceae > Bythopirellula. The sequence continues at coordinate 9,727 of JAADGD010000058.1, forward strand.
TTCGTGGGACATTCGTCATTCGTGCTTTGTCATTCGCCATTCACCTCCGGAAAGGATTCCGATGGCAGATGATTCTGATCAAGTAGGCCAAGACGAAATCGAGGCCCTGCTGCGCCAAGCGCAAAACCCCGGAGGGGAAGCAGCTCCGCCGCCTGAACCCGAGCCAGCGGCACCCGAGGAAGATGACTCCTCGGTCGACCAAGACGAGATCGAAGCGTTGCTCAACGGAGGTGCCATGCCTGCTGCTCCAGTCGCACAGGCATCCCCTGTCGCGACCGCAGTGGCTGCCCCGCCTGCCGGCGCATCTCCCGTTTCGCCGAACGATATTGAGCTGCTGCTTAACAAAGCTGAGCAAGCCCTTGAATCGATTGATCAGGCCGAGCCGCAAACGGTACTGCCGCCTGGGATCCGCAATTTCGATTTTGAAAAGTTTGGCGGCACGGCTGCGAATACCGACTCAGCAACCCTCGAACTGATGCGTGATGTGCAGCTCGATATGACGATCGAGTTAGGACGGACTCACATGCAGCTCGAAGAACTCTTGAAGCTCCGGCAAGGAGCGGTCGTACCGCTCGACAAGCTCGCAGGCGACCCGGCCGACATTTATGTCAACGGCCGCCTCGTCGCTCGTGGCGAAGTACTCGTGCTCAACGACAACTTCTGCATTCGCGTTGCAGAGCTAATCGAAGGCGAGAATGCTGTCGCCTAGAAATATCCAATGACCAAAACAGAGAAGTGCTAGCGCAATTTTGTTTTGGTCATTGGGGCTTGTGCATTGGTCATTTCACTGCTGCTAGCACATTTCTTGCTCTACGATTGATCTGGCCACCACCCCGCTAAATTTCCTATAAGCTGCTCTTCGCAGGGCCGGCATTTTTTTTGCTAGCACCCTGCCCTTTCGGCTCGACGGATGTGCGATGGTCAGCTTACTCAGCAATCTGAAACTTCTGCGCGCGGCACTGGCTATTGCCTTGCTTTCGCTCTGTACCCAAGCAGCCTTTGCCGAAGGCGAGAATCGTGTGCTGGCCGCTTATAATCGTGCTTCACATTCGGCAACACCTCAAAAAATCCAGAACGATCCAGGCGTGTCTGCGGCGAAATTCCAATCGCCCGTTTCGGAAAATCCTCGCTTGCTCGCACCGCCAACGCGCCAGCAAATCGCCAAGCCGACCGGTTCTGATGCCACCAAGTCCTCGCCAAGGGCACACGCTGTTGCGATGCCGAAGATCGAATCGTTGACTACCGCCGCGGCTGGGCTGGCGATTGTCGTTGGTTTGTTTTTAGCTTGTGCATGGTTGCTGCGCCGTAGCGGTCCGAAGCCGACTTCGCCGTTGCCGAGCGAGGCGGTTGCCGTGCTGGGACGGGTGCCACTGGCGGCGCGAAATTTTGCGCATCTGTTGCAAGTTGGCAACAAGCTGGTGCTGGTCGCGATCACGCCCGACGGCGTCTCACCGATCACCGAAATCACCGACCCCGCCGAAGTCCAGCGGATGCTCGGTTTGTGCCGCCGCAATCACAAGCACAGCACGACGGCCGAATTTCAAGATGTTTTAGCAAAATTGTCCGAAGAGCCGACGAGCGGATTTTTAGGGAATGAAGTCTTAGGCAACCAAGCCACCGCCTCCTACACTAGCCAAGGTAGGGCATGAACGCATCTCGCTCCATCTTCGCGCTGCTCGTACTGTCTGCTTTGCTGCTGGTACCAGAGTTGGCCGTTGCGCAAACGGCGACGCCCCCAGCACCTGCGGCACCCAATATCTCGTCGTTGCTGCCCAGTGGGATTGGCGGACCGCAACAGTGGACCAGCCCCGAAGGACTCTCCTCGACGATTCAGGTGATGCTACTGCTGACGGTGATCAGCTTGGCCCCTGCCCTGCTGTTGATGACCACCAGTTTTATTCGCATCTTGGTCGTGCTAGGACTGTTGCGGCAAGCGCTCGGCACCCAACAGTTGCCGCCGAGCCAAGTCATCACTTCGATCGCGCTGTTCATGACCATTTTGTTGATGACGCCCGTGTGGTCGGAAGTTTACGACGAAGCCATCAAGCCCTACACCGAAAAGCAAATCAACCTCGAAGAAGCTTGGAGCCGCGGCACGTTGCCGCTTCGCAGGTTCATGGGGGCACAAATCAAGCGCACCGGTAACGCCGATGATGTCTATCTGTTTCTCAACTACATGCCAAGCGAGATCAACCCTTCCACAGGCGAACTGTACGCCGAGTACGCTTACTATCCCGAGGGTGATGATAGCGAGAAAAGAGTTGTTCCGCTGCAAGCTTTGTTACCGGCGTTCATGCTGAGCGAATTAAAAACCGCTTTTTTGATCGGTTTTCAAATCTATTTGCCCTTCGTGATTTTGGATATTGTCGTCGCAAGTGTGACGATTTCGATGGGCATGATGATGTTGCCGCCGGTGTTGATCTCGTTGCCGTTCAAGCTGCTGTTGTTTGTGCTGGTCGATGGTTGGACGTTGGTGATCAAGATGCTGATGGAGAGTTTTACGGTGTTGATGTGACGCAACGCCATGCCTAACGCAAAAAAATGGCGAGCCCCGACCGTAAGGGAACGGGAGAAAACCATAAGCTGATGCGACTTTGGAGAAACCCACCATGACCCCACAAGATGCTGTAGACCTTGGCCGCGAAGCGCTGTTGATGGCGACGCTTGTTGCTGCGCCGGTATTGTTGGCCGGGATGATCGTGGGATTACTCGTGGGATTGATGCAAGCGTTAACGCAGATTCAAGAACAAACGGTCGCCTTCGTGCCGAAACTGGTGGCGATGGTCATTGCCCTGGCACTCGCCCTGCCCTGGGTCTTGTCGCAACTGTTGGAATACTCGCGCGAATTGATTTCAAATATCCCGCAAACGTTATGAGTATTGTTCTGTTGAGATTATTGCTTGTGGGTGGATAGTCGAGAATGATTTGGCGTTGCCACCAACGCCAACATGCCAACCTGCTGAAATACTAATGTCGTTGCTGGAAACACTGTTGTTCAATCAATTCGCCGTCTTCACGCTGGTGCTGGCACGTGTGGGGGCGCTGATTATGACGGCGCCCATTTTTGGCAGCGCGGCCATTCCGATGCGTGCAAAGGGGCTGCTCGTTGTGGCGATTTCGCTGTTGGTGACGCCGCTGCTCGCTGCTAGCCCGCCGGCGGACATGACGCATTTGTTGGTCTATGCCAAGTATCTGGCCAACGAAGGGTTGATTGGCTTGTTGCTGGGGTTTGGGATTACGTTGTTGCTGAGTGGTATCCAACTCACCGGCCAGATTATCAGCCAGCTAGGCGGGACGGCGTTGGCCGATGTGTTCGACCCCACGCTCAATAGCAACCTGTCGGTCTACTCGCAGTTGTTTTATTTTTTGACGCTGGCGATGTTTGTCTTGCTGGATGGGCATCGGCTGGTGATGGACGCGTTGCTCGACACCTATGTCTGGATGCCGCCTGGGAAAGGTTCGCTCGGGACGACCTATGTCGAAGCGTTGACAACGCTGCTATCGCAAAGTTTTTTGTTGGGCATTCGCGCGGCCGCGCCCACGATGACGGCGCTGTTGTTGGCCACGTTGGTGTTGGGCCTGATTGGACGCACCATGCCACAGATCAACATTCTGGCGGTTGGGTTTGGCGTGAATTCGCTGCTGACTTTGGGCTGTTTGTTCACCACGATCGGCGCGATCGTTTGGGCGTTTCCGCTGGAAGCAACCTCCGCCATCGAGACTATTCGCGCTGCCCTTGCGCAATCGGTCGACCTTCGCTAGCGAGTTGTTGATTTATGGCCGAACAATCGGGCGAAAAGTCGCAAGAAGCTACCCCGCATCGCAAGGAGCAAGCGCGCGGGCAGGGACAGGTTGCCTACAGCCAAGACCTCAGCTCGGCCGCTTTGTTGATTGTGGGCATCCTCCTGCTGCGTACGTATGGCGAGAATGTGATACGCATGGTGGGCGAGTTGATGCGGCATCAGCTCAGCACGGTCGGACCGCTGGCGGCTGATAGCACAAATATCATTGCTCAGTCGCAGACGCTCATCCGGACACTCGGCACCGCGCTGTTGCCTGTCGTCGGTTTGTTGGCCCTTGCAGGCGTGCTCAGCAGTGTGTTTCAGGTCGGTTTTTTGTTTGTCCCTGAGCGATTAGCTCCCGACCTCAAGCGATTGAATCCGCTCAGCGGACTGGGGCGCATCCTCTCTTTGTCAGGTGCGATGAAGCTCGGCTTTGGCATGTTCAAAGTAGCGATCGTCTCGATCGTCGCGGCATCGGTACTCTACCTACATTACGAAGAAGTGCTGTTTGCCAGTGCCTTGTCCGCCCGCGAGCTGGCACCGTTTATGATCGACCTCGCGCTGACGACTGCGTTGTGGGTCGGGATTGCGTTGTTTACGTTGGCGTTGTTTGATTTTGCATACCAAAAGTGGAAGCACGACCAAGACCTCAAGATGACGCGGCAGGAAGTCGTCGACGAAATGAAGAACATGCAAGGCGATCCGCAAATGATCGCCCGCCGCCGCGCCGTGCAGCGCCAAATGGCACTCAACCGCATGGGCGACAAAGTGCCACAGGCAGACGTGATCGTGACCAACCCGACCGAACTGGCGATCGCCATTCAGTACAAGCCCGACGAGATGGTCGCGCCAATCGTCTTGGCCAAAGGCGCCGGCGTCCTCGCCCAACGCATCCGCCGACTCGCCTTGGAACACAACATCCCCGTCGTCGAACGCAAACCGCTCGCCCGCCAACTTTACAAAGAGGTCGAGCCAGGCCACCCCGTCCCCGACGAAAGCTACGCTGCGGTGGCGGAGGTGTTGGCGTATGTGTATCAGCTCAAGGGGAAGAAAGCGCCGCTGCCGCGCGCGGCGTAATATCGCCCATCCATATAAAAATAGCTTCTTTTTGTGATTTGCAAGAAGTAGAATCTAGGCAAGTCGCAGAGCGACGACACGTGTTGCCTTGGGTTTCAACCCTGTTGTTTATACAAAAGTCTCTTGTTTCGGCCCAAAAGCCAGCTATGCGGTAGCGAAATCGCACATTCTTCGGATGCCGACCCAGACAATTTGCGGTCCGGGAGCTGGTTCGCTAGTTCGATTGTTGTAGCCTCGGCGAGTTCTCGAAGGCGAATCCGTTCCGAACAGCGACAAACTCCTTTACTGCACGTCCCAAAACCTCATAGAAATGCCAGCTTTCACGGCCGCTGGCACCTTCCCGCAGGGTTCTGGGATAGGCTCTTTAGTATCTTTGAACCTCACAGGCGAACTGCAAAGTCCTTTTTTCTAGCCAGAACCGACTCCCTTAAAGTGGCCAATGAATTCTGCCACTTCCTCAAGGTCTGTTGCCCCGATGAGGGTGATGTGTCGTTTCCCCTCTTTCCAGGTAGCAGCAAGTCGGCCTCCTGCCCGCCTGATGCTAGTAGGCACGCCGTGGCAAATGCAATCCTCGGTAGGCCGATCACCAAACCAGACAGGCTGGTCAACGACGTGCTCGAAAATGGCAACCGTATTGCCGGCCTCGTTGATGCAGAGAATTTGGGCACAAGTACAGCAGGGCATTTTGAGGAGATGAACTTCTGCTACGGAATATCCCGGTGGCAGTCCTTTGGCTGCAAGAGGCTCGTAGCCGAGTCTCTTTGTGGCTTCAGTCAGCGTGATCGGCTGCCCGTCGTATTTTGCCAGAAGCAACTGCTGCGCTACGTCTGGTTGTTCGGGAAACTTCTCCAGGTAATTGGCAAAATTGATCGCAAGGTGTTCGTATTCAACCGAATACCAAGCCTGATAGGCGATCGTCCCAATGCCACACGCGATCAACACCGTCGCGGCAAGCGCGAACAACCTCCCAGAAATGGGAAGATTTTTAGCGAAAGAGGCCGTAGCGAAAGAGGCCGGCTGATCTGCAGGCAGAGAATTTTTCGGAACCGTCGATCCGCCTAATTTCGATTGCAATTCGACCCAGAGGTGATTGGGAACTTGTGGATCGACTAGCTGGCACGATAGCTCAGAAAGTTGTTCAAATGAGGTGAGTTCTTTCGCGCAAGTCGAGCAGCCTGCGAAGTGTGCAGTAACCTGCCCAGCCACATCTGAGGACAATTCGCCATCGTGGTACGAGGAAAGGCGTTCTTGGATTTCTGAGCAGTTCATAATTACGGCTCCCAACCAAGTTCTGTAAGGTACTGTTTCAATTCCCGGCGAGCCCGATTCAACCGGGAGCCAACCGTGCCAGCCGGTATTTCCAAGACGTCGGCAATTGCGTCATACGACAATCCGTCAATTTCGCGGAGCAAGAAGATCGACCGCAAATCGGGCTCCAACTGAGCAAGTGCCCGTTCAAGGACTTCTTGATCTTCGATACTCGCATGCCCACTGGGGGCGCTATCCATTGGTTCTTGTTCTAACAGTTGCATTCGCGACCGTTTCACTTTACGCAGGTGCTGCAAGGACTCGTTCACAGCCACTCGATAAATCCAAGTACCGAATTGCGATCGCCCCGAAAATTGTCCGATCTTGCGAAAAGCCTGCAGGAAAACTTGCTGCGTAACGTCTGCGGCATCTTGCAAGCCAACCATCCGCACGACCAACCGATACACATTTTTTTGAGAAGCATCGTAGAGGCGACGTTGTGCAAGCGGATCACCGCTTTTGCAAGCCTCAACCACTTCGGCAGCCTCTTCGTCCGTCCACACTACTGCCTCTTCACCACTGTTAGATGCGGCGAGAGGCGCGATTCTTCGTGGGGAGGCAGATTCCATGAGGATGTTGTCCGAATTCGGGAATTCCAGCGGCCTACTAGCATATTAACCATTACGCTAGTACTACAGTGCTAAGTCAAAAACCACGGATTGCACGGATACCACTGATTTTAGAGACTTTTGACAGGTTCGCTGCTGGGGCATTGAACTGTCAACAACATCCATTCATTTCATCAAGGCTTCATCCGTGAATATCAGTGCTATCCGTGGTCCTCAGCTTTTAGCTTAGCGCTGTAGTACTAGGCTGTCACCTGTCTACAGGTCGGTTCGTTGTAGTGTACCCTTTAAGTCGATCGAGACTAGGCGAAGCTAGCAATCGTTTGCAAAAGCCATGAAGAAACTGCTCTAAGGCAGCATCTAAGGGGAGATTATGCAACGAACACACCATAAAGTCGATACGCCGAAGCAGAGCGATGCTTATTCTCAACCCATTCGGAACGCTTTGCCAGTTGACATCCCTGCCTTGGGGACATTGTTGGGGCGCGTTCTGGCTAACGACCCACTTCTTCAATGGATCTATCCGGATGGCAAGAGGAGAACTCAGGGCGTAGTCCGACAGTTCAGTCGTTTGTTGAAGGCTCGTGTTCGCGACGGAGTCGTCACCACAATTGACGGCAAAAGTGTTGCCGTTTGGACCCCGCCAAGCCCACCGCCGCAATCGCGCTGGGAGCGGTATTCTGAGTCTTTTCACATGAGGCGAGCGCATGGTCGCCGCGTTCACGAAATCCGGAATTGCTTCCAAAGGATGGCTGAGCGCCATCCGCCCACTCCCCATTGGTACCTTCTCGCCCTAGCAACTGCCCCTGAATACTGCGGCCAAGGCCTCGCAGGCCGTCTCTTGGAGGAGATGCTTGCTCGTTGTGACCGAGAGTCACAGACGATCGCCTTGGAAACTTCGCAAGAGTCGAATCTCGCCTTTTACCAGCAATTCGGATTTACCGTGACGGATGAGTTATTGATCGACGTTGGGGTCAAATCTTGGTTGATGTGCAGAGAAGCTGGAAGTCTCTAATACTACAGCGCAGGGTTATAACCACGGATTTCACCGATGACCACGGATTTTGTCGAAGAAAAGCTGTCCACCTCACAGCGTACCGCCAAGT
>JAADGD010000253.1 GCA_013152515.1 Planctomycetota bacterium
TGCGGACGCTTGGCAAGAGGTCGCCTTCGCGCAGGCGGCCACCGGCGATGAGAGCGTGGACTTGGTCGATAAGCTGCCGATAGATCGGCACACCCGAGGAAGGGTGAATCTCGAAAGGGATGAGTGGGGCGGACATGTGTATTAGTGTAGCAATACACCAGGGGTTCGTGCAAGGGAATCTAAGTTCGACTTTCGCACTTTTTCTAGGAAAGATTGCCCACGAATAGCGCGAATGAACGCAAATGAGTATGTGGAGTCTTAAATTCTGAAGAGCCTGATCGCTCGTAATCGGGATAAAAGAACTTGATTCGCGTTTATTCGCGTCATTCGCGGGCAAAAAAATGCGAAAGCCGAACTTAGGTCTCGCATGCGAGACAAGAAAATGTTTGCTCATTCAACACACGACGAAGCAGTTTTGATTTCAAGCGGCCGTTTTTTGAATCGGCCTCCTGCATACGAAAAAGCGTAACCGTTCACGGCGCTGAAAGAAGAAAAAGGAAAAGTCACAGATAAACCCAGCGCGGCCGTAAGGCCGCAACCAAAAAACGCAATTTGACAGGATTTACAGGATCGACGGGATCAATTCAATGTCTCACGATCCTGTAAATCCTGTCAAAAAACTTGCGCACGCTTCGCCAACTTTTATCGTTAGTAACACGGATAAACGCAGATGAGGAAAGGGTTTTTTAGCCGAATTCGATTGCCGAAAAGAAAGAGGGGAGAAGTAGCAGGGAAACTCCGAATCCCTCCAGGAAATCGGTGTTTATCTGTACTACTAACGGTAAAAGTCTTCGCAGCGTGCGCAGGTATTTTGTTTACGCTGCGATTTTCATGAGTTCTTGGGTATTTGCAGAGCGGGCGGCGAGCAGGGCGGCGATGGTTTCGCGGCCCTTGGGGCTCACGGTGTATCGATGGGTTTTGGGAATCTTGTGGACTAATCCATGAGCGCGGAGCATCCGAATCATGCGTGTGACCTTGGCCGTCTGGCGTCGACGAACGTCTGCCGACGCTGGGGCTCTGAACAGGAGGCCGCGCAGATCGCGGTTGCGAAAGCCCAGCAACACAAATTCTCCGCGGCTGACCGCCTCGAGGAGCTGAGCGTCGTCGTCGGCCAGCGGATTGAGCGCGCGAACCGACCGTTTCTTCCAACGCGTCCGTCGGCAGACTTCGGCGGCAGTTTCCGCCAGCGTCGGCTCGGCGTCCACCGCCGACAAGGCTTCCAAGTACCGCTCGTTCGATTTCTGGCTAATCTCGGCCCGGCGATGCAGATCGGCCACGCCCTTGCGAAGCTTTTGCCAGCTTTCAGGGCCCTCGGGATCGTTTTCCGCAGTCCGAAAAACCTTCATCTGCCGTGGGTTGTTGATGGTCGTCTCGATTCGCAACACCGACTCCTGCTTGTCGTACATTTTTACCGAGTTGCGATCCAGGGCATGCTTCACCCGAACTCCCTCGGGTCGGGTGCCGAGATGAGAGATCATTTCCGCTTTGCGGAATTGCTGGACACTGCTGCGCTTGCCCAAAAAGCGGAACTCCTCGCCGACGACAAGGGCTCGCCGCTGCCAAAAGTCGTCATCGCATACTGCACCAGCCGCGGATACAAAGCCGACAACTCGCGAGACGAGCGAAACATCACGTCGGTTGCCCACTCGGTCTCGTCGGCCGACCAGTAGTGATGCAGACGGTCTTTGCCGAAGAGTGTGCGATGCGAGGGATGCACTTGACGCACGAGTCGGTCCAACAGCCGTGGCCAAGCGGTCCGCAATTGCCGATCCATGGCCTTTTGGGCGCGGGAGACGTCGCCGAGGTCGGTGAAGCAATTTTCCCGCCGCTCGAAATCAATTCCCTTGCGGCAGAGCTCTCGGGAAAGCCACTCGCGACCGTTGATCACAATAGGCACCGTAAAAGGAAACCAGGTCTGCAGACGCACGTTCAGCCAGCCGAGTTGCGGGTCGATCAGATAAAAGTATTGGTGCAAGCACTTGCCTGGGTGCGAGCGAAGTTCCAGCTTCTTCGCCTCCCGATTGGGGCCCACTGTAAATGTGTGGCACGGTTCGACCGCTGTCAGCACGCAGACCAACCCCTCGGTGACGCCGTCTCGCTCGGCGATGTCTCGCGCGACGTTTTCCTTCCGCAAGCTGCTCGATGCCAAGTAACGCACCGGTCGCCCCGCATTCTCGGCCAGTTCTTGCGTGGCCTCTTTGATCCGATGGGTCAACACAATCGCGTAATCCTAAAAATCTTTCAGCAACACACTTGTGTGACTCAACCACGTCCCCATCCCGTTCAGGTTGGCGAGCCAACGGAGGGTTCCCCGAAACCGGACTCGATCAAAACCGCTCAACGTTCCCTTGACTTCCGAAGCGTGACGTGTGACAAACGAATCCATGGCGTGACTCCTGTTAGCGGGGATTGCTGGAACTTAAATCACCATCAATCTACCGCAAGGAGTCGCGTCGGGTACTCTATTGGTTGCGGCCTTACGGCCGCGCTGGGTTCATCTGTGGCTTTTCCTTTTCCTTCTTTCAGCGCCGTGAACGGTTACACGAGATCTTTGACCGCGACTTCCATGACTCGGCTTTCCTCAGGCGAAAGGGACGGGGAAATAGCCTGGAATTCTAATCAAAAACTCCCGGAGCGCAAGCCAACCTAGATCGCCAGGGTTGCTTATAGTGCGCGCCGCGTCTGGCTCCTGGAGTTGAGGTCTTCAGTAAACCAAATCAAACCCAAGTACGCCGCCGTTTTCAACCTACCTCATCCACAGGATTCTGTTATATCTCTCAACAGATAGCCATTGCCGGTAACTGAATCCCATCGTGCCATCACTCCGACATTGACGCCCCGCAGGTTCGGGGGTTCGCCGTATTGGCTTTCCCAAACCCCTAAGTCAAGGTCGTCGATCTGTCCATCAAAATCGGCGTCGCCCTGGGCCTGTGTCCCGGAAGTCCCCGACCCTCTTTGCCATGCAGGGCCATCGCATCTAATATGGTGGTGCAACGACTCCGCGACCACCATATATTGCGACAGCATTGAATGCATCTCGTTTTTCCTGGTGCAGCCAAGAGTCAACCACAAAATGTCGTGCTGAAAGCACTGCATTCATACCTTATTAGATGCGATGGCCCTGCTTTGCCAAGTCAGAAAGTCACTACCATCAACCAAGCTGCTCGTATCAAAGTCAGCATTATTGTCTGGATCGGTAGTATCGCCGAATCCCACCACTGCTCGAGTTCGGACCGAGACGTCGGTAAAAACAACATCTTCGACCAATGAAAGCAGCGTCTCGCTATTGGTACCGCCAGGTTGGCTGGCATCATCGGTAGGTTTCAGCGACGGTCTTAGTTCGACTTTCGCACTCAGGCAGCGAGTGCGATCAGGTATTCCAGGGGTTTGAGGAATTTATGAATAGCCGCTGGAACTCCGGGTGTTGATAAATGTTTTCTCTTGAATTCGGCTAAACTGTCGGTTCGCAGCGCGCCGCATTTCTGCGAAGGAGGCGTGGTCTTTGCCGGCCCATTTTCTCAATCGCGGAGCCGGTTTTTGACGGATGCATTCATGCCATAGGACCACCAAGCCCTACGCCAGCAAACTCGGCATCAGCAAGCCGGTCGGCACCGTGCGACGGACCGCTTTGGTTTTGCGGTTCTCTGCTTCACCCAATCCTAGATGCTGTTTGCTATCATGGAAAGTGACTTCAATCGGCCACCGCCATGAGAACCCTTGTAAAATCTGCTCGGCTTCGGCGTTGGTCTCCGTGCTGTAAAAGACTTCACGGCCCCGTCCGCCTCGCTGCCATTTTAATAGAAGACGGGGCAATCGCTACCACTTTGACGGGTCGGTTGGGAGCGTTAAACAGAAAACCTTCTTGCTCAGCCAAGCGGACTTTGTACTCGGTGCTTTCGTAGAGTTTTAAGCCAACGCGTCGCAAGCCTTTCGCGTCGAGCATCTCTTCAGGCGTGTTCAGTCGCTCGCCACGCACGCGCGTTCGACCACGTTGGCCCGGCTGACGCTTGGGAGCCGGGACGCGAATTCTTGAGTTGCAGAGAATGCGTCCCGTCACGGCGATTGCCTCGGGCATCTTCTTCAGCATCGAACTCGACGTGAATGCTGAATCGCCTAGCCATTTTTCTTAAAAAGACGAGGGCAGGCTTTGCTCAAGGTCGTGGGCGTGAACCAGCTTGAGCATGTCAAGCATCAACTCGGGTTTGGTGTGATAAACGCGGCCCCATTTTTCGGCAGATTTTTTATTGAGATACAAGCGTGCCAGAATGGGCAACGCAAAGTAGCGTCCGGGGGTTCGCGGCCCTTTTATCAAACATAATCAGCCGATTACGACGCACAACACGACCCAGCAATGTCCCCAGCGAACCACTGTAAATCCGCGACTCGGCAGCAGTGGGTCGCGGTGCATCCCTGCACCAAACATTTTCAAGCCGCGCCGAGTGAGCAGGGTATCGTCACCCGCAAAAAAAACGACCACTTGCGGAAGCAGCTTACGGATCAAGTCGTAGACGGCCAAACCAGCGTGATCGATCGACCATTGCGCGTCAGAAACCATTTTGCGTCAGGAAGATATAGGCGATGAAAGGCGGAGTGATGCCGCTCGACGCCACCCGCGCGAAGCATTCCCGTGATCGTCCGGCGAGGTGCAAACACCCAGCCAACTGTCAATTCTCGAAGATTCTCATGCGTAGCCGGTGTCATCGTCATCGCAAAGACTTGCAATAATTCGGAAAAAGAGCTAACCATATCCATGGTCGCGTTCCTTTCGGTGATGGGTCGGCTACACATCACTCAATATCGGAAGAACGCGGCTATTTTTTCACTATCTTAATCACAGCACGCTCGTGCTAGCTGCGAAAGTCGAACATAGGGATTGTTGCGGAAGACGACTTTGCAGTTCGCCTGCGTAGCCAGTCCCCGTGGCATCTTGATGAAGAGACGTTATAGTGGGGCATGAAACGTAGGATAGGCTTCTAGTGCTTTGTCACAACTAAAAATTGGGATGCGAATAATAAGTCGTTTTGGCGCTAGCCACGGTTTTTGCAGGAGTAACCGGGGCTAGCGCCCAAGCGGCTCATCCCTAAATTAAGCTGTGACAAAGCACTAGAAGCCTATCCTACGGCAAATTTGCGAATTTCTGCCTCCGAATAAAGCTGACTGTTAGAACGTCTAGGGGCTTAGTATACTGCTTGAGGCTCAACAGAACGTTTGAGGCTTTTACACATTTTTGTTCGAGACGGAAGCATATCCCGATGGCAACTGACGCCGTGACTAAAGAGACTGAACCTGAAGCAGAGGCCAGCACCGACAGCCAATACACGACCCGCGAGTCTGCCCCTAAAGATGACCCTGCAAAGCGTGAGTTGGAATGGCCCGAAACAGCAGTCAATCCGATCAAAGTACGTTGGCGCTACGCGCTCGGCATTCCTGGCGTGCATCTGCTCGCCTGCCTCGCTTTTTTGCCTTGGTTCTTTAGCTGGACGGGCGTGGTGCTGAGCATCATGGGGCTTTACGTATTCGGAACGTTGGGCGTCAACTTGTGTTACCACCGACTGCTGACGCACCAAGGTTTTACCGCGCCAAAGTGGCTCGAACATTTTTTTGCGATCCTCGGCGTTTGCACGATGCAAGACACGCCCGCTTGCTGGATTGCGATGCACCGTATCCATCACAAGCATTCCGACGATCGCCCCGATCCGCACAGCCCGTTGGTGAATTTTTTGTGGGGCCATTGCGGCTGGCTGATGTTCCACAATCGCGATTTCCTCAACGTCAATTGCTACCAGCGTTTTACGCGCGACATCCTGCGCGACCCGTTTTACTTGAAGCTAGAACGCAACGAAAACTGGCTGCGGATTTACTTAGCGTCGATGGTGGTCTTTTTTCTCGGCGGTTTTGGTGTCGAACTAGCGATGGGTGGCACGATGGCTCAGGCGGCACAGTTTGGCTCGAGCCTGCTTGTCTGGGGCGTGTTGGTGCGGACCGTGCTGACTTGGCACATCACCTGGAGCGTCAACTCGTTCACGCACGTCTGGGGCTACCGCAACTACGAGACCGACGACAATAGCCGCAACAACTGGCTCGTCGGCCTCTGGGCCAACGGCGAAGGCTGGCACAACAACCACCACGCCGACCAACGCGCCGCCGCCCACGGCCACAAGTGGTGGGAATTTGATGTGACGTGGCTAACGATTCGTGCGTTAGAGAAGCTGGGACTGGTGACAAACGTGGTGCGGCCGAAAATTTGGACGAAAACCTTGGCGAAATAGCCTACTTGGGGATACCAGGGAAGGAGCTTTGGTGGGTAGACAACAAAGTCCGAACGGATGGAACTATCCCGAGCTTCTAAATCACGAAGCTTTGCTTTCTGCTACCGAGGCCATAGAACGTCTAGCGGGGAGTAACACAAATTCGTCGCGTACCAGGAGGCTTGGGCCGTGTCCGTTCATTCACTTTCGTTGTTCTTCACACTGGGAAGCGTCTTGCTGGCCGGTTGTTCGCCAGTTACTAGTGCGGAATACGTGCCCTCTCTGCCAGAGCAAGAAGTGCGATTTGGCCGACTGCTGGCCGAGTCCGCTGATCTAACCCATGACGAGCTGATCGCGCAGTTCTCACAGCGCGAGTACCTCGATGGTCTCACCTTCGACCCGGCTAATATTCCTTTTTACGAAGAGACGGTTAAGCAGCTCAAACTGACTGACGCCGAGCAGCAGATGCTCCGCAGCCAGGGGTTTGTCTCGATCGATCATAAGCAACATTATAGCTTTGGCTCGCTCTATTACGCGATCTACACACGCGACTTGCCGGTGTTGGTGACTACCGATTCGATTTTGCACGCGCTGCACCGGACTTTTGATGACTTGCTGATGGAAATCGAGCAAACCTATTTGACCTCTGTCTTGCAGGATGTACTTCAGCGTTGTCAGTCAGAACTTCAAAAGCAGCGTGATGCGTTGTCTTCGCTGAGCGAGAATTGCGAGGATGTCGATCTGTATCTGGCAGTCGCTCAGAATTTGCTTCTGGGTGCCGGTGCGCCGCACGTCGAGAAGCCACATCGTATTATCGATGGATGGAACGGCGAGTTACTCGTCGGTGCCGATGGCCAGAATGAGCAGGTGCTGGAGATTTTGCTGCACATTCAATCGCTCAAAATGCAGTTCCCAGGAGACACCGAACTGACCCACATCTACGGCGGTCGGCGGGCGATTGACTATTCGCAATTCAAGCCGCGAGGGCACTACACAAAAACTCCTTGGCTGGCGCGCTACTTTCGTACCATGATGTGGCTTGGCCGTGCCGATACTGCTTGGAGCGTGCTGCCGCCTGACCCCGAAGCGGGGATTCTGGACGACTCGCAGCGTGGCCTACGGAATGCGGCACTGCTGACACTATTGCTCAAACAATCGGGCACGCTCAGCCAGTTCGCCGAGATCAGCGGATTGATCGACGTCTTGGCCGGCAAGAGTGATAATCTGACCGTCCCGCAGCTTGCTGATTTGCTTGAACAACAGAAACTGAGAAGTCCCAGCAGCCTCGTCTCCAGCCGCTCGATCGCGGACCTTCAAGACCGGCTACGTGACACCGAGGCAGGTGGGCAGCAGATCCGCTCGCAGGTGATCCTCTCCGACCCCGACGACCTCTACCAACCACCATCGCCGAGCATATTTCAGCTTTTTGGGCAGCGAGGGACGGTTGACTCGTTTGTACTGTCAAAAGTCGTTTTCGACTCGATAATTTTTGAGGGAAAAAAAGTCAAACGGATGATGCCGACAGCCACCGATGTGATGTTTGCTCTGGGAAATGACTCGGCGCTGCCACTGCTGGCAGATGGGCTTGAAGAATACCCTTACGCGGGCAACCTAAAAGCGTGCCGCGACTTTGTCGACCAATATGCACCGACGTTCTGGGAGGAAAATCTCTACAACACTTGGCTGGAAGCGATTCGCACTGCCGGCGCCGATTTGACCCAGCGGCAGCATGCCCCCGAGTCGATGCGATCCGAAAAGTGGCAACGCAAGCAGTTGCAAACGCAATTGGCGTCGTGGGCAGAGCTGCGCCACGACATGGTACTCTACGCTAAGCAACCGTACACGTCAGAGGCCAAATGCGAATACCCAATGGGCTATGTCGAACCTTATCCAGAGCTGTATGCCTGCCTTCGCAAGCTGGTTGAGGACCTAGCTGGGCGTCTAGAGAATCTACGTTTTGCGAACACCGGCAAACATTATGCACGACATCATCAGCGTGAGGTCGATTTCCTGAAACGGATGGCGACTACACTCGCTCGACTGGAGGACCTAGCCAAGAAGGAACTGGCTGCGGAGCCCTTTACCGAGGAGGACCAAAATTGGCTCAAGGCGACGATCGACGTTCGTAGGCGAGGCAGCGGCGGACCGCAGTACACAGGTTGGTACTGTGATTTATTTTACAAAGGCGGCTTGCGAGCCTCCGACTGGGCGCCGACGGTTGTCGATGTTCACACGGATCCCAATACTCAAGAGGTGCTGGAGCAAGGCGTGGGGAGTTGCAACTTTTTGGTCATCGCGATTGACAACGAAGACGACCGGGCGATCTATGTCGGTCCAGCCTATTCGTACTACGAGTTCACCCATCCGGCTTCCGACCGGCTAACCGACGAAGCTTGGACGAAGATGCTCGATGGCGACGACGTTCCTGCTCGGCCAACCTGGACGGCTGCTTTTCAGCCCGAGGCATTACAGCGGGATGTGGGGAAGTAGCTTTTTCTACCAGTACCACCGACCATCACCCGCCGAAACCTGCTCGCGGACCTTCGCGACTTCGTCAACCTGCTCGGTGTTGTCGGCAACCAGCCACGGCAAGAATTGCACGCCGCCGGAGACGCTGGCGACCCAGTGGCGGCCTGGCTTGACGAAGCTGACCATGCTGTCGACCTTGGTCGGGGCGTAGTATTGGGCGACGGGGGCTGCTTGCATCATCTGCGGTAGATCGAGGCTGGCAAGGCTCAGCAGTTGATGGTGTTCGAGCAGCGCTGCTACGACGGCTAGGTCCATCACGTTGCGGAGTTTGCCGAACGCCGAGTCGTGGTCGGCTAGCTCGGTATAGCGGTCGGTGAGCGTTTTTGCCCAACGGGTGGCGGCGCTGCCTGCTTTGGCCGAACCGGCTCGTTTGCCGTCGGCATCAAAGTGGTCTTCTTCGGTCATACACTTGACGCCGGGGCCACGTAGTTCCCAGGCCAAGCCGTCCGCGTCGCGGGCCATTGGCTCGTAGTTAGGAGCGAGCCACCAGCGGGGCATCATGTTTTTCGAGCCGCCGTTCGAGGTCATCAAGTGCAAGAAGCTTGGCATGTCGCCGATGGGGGCAGGCTCGAAATTCATGGCGAGGCGTTTCATGCGGAAGTCGGCGGCGACCATTGTGCGAGCGAAATGGCTCGTAGCCGGTACGCCGGTGACCGAAACGGTTTGCTGGCCCATCGCTGCTTCAAAGTGACGTTTGATTGCTTGGCGGTCGCCAAGTTTGCTAACGCGGCTCATGATGGATCGCAATCGCTTAATGCCTTCGGCAGTGGGGTCGATCGAGCAAGAAATCGCTTCGAGACGCGACGCTTCGCGCGTCCGCAGGGCGACCATCAGATCGTCGAGCAACAAGACAGGACGTCGCGTTGTTGCGCCGACGATGTTTCCGAGTGCGTCCATGTCCCAACCTTCGGCGGGACCGGCGATCACGATGTCGTTGCGTTCGGGGTAGATAAACACATATTGCACCCGTTGCAAGCCGGCCAGATATTTTATCGCGTCGGGCAGCGGCTCTCCTGCGGCGGCGTACTCGGCGATTTTGGCTTCGAGTTGCTTGAGCGAGACGGCACGCAAATCGGTCCAGGCTTCGAGGTCGGTCGGCGTCTGCTCGCCAGCGGCACGGCGTTTTTCGCGCAGCGCCTGCGTGTCGTCTTCGGTTTGAACCGAGACCACCCCGTCGGCATCAATGGCCACACCACCAACCGCCTGTTGGACGATCTGTGCTGTGGATAGCTGAGACCAACCAATTGCCAATGCTAACACCAATGGGTAGCACAGTAAACGAGAACCGAAAAGCAGCCTAGTCATCGAAATTCTTCTCCTCAGGAAAGGCACCTAGCGATCTGCTACTGGCCTAAGATACTTGTAATCGTTCCGTAAAAGGCTAGGGAATTGCCCTAGCCTCTCCCCCTAGCCTAGTTGCTAAGCTCCCGATATTCAACAGTTTTGCAGGGGATAGTGAGCAGCAGACAGCGGGCATAGGGCAGCATTGGGCCACAAACACAGCCGACTGCCCACTGTCTACTGCCCACTCTTTATACCGATTGTAGCGGTTTCTCGCAGCCTGGGCAGCAGGATCGAGCTGGAAGGGTCTGTTGCGGCTTGAATCTCCCCCCCCTGACAGAATAGAGTGGAGAGAGAGGTGAGAGGATAGAGGGCAACTCTGACCTCCACGCGGCCCTAGGCAAATGACGAATACCGAAAACTCAATACCGAAAGAAACCCGAAATCAGAACAACAAGACTTTCTGCGGTGAAAATAGCCGCATTTTGGGATTTCGTACTTCGGAATTCCTTCGTCATTGGGTATTTCGCCATTCGTAATTTGCCCTACGCACCTTAATCTCTGCCTCTCTCCTCTCACCTCCCCCACACATGAACGCTTACTTAATCACTCGCGATGGATCGACCTGGGCGGACGTGGTCCGGCTGATACCAGGAGAATCGGTCACTGTCGGGCGAGCCCCGACCAATACGATCGTCTTGAAAGACGAGCGTTGCAGCCGCAACCACGCCGAGATTTTCTTCGCCCAAGGCAATTGGAAGCTACGAGATCTCGACAGCCGCAATGGCACCCTGGTCTCCGGCGAGCGGCTAAGTGGGGATCACTCGCTCGAAGCGGGCGACATTCTGCAGATTGGCAACTCGCAACTAGCGTTTGTCCACGACCTCTCGCAAGCCTTTCCCGATTCGAGTAGCTTGCTGAAATCGTCTCGGCCAGTTGATCCCTCGGACGACACGTATGGCGTCGAAACCGCCGAAGCTGAGAGCATCTTTGAAGCCTTCGAGCCGACGACGATTACTCATCGCAAAGATCAGAGCCGGTTTCTCGATACGCCTTCTTCGATCGGGGACACGGACGAAGTGGTTCCCAAAGTGGGTCGCGCAGCGGCGCAACTTTGCCGCTTGGCGTTTGAATTAGCCAAGTCGACCGATGTCGTTTCATTAGCCAATGTTGCGATGACCGGATTGTTCGAAGGAACACATGTGGATGCCGGAGCGATTCTGCTGCGGCAACGCGATGACAGTGGCAATCGCAGCGGAGATGAACTTGAAGTGATTGCCTCGCGTAGCGATAGCGACCACTCGTATCACCGTGTCTCGCCATTCCTCATTTCGACCGTACTCCGCGATGGCCAAGCGGTGATGGCTCGCAATGTGATGGATGACAGCAACCTCGGCAATCGCGATAGCCGCGGAGAAATTTTAGCCACCAGTGTCATTTGCGCACCGATCCGTCGGGCGTCAGAAATCTTTGGCCTCGTGCATCTCTACACCACCGATCCCGATCGGACCACCGATCCAGAAGATCTGGAATTCACCTTAGCTGTCGCAGACACGGTCGGGGTCGCTTTAGAAAACCTAAACAAACGCCAAGTGCTTGCGGAGAATCTCAATCAAGCGCGAACCGAAAACGTCGAGCTTCGCGAAAAACTTGGCGTCCAGAGCGAGATTATCGGATCCAGCGATGTGATGCACCGCGTCGCCCAGCAAATTGCCCGGGCCGCGCCAAGTCGGGCGACCGTACTAGTCAGAGGCGAGAGTGGCGTCGGAAAAGAATTGGTTGCACGGGCGGTTCACTTTTCCAGCCCACGAGCCAAAGGGCCTTTTGTTTGCTTAAATTGCGCCGCACTTTCAGAAACACTGCTCGAAAGTGAACTGTTCGGCCACGAAAAAGGAGCCTTCACCGGTGCGACCGATCGCAAAGTCGGCAAGTTCGAGCAGTCCGACAAAGGCACGCTGATGCTGGACGAAATCGGCGAGATGAGCCAGTCGGTTCAAGCCAAATTCTTGCGCGTGCTAGAAGGCCATCCCTTCGAGCGCGTCGGTGGCGCTCAGGCAATTAAAGTCGACGTCCGCGTGATCGCCGCCACGAACCGCGACCTCGAAAAGGACGTCGCAGAAGGAAAATTCCGCCGCGATCTTTACTTCCGCCTCCACGTCTTAGAAATCCTCGTCCCCGGCCTACGAAAACGGCCCGAAGATATCCCCGAACTAGCCGAGTTTTTTCTCCGGCGATTCAGCGACGAAACCGGCCGGAATCTCAAAGGCTACTCACCACGCGCGATGGAGCAACTGCTTCGTTACCGTTGGCCGGGCAATGTGCGAGAGCTAAAGAATGTGATTGAGCGCGCGGTCGTTTTGGCGACTGGCGAGTATGTCGACCACGAAGACCTTGTGCTGTCGAGGCTGAAAACGGCCGGTGAAACCGAAGGGGGTGGCGAGCCCTCTGCCCTCGCCAAAGAGTACGAGCCGATGTCGCTCGCCGAAATCGAACGCGAGCATATTCTCAGAACACTCAACTCGACCGGCTGGAACAAAAGCCGTGCAGCAGGAATTTTGGGCATCGAACGATCGACGCTCGACCGAAAAATTCGACGGTACGAACTGGCGAGGCAGAAGCCTTAGTTCGACTTTCGCACTCAGGCAGCGAGTGCGATCAGGTATTCCAGGAGTTTGAGGAATTTATGAATAGCCGCTGGAACTCCGGGTGTTGATAAATGTTTTCTCTTGAATTCGGCTAAACTGTCGGTTCGCAGCGCGCC
>JAADGD010000303.1 GCA_013152515.1 Planctomycetota bacterium
ATCGGTGGGGAAATGTTCGTCAACACTTTATTTCCTATCGCCTATCCCGTCGCGAGCAACTGGCCTTTTTTATGAACTACATGGTAACTCTGCGGTTCATTCTCTTTTTGATTCGTGAACGGTTACGGATTCCATAATCCGATTTCTGCATGTGTCACAACGTTTCGCTATTGAACTTGTAGCTGGGTGGGCCACCACCGGGTGCGGCGGGGAGGCCGGTGAGGTAGAACGAGGTACTGTGGCGGGCTTTTTTGTGTTCGGGCACTTTGAAGTTGTCGCCTTTTTGCATGATGACGCGGGCAAGTGGCATCTCGCCGAAGGCCCGGGTGCCAGACGATTCGCACGGGAACCAGTGCAATTTCCCTTGGGCGTCGGCTAGGCAGAATTCGGGATAGTTGTGCTGGTGAACCCAGACGATGCGGGCCGGGATTTTTTTGGTCCGGCAAAGGGCGACGAACAGAGCGCTGATGTTTTGGCAATCGCCTTGGCCAGCTTTGAGCGTGGCGAGCGCCGATTTGTCGGGGCCTTCGACGTATTTGATCGTGTCTTGCACGTAGTCGTAGATGGCTTCGACACGTTGCCAATCGGTGATTGGGGCGGGGAGTGTTTTGGAGGGTGTTTCATCGCCGCCTGCTGAAGCAAGCTCGCCGGATACAGGGTCGCCGGACGCTGCATCGCTTACGTTTTCGCTTGGCTCTGTTTGCGAATTTTCGAGCTTCTCGAAAATTTGCTTAGTGAGTTTTTTGAATTTGGAATGCCTCGTCTCGATGAACGGGCTTTTGCCCAGGTAAAGTTTCAGTTCACGCGGCGGTTTTTTGGGAATGGTAAGTTCCGAAGTTTCTTCCGGCGGAAGAATCACTCGGGTGCGAACCTCGAAGGTCAGGATCGCATGCGCTTCGGCTCTATTGGGAAGTTGAGGAATGCGAATCAGCATTTGCCGCGCGCCACCACCTTGCAGGAAGCGGTAGTCGTGAGAACGGACATAGTCGGAAATGTCGTCCTCGATCAATTCGACTTCTTGCTCGGGGCATGAGATCGGAACCGCCATCGTCGCAAAAACGTCGCGAACGGCTCCTCGTTTAGCGGTGACTGAAAGACTTATTCGGTAGCGTGTGACTTGCGTGTCGCCAAAACGCAATGACGAATCGGCAGTGGCGGCTTTAATTTGTGCATAGGCGTAGCTTCCACCTGGGCAGAAGAGAACGGCAAGGCAAAAAAGAGCTGTTAGGTGACGTCGCATGATTGGGCTCCAGGAGTGCTTTCACCATGTATTATAGGCCCGCGAATCATACGAAGGGACAAAAAAACCGCCCGACCGCGTTCAGGATGGCGCGATCGGACGGCTAGCAAGATAGTCGGGAATCCCAATAGTTGGGAGGTCGTTCAAGGCCTCGAGAGCCGTGGCAAGCCCAGTGATTGGGAAGGTCTTGGGTGGTGCGTACTTGCCAGCTTAGCTCGGGGAGACATCCTTCTCACGGTTGGTTACTGGTAACCGGCTCTGGGTAGGTCCCAGAGCCTTGGGTGGCTGTGGCACTTTCGATACTGGATATTGGGGCGCTGCCGTCGATATAATCACCAATGTATTCGCCTGTGGAGGATTGGCAGCCGCAGTCACCGCTTGTTCCGTCAATATATCCAGAATCACATGGCACACAGTCGGTAGGGCAAGGCTCGAAAATCATCGGGGCGGCAGGTTGGGTGATAATGCCCTGCGGGACAGCTTGTCGGAGACCCACAGGGTTCCCTAGCGGAATCGCTCCGCCGAGCATGGGTGGGGCAGCTAACCGGGTCCCACCGCA
The DNA here is from genome assembly GCA_013152515.1 of Planctomycetota bacterium. Classification (GTDB taxonomy): domain Bacteria; phylum Planctomycetota; class Planctomycetia; order Pirellulales; family Lacipirellulaceae; genus Bythopirellula. The sequence continues at coordinate 1,800 of JAADGD010000303.1, forward strand.
AGGTGAGCCGCGGCGAAATAAACCTCGGCACCGGCTGCAACCGGTGCTAGAAACAGTCAACATGGCCAACGCCAATAGAATCAGCATTTTCCTCATCGTTGTGTACTCCACGGACGGTTTTCCAACGGACAAACCGTCACAAACATCAGGGTGGGGGGAGGGCTGCCTCGAACCGGTGTGAGGCTGGCGACGATTGTTTGACTTGCAGTGTTTGTGCTAACTGCTTGACAACAACCGGCAGACTCGTCGAACGGGTACAAACGGGTACGAGACGGTAGGCTGAGAAACTCTACAACATCTTGGGCGATGTGCAAATTCAACCGGCGAATATTTTTTGCCACATCGTCCGTCACAAGTGTTGAAAGAATGCTACACTTCCTTGGCCGTACGGTAGAGGGGAAAATGCGCGCCCGGTCTGGCCGCTAGTAACCCAGAACGAGTTCTGCCCGCAACCCAAGTAAATCTCACGCAGAGACGCAGAGTCACAGAGGAAGACCTCTTATTTCCTCTGTGGCTCTGCGCCTCTGCGTGATTACCCTCCCGTTTTTTTCACGAAAAATTTTTGCTCTTTTGCATAAATCCTGACCGTTAGCAAGCACGAATGTCACGATTGTCAGTTTCAGTCTTGATCACCACACTACCGATGAAATTGCGAAACAGAATTAGCCTAGCACGGTGGCCAGTCAGCTTCTCTTGGCTGGCGGGTTTCGTGCTGTACGTTGGATGGGTCAGCTATTCGGCTGCTGTTGTATCAGCCGCAACGGTTGGCCCGCTGTTTGACGCCCCTCCAATTCCAGTGGCTAGCGATGAAGTGCTGTTGGTCAGCACTCGTGCTCTTGGCACGGATTGCAACGACAAGAGCATGAGCCGCGGATTGCGTTGCCAACGACTGGAGACAGGTGGGCAACCGATTTGGAGAACAGCGGATTGGCGAGTGTTGCTTTCCTCGCCAGCGCACCTGCCAACGATAATTTACGTTCACGGCAATCGGGTGACGACCGGTCAAGACCGTGTCGAAGGGATGCGAGTCTATCGTTCGCTCAAATCACATTGCCGGTTGAAGGGTCCTATCCGATTCGTCATTTGGTCGTGGCCATCGGAGCAGATCCGAGGGCCGATCAACGATTTTCTCGTCAAAGCCCAACGGACAAATCCCGCCGCCTGGCAACTGGCGTGGCTGCTTGACCAATTGCCGGTCGAGGCCCCGATTTCGTTAGTCGGTTACAGCTATGGCTCACGTGTCGTCAGCGGCGCGACGCATTTACTCGCCGGCGGTCGACTTGGTCCATTGACGTTGGGCGAGCGAACGCATCCCCACCGTCCGCCGGTGCGCGCCGCACTCATTGCTGCGGCGTATGACGCCGACTGGATTCAGTCAGGACGTTTTTACGACCAAGCATTAGGCCAACTGGAGCGTCTCGTTCTCGTTACCAATAAACTTGACCCAGCCATGCGATTTTATCATCTTGGCAACGGTCGTGGTCGGATGCATGCACTGGGCAAGTCGGGCGTTTATCAACCGTGGAGACTAGGCAGCGCGACGCGACGTCTACAACAAATTGATGTTACTCGCGAAGTCGGTCGTAGCCACGCGTTGGTAGATTATCTCGCCGCTGAGAGGAAAATGAGTCTTCTCTGGCACCAATTGATGAAGCCGAACAATGCCTCGGAAAAGAGTTCCGCATCCTACTTGAGCCATGTGCGCTAGGGATGCGCGTGATTGAATCGTGGAATAGGCTTCCAGCCTGTCATGGAGGAAAGATCAGACAAAATTGGTGATTGACACTGGGGGATACGCACAGGCAGGAAGCCTATTCCACGAATTGGGAAGCATTGAATCAACACGCCACTAGACCCGGTGGTCAAGCGACATCTTCATCCGTGCTGTTGGTCTTGGAATCCTCTGGCGGAGGATCTTTCGAATCGGCAACAATCTTGGCGAGCGGTCCCTCTTTGGCGTGTAGGTCGATCGCTTCGTCCAACAATCGTTGACGTCGCTGCCGCATCCACCACACACCAGCAATAACTGCCAAAACGCAGACCACCAGCGTGAAGGTCAACTCTGCGTCACGCACGAGCCCCGTAATTTGCTTACCATAGAAGTAAGATAACGAGAAGAATGTGCCGACAACCAGCGTCGCACAAAATAGATCCCACAGCAAAAACCTACGAAACGGCATTCGCACGACTCCCGCTGCCAAATAGACCGGCCCACGCACGCCAACCATAAAACGTGCCAGCAGCATCACCTTGAAGCCGTGGCGAAGGATCGCTTGCTCGAAGTATTCCTCACGCTCGGCACCCACGAATTTTCCAAGTTTGGGATGCAACGCCATCAAATTGCGGCCAAAATGATAGCCAATCGCGTACATGAGACTGTCGCCCAACAAGGCTCCGAAGAGGCAGGCAGCCACCGCTAGTTTGGGGTCGAGGTGTCCTTGCGAACTGACCACTCCGGCAAAAATAACCGCCACTTCTTCCGGAATCGGCAGCCCACAGCCAGTGAGCACCAAAAAGACGATGATGCCCAGGTAACCAAACTGCAGTAGAAAATCCACGAATCGACTCTTGGCTAACAATCCAACGAACATTCGGCGCGAAGGAACTCCGCCGGGAAACATAATTGTACTATCGGCTAGCTAGCGAGGCCTCGCCAATCTGCGAAATTTTTGCTAGCAGTCAGCCGTACTTGGCAAATGCGTCCATTCATTTTCGTGCAGACCAATCGTATTGACCGCGATGCCTTGCGCCTTTTCCGCTGGACAAACGAGTACGGCTCCAATTTCGGGGTGTCGAGAACAATACTGCTTGGTGGACTCGACGCCCAGGACAAAAAACGCCGTCGCGAGCCCATCGGCTAAGGCAGCCGTGGGGGCTAGCACGGTCGCGGTCAAGACTTCGGTGGCAGGCCAACCAGAACGGGGATCGAGGATGTGGCTGAACTGACGGCATTTACCATCCAAAGACTCTTCAAAAAACTGCGTCGCTCCGCCAGCCGTGGCAAGCGCGCGGTCGCGTAGGTGAAACTCCGCCAGTCGTCGTTCAGGCTGTAGCGGATGCCTGAGACCAATCGTCCAACACGCCTCACGACTGCCTCGATTTTCGCCACGCGCCAGCACGCTGCTCCCGCCGCCATGCCAGAGATAATCGGTATGATTGGCTTCGTCCAAGAGCATGGCAGCCCGGTCGAGCGCATAGCCTTTGCCAATCGAGTTGAAATTGATTTCGATGCCCAGTTTTCGAAAGCGAACCGTCTGTGATTCGGCATCAAGGTCGACATTCTCGGCACCGACCAGAGCGAGCGCCACTTCGATTTCGGAGGCGTCTGGCAACCGTCCCGCACGCTGCAAAAAACCCCAAGTTCGCGACAGCGGACCGCTTGTGATATCAAACGCACCGGCAGTATCGCGGTTCAGCTGCTGGCATAGCTGCAATAAGCCGTACAACTCGCTATCCACTTCGACGGGGCCTTGGGCCGCTCGTTGGTTGATGTCGATCACTTCGCTATGGTCACGATAAATTGTCAGTTGGTCTTCAACTTGCTCGATCAAGTCAAATGCCGCTAGCACTTCTTCTTGCATCTCGCCATCGGCCTCGTGATATTGCACTGCAAATTCGCAAGCCATTGCCCGACGGCTAGCATGAACATGAGCCACCGACCCTGGCGCAATGTTCACTCCCAACAGTTCCGAAGCCGAGTCGACCCACGCCTGCGCCTTGCCGGCAACAACGCGCACCGCTGCCCGACCTCGTAAAAAATCGCGTCGCGAGTGTTCCTCTGGCGTCGTCATGCCGACATTATAAGCAACCGAGTGCCTCAAGGGGAGAGTCGAGAGTCGAGAGGCAAGAAAGCTCTCTTCTCTTTGTCCTCTGGACACTAGACTCTAGACTCTAGACTGATACCATCCACAACATGAACGAACCCATCATTAGCGTCTCCGGCCTGCGGGGAATTATCGGCGACTCGTTGACTCCCGAGATCACCGCGCGTTATGTCGCGGCTTTTGCCGAATCGCTGCCCGAGGGGCCAATCGTGATGACTCGCGACGGGCGGCATACAGGTCCGATGGTTGCGGCTGCCGTGCAGTCGGCGCTCATGGCGGCGGGACGAGCGTGCTTGGATGCAGGCATAGCCGCGACGCCAACGACGGGTGTGTTGGTGCGACACTTGGGTGCTGTGGGCGGCATTCAGATTTCCGCCAGTCACAATCCGCCTGAGTACAACGGCCTGAAACTACTCGATCGCACGGGCCGCGTCATTCCAGCGGGACCAGGGCAAGCCGTCATCGACCGTTACCGCACAGCTCCGCCCACCTGGAAAACTTCTGACCAACTCGGCGAATCACGCACGATCGAGGATTCCGTCACCGCGCACCTAGCGATGGTGGCTGCCACTTGCAACGTCGATCGGATTCGTCAGCGGCGTTTCAAGGTGTTGCTCGACGCCAACAATGGTTCAGGCAGTGTGCTCGGAGTCCCTCTACTGCGTGAGTTGGGTTGCGAAATTACGCTGCTCGGCGGTGAACCCGACGGACGATTTGGCCACACGCCAGAACCAACCGCCGAGAACCTCGCGAGCGTCTTCGCGCTCGTCCAACAATCCAAAACCGACATCGGTTTCTGCCAAGATCCCGATGCCGATCGACTTGCCATCATCGACGAGTCTGGCCGTTACCTTGGCGAAGAATACACGGTCTCGCTTTGCATGGATCACGTACTCCGCCAAACACTCGGTCCGGTCGTCACGAATTGCTCGACAAGTCGAATGACACAAGACTTGGCAGAAAAGTACGGTGTCCCCTTTTTTTGCAGCAAGGTCGGCGAAGCCAACGTGGTCGATTTGATGCAGCAAGAAAATGCCGTTCTCGGTGGCGAAGGCAACGGTGGCATTATCGATCCTCGTGTCGGTTTCATCCGTGATAGTTTTGTAGGCATGGCTTTGGTACTCGACGCGATGTGCGCGCGAGAAATGCCGATCAGCGCGTTGGCTGACGAATTGCCGAGTTATGCGATTCACAAGACAAAAGTCGAATTAGCCGCCGAGCAAGTTCCCGCAGCGCTCGACGCGCTCGAAAAACACTTCGCCGAAGCGACCTCAGATCGCCTCGATGGCTTGCGACTCGACTGGCCGAATAAAAAATGGCTACTCATACGCGCCAGCAACACCGAGCCGATCGTCCGCGTCGTGGCCGAAGCACCGACGCTCGACGAAGCCCAGCAATTGTGCGAAGCAACCGCCACCGTAATAGCCCCCGGCTCTGCCGGGGGATGAATCGGAAAATGACATCGTCAATAGCCCCCGGCTCTGCCGAGGGATGAATCGGAACCGACGTCGTCCCCCGGCAGAGCCGGGGGCTACGGCCGTTTACGACAGCGCTTCTTCGGTCGCGGCTTCGGCGATGTCGAGTGTAAAATCGGCGTCGATTTCGATGTCTGCCGAGGTCTCCACGTCGTCGAGCAATTCTTCTGAGCGAGATTGCTGGCGAATTCCAAACGGATTCTTATCCGAGGATCGGTCGCCAAAGCAAACGCCTAAGCCACGTGCCGCTTGAACGGTCGAGCCATCGGGATTCACTTGTCGCACCTGATTGACGGCTTCGAGGATCGGCACGCTTTCAATCTCTGGCGGATGGTAACAAGCCATCTCGCCCAACTTGCCTTCCATGATCAAACGAACGGCATGCGCACCGTATTGCGTGGCGAGCACCCGGTCAAAAGTTGTTGGGGCACCGCCCCGTTGCAGGTGACCTAGTACCGAGACGCGAGTTTCGCGATGCAGCCGTTTTTCGATCTCAGCGGCTACGATCGCTCCGAGACCTCCCAATTTGGCTTGCGCCCCCGCTTGTTCTTCGCCAACGAGACCCCCTCCCGGCAACTCGGCACCTTCGGCGACGACCACTAAGCTGTGTCGTTTGCCTTGGCTTTCGCGATCAAGAATCTTGTGGCAGACATTTTCGTAGGTCCAGCCAATTTCAGGAATCAATATCACATCTGCCCCGCCGCCAATGCCTGCATGTAGTGCGATCCAACCGGCATGTCGTCCCATGACTTCCAGCACCATCACACGCTCGTGGCTAGCAGCGGTCGTTTGCAAACGGTCGAGGGCATTGGTCGCACATTCGATGGCACTGTCAAAGCCAAACGTAAAAGCGGTCGCCGAAAGGTCGTTATCGATGGTCTTTGGCACACCCACGACCGGGATACCATACTCGTGAAACTGTTGCGCCACAGCCAGCGAACCATCGCCGCCGACGCAAACGAGTCCGTCGATGCCAAGTTGCTTGATGGTCGTCATCACACCGGCCAGCAATTGGGGATCGAGTTCCACGCGATCCGCAACACCGACCGTCGCGGCAAAGCGTCCTTTGTTGGTCGAACCCAAAATCGTACCACCATCGTTGAGAATGCCAACGGTGTTTTGCTCGGTCAGCGTAACGTAACGGACGGGATCGTACAGCCCTTCGTAGCCTTTGAGAAACCCAACGCAGTCGTATCCAAGCTGCGCCGAAGTCGTCACCACGCCACGAATCACCGCGTTCAGCCCAGGGCAATCGCCCCCGCTCGTCAAAATCCCGATGCGTTTCTTTCCCATCGACCCGTTCTCCCCAAGATTATTTGTTTGCTGTAGAAAGAGCAATTAGCCCTCTGGCAAGCTTAGGTCGCAGTTTGTAAGAGAAGGATCGAATCCAGAACAGAAAGTCATTTCGCAAGAGCCCCGTTTTTTCGGCAGAATCGCAACAACCCAAACGGACGACTGTGCAAACACCTTCAAAGTTCCCTCTACAACACAAATGTCAAGAAGCGTCGGGCCTCTGGCCCGCACCCGACAAGAGAAAGCCAAACAAAACGAAAAAGCCCTCAGGCAGTCGCATAAAGCTACCTGAGGGCGAAGCCAACCGCGGAGAGGTGAGACGGCGGGCCTTGTGAGTTGTGGAGAAACTTATCGCATTGCCAACGTCGGCAAGGTTTCGCCACTATGGATCAGCACGGGTGCGTACTTCAGACCTAGCAGGAAACGCTGCATCTCGGAATAATCCTGGCGGGTTATTGGGCGATCTTGGGCAAAATCTTCTTTGAGTTGGTTGCGGAACTGTTGGCAGACCTTGGCGATCTCGTCGCTGGTGAGTACCTCGTTGGATTTGCCATAGCTGACCACTCGATCAAGCAGCACGTCGAGCCGTTCGCGATGCTTGGCGTAACGTGGACTTGCCACCAAGGCGGGCCAGTAAATCGCGCCAGTTTCCCAGTTGAGTTGATACTCGTTGAGCCGATAGGCGCGAGCCAGCTCTTGGTACTTTTCTTGCCAAAGCTGTTTGGACTGTTCCTTGCGTTCGAAGCGGCGTTGACGTTCGTAGTCGTGGAAGTCGTTGAGCATTTTCTTGCGCGTCAGTGCTGTCGCGGTCTTTTGGATTTCGTTGTCGTAGTGCAATGACTCGACGTGCTGCCAAACCAAGGCAGCCTGCGCTTCGTCGTTCAAATATTCGCCGACAGCTGTAATGAAAGCGGCTTCGCCTCTTCGCGCCCCTTCGTAAGCTGTTGAGGAATGGCGGTGGATTGCTTCGAGAGGTGCGTAACGGCGCGAAACGCCGTGGTGGTGGCTTTCTCGAGGATTACTTTTTTGGGCGA
>JAADGD010000108.1 GCA_013152515.1 Planctomycetota bacterium
GTAAAACTCGTCCAAATCAAGGACGAAGCGACGCTCTCCTGCAACAAAAAATACCGAAATACGACGAGTATGGGCAAAATGGACAGCTACACGCACGCCTCTCCGAGTCGTGCGACTCTGCGAATCTCGCTTGACGACACGTCCTCGCGAAATTCGTCTGCCGTAACTTCGTCGCACAGCTTTTGCAACGCCGGTGGCAATTCAATGTCTGAGAGTGTGCGAAAACGCCCGCCGAGTTCTCGTCCAAACACCAAAAACCGGCAGCCTTGCTCGGCGATCAGCTCGATCGCCGCATCAAAACTCCCCGCTTCGCCGCTGTAGTATTTGGGGTCGGCGATCCGTGCAATCGTGTCAGCCCCCACCACAAACGTGCAGCCAGGAAACAACACGGCTTTCGCGCGAAAAGTTGGCGCATCGGTCAGTACCAGAGTTTCTGAGTCAAGGGATTCGCTGGCGGTTTCGCCGCGCAATCCACTCACTCGCTCCTCAATTTCCACAAAATCAAGTGGCGGCTTCTCGACATTGGTGATCGAAAGCTCATAAGCCACCGGGCACGCCAGCCGTTTGGCGGCAATCGAGGCGATGTGTCGATGTCCTGTGTGCAGTGGGTTAAACGAACCGGGGAAAATTGCCTGTGGTTGCGATGAATCGGGGTAGCTGACGTATTGGCGCTTGCCGAGCAGGAGGTCGGTCCAGCTGGCTTCCGCCTGCTGTTGGGAAAAGGTTGTCTGCTCGGTTGGTTTTAGTAGCTGTGCAAAACGCGAAGGAGCGTCCATTGTGTCGAGCTTGCACTCTGTTGCCAAACTCAAAAGTATCAAATCGGCGGCTAGGCTTTCCTCGGCAATCCGATCACGCTCTCCCTTGGCGAGAACCAGCGAAGTGACAGTTGTTGAGGTGGCGGTTTGCACAGCGACATGCACGCGATGGTCGCCCCGCTTGGGACGATCGCTGACCAAGCTGGCGGTTGCGCCGACGCCGACGAGCTGGCGCGGGTCGGTCTCGGGCGACAAGCTACGAGCGCGCATCCATGAGGCCATTGCCATCGCGCGCGCGGTTTGCGCTGAACACGATTGCTCGGCCGCGCCGCCCAACCAATCGGTCAATGCGGCCGATGCGTACGGTACGATTGCTTCGAGCACGGTCCGCGAGCCGCCAGGGACTTCGAGCAGTCGACCGATCGCTTGGCTGCCGCCGCCGGTGATCGCTAGCACGGTTTGGTACTCGCTGGCGTGGAGAGAGGTGATTAAGTTGGTCGTGGTTGGGTTGTTCATGGTTGCGGGGATGTCGTAGTCGAAGCTTTGTGGTTTGGATTGTTCAGCGTCGTTGCCGACGTCGCAATATGTTGGGGATTTGCTGTCAAGCGTTGTCTAAACGCATCAATGTTGACGGTTAGCAACATGTTGGGCCACTTCAAAAATTCTTTCGGACGTCCTAAGTCCTTGCTGTCAAACGCATAGTAATATTATTAGAGCAACAAACAACAAACGGCATAGCCCTTGCGGTTGGTGGACGTACTTCACCAGTGCGTTCCCCGCCGCCGGTGGTCTCCGACAACGAAGCAGGAATCCAATGCGGGAACCGATGTGGGAAACCAACGAGCAACCCCTACAGGTACCGTGGATGGCCGACGTTGTCGAAATCAATGATCTGGAAGAGCTGGAGCAATACCGGCTAGCGTGGAATGCGTTGCTACCGCAAACGCCGCGGGCGTCTTTCTTCCACACGTTCGATTGGCTAAAAACCTACTGGCTGTTTTTCGGTAGAGAGCAGCGATTGCGCGTACTCGTCGTGCGTAGCGAGGGCAAGCCGATCGGCATTGTGCCGCTCTGTGTGCGGACCGACCATTTTCATGTCGGCAACGTTCGCGTGCTGACCTATCCGCTCAACGATTGGGGCACTTGGTATGGCCCGATCGGCCCCGACTCGTCGGCCTGTATGTTTATGGCGATGAAGCACTTGCAAGAGACGCCACGCGATTGGGACATGCTCGACCTCCGCTGGAGCTGCACCGAACCGGGGCAGAACGACCCGACTGGGCGAGCACTTCGTGCTACTGGCTGGCAGGCCGAAAGATGTGACTATCAACAGACGTCGATTGTGCAATTGGAAGGAACGGATTGGGAAACGTACCGAGCAGGTCTGTCGAAAAAATGGCGTCACGAATTGGGGCGTTCGCAACGCGGCCTAGAACGAGATTTTCAAGTTCGCGTCGAGCGACATCGCCCACGGGGAGCCAATCAAGATGATAGCAACCCGCGCTGGGATCTTTACGATAACTGCCTCGACATTGCCGAACAAAGTTGGCAAGGCGAATCGACCACCGGCAACACGCTTTCGCACGGCCACGTGCGAGAGTTCTTACGAGAATGTCACCGACTTGCTGCGAAGCTGGGCATGCTCGATATGCTAATACTCAAACTCGACGATCAGCCTGCCGCATTTCAGTACAACTATTGTTTCGAGGGCAAGCTATTTGGGCTACGGATGGGCTTCGACCGTGGCTTCGCCAAACGGGGTGTTGGCAAGGCGTTGATGGGCTGGTTGCTCGAAGACAGTTTTGCTCGCGGCGATCGAGTGATCGACATGGGGATCGGCGACTACGACTTCAAACGCCGCTTTCGCACCGATGTCGAAACCAGTCAGCGCTACCTCTATTATCCGTGGCAAGCCTGGCGAGGACAGAGCGTGCGGCTGTCGCATTGGATCAAATCGTGTTGGACGACCGAAAAGAAAGTGGCCGTGAAGGCCTAGCTATTGGCAGGATTGCAAATCAGCCATCGGCCATTGCAAATTTGTAATTGACATGGGCCAATTTGCAATCTGTTTCCTTCCCCAGGGCAGTGACGTCTGAGACACGCGACGCTCGTTACGAGCGCGAATCCCAGACGCCTGCCGCATAGGGTGCCGTCCCCCCTCGTCTCGTCGTGTCCGGCCATGCGTGTGCAGGCGGAAGACGGCGAGCGGCAAAAATTGTGCGGTGTGGTGTGTGGTACGTTGTGTGGTTGGTGGTTGACTGCTAGCGAATACGTTGCTGCTCCAGCGAGCCGAGAGCGTCCGGCGAGCCGAGAGCGTAAGCGACCGGAGCAAAACCGAGGCACTTCTCCGGTCGCTGACGCTCGCGGATCGCTTGGGTGATTCTCAGGGCAGTCGAATTTGGCGAAGCCTGCTCGGTCATCTTTCTCAGCGAACCGGTGGTGCCTAGCGAAGCCCCGATCAGCAGTGCCGTCATTAGCAAGGCTGGGAACTCTCGAGTTCTTGTGGAAGATGATTGCAAGGCTCAGCCCTTCTAGCGCTGTTGTTCGCTAATCTGACTGGCCGATTGTTCTTTCAACGCGGCCGCTTCGCGAGCCAGTTTGAACTCGGGGCCCGGCGCGTAGTATTGAACGTCGTCGGTCAGGTAATAGGGGCTTGGCAACGTCTGACCGGCGATGTCCATCTGACAGCCTGTCGAGGCGAGTGATGCTAGCATCATCAGCCCGGCGAAGAGCCCAGATTTGGAAAACAACGCGAGGCGTTTCGTTTGTGTGGGTGCAGTGTTCACTTGTCATTTACTCCGAACGGAGGGTCTACGTCCGATGCACATCATCGGCCAGCACAATCCTTATCGTCCCCCTGACCCGCAGACTTTCGCATAACCTCAGAGTTTTTTCTCTGGAGAGGCTTTGCTAGCAGTGCCTGCTTCCTGCGAGAGGCGAAATCAAAACGGCTATTTCAGCAAAAAAGCAAGAGAAAATCGTTTTTTGGGCTCCAGGTGATAGAATGAAGAGACGTAGGATAGGCTTCTAGCCTGTCCGTTTTCGCGTCTATTGGCTGAGAGAGGACGGACAGGCTAGAAGCCTATCCTACGGGCAGAGGCCAAAAACTTTACCGGTTCGGAGACGTAACATGTCGACTCTTTGGATTCGCCCAGCGCGGCTAATCGTGCTAGCACTGATCTTGTTCGTTGCGGCACCGGCTAGTCCTCAGCGGGTCGCGGCCCAGGTGGGAATACCGATTCGTGGACAGCTCGGTCGCGACACGGTCCCCTCGATTGCCTACTTTCACGCGATCGAACGACTCTACAAGGGCGACTATCGCGATGCACAGCGCACCTTTGAGCGAGAGATCCGTAGCGGGGCGATCAGAATCGGCGTGACTCAGCGTTGGATCGACTCGATCGCTTATCATGCCATGTTGGGCGAAACCTATTATCAACAAGGCCGGCTTGATGCTGCGCTCCAACAGTTCGACCAAGCTTGCTCGATGTTTTTGCAGTACCCGACCTGGATGATCCGTGTTCAGTTTCAGCGCGAGCCGCAAGTCGACGCCAACCGCCTTCGCCAAATTTTGCCGTGGGGAAAGAGTGGTCGGCAATTCACGCTGGGGCGATTTTCTGACCAAGAACTCATTCGCGTCACCGAAGTTGCCGAGCAAGCGATCCGACAAGGTGCCACGCCCGGCTATCAGGCGACCATTCCCCTGCGAAAGTTGAATGTCATCGAAATTGTTCGCGCGACGTCGCTCGCCATTCGCCGCCGTAACGAGTTGCTCGGTCCCTTAGGAACCGACGATGTCATCTCGCGCGCTTTGGTCACAGCCCTGTCGCGCGGCAACTCGATTCCCAACCACTGGTCCAAAGCTTGGGCCGACTTGCAGCTTGGCTTGGCACAAGCAGGCGTAGGTAAATCGGCCCAGGCCGAAAAATATCTACAAAAGGCCTTGCTTGTTCGTGGCCGTTTCGATCATCCGTTGACATGCGTCGCGATGTTGGAGTTGGGCCGGCTCAAAATGGAGGCGGGCGATCTGGCTACGGCGGCCAACTTGTTTGCCGAAGCGAGCTACTCGGCGTTTTATTATGACGACCTCGGCGTCATCGACGAAGCTTTTCGACTGGGCACGAGAAATCACCTAGCCAGCGGTCCGAAAAGTTTGAATCCCGCACTCCAACCGGCTGCCAACTGGGCAGGTCGCAAAAGGTATCGGCAACTCTCCTCGCGGATCAACTTGGCGCTGTCCGAAGAGTCGCTCTACCTTGGCAACATCAAAGACGCACAAACGACGCTTGGGGCAGCTCAATCGATGCTACGCGATGCTGCGGGCGGACTGCTTGGTAATCGGGCGCAGTATCTCGATGCGCGTTTGCAGTTTCAGCTCAATCGCGAAACCGCGACCGCTGCCCTCTCGCAGGCGATTCAGCGGCATATCGGGATGTCGACGCACAACCTCCAACTTCGACTCGCCAACCAGCGTTACGATCAGCAGCAGCTGCGTGCCAGATCAGCAGTTGGAATCTACCTAGCCTTGCTCGGCGACCCAAAGCCTGTCGACTGGGTGTTGCGTCCGCTGGAGACGTTGACGGTGCTGCAAACCCCACACACGCAAGCGTTCGATCGTTGGTTCGACGCGGTTCTGACGCGCAAAAATTTGGCGGCTGCTTTGGAGATTAGCGACCTCGCCAAGCGTCACCGTTATCACAATTCGCTCGCCTGGGGCGGTCGGCTCGCCGCTTTACGCGACGCGCTCGAAACGCCCGAACATCTTTTGAACCAACACGCACAGAACCAGCGCAACGAACTGTTGCTACGATACCCCCAATACGAGCAAGCCCAAAAAGCAGGCCGCGCGTTGCAGGCCGATCTCAGCACGAGGTGGCAGTCCGACCTGGAGCCCAGCGAGCAGCGCGACCTCGTCAAAGTGTGGCGCGCTTGGAACAAAAATCTGAAACTACGAGAAGCGATGCTCAGCAAAATCGGCTTGCAACGCGCCGCAGTCGACATGCAGTTCCCTCCGGTCTTGCCCACGACGAGCTTACAAAAGCTCCTTCGACCAGGTCAGGCGATCGTGGTGTTTCATCAGACGCCCGCCGCGATGATGGGATTTTTGGTCACTTCGACTGGTTCGACGCGTTGGCAATGTGCCTCGAAAAAACGATTGGGAAGCTACGTCGGTAATTTCCTCCGCGACTTGGGTAATCGTGACGCCAACCACCAAGTGCCGATCGCCGAACTGCTCGCTACCGATTGGCATGAATCGGGAAGCCAACTTTACAAGGCGTTGTTCGAGGGTTCTTCGCTCGATCTCGCCAAGCTCGAAGAATTGATTGTCGTACCCGATGGTGTCGTTTGGTACGTGCCGTTCGCCGCGCTGCCGGTCACGACCAAGGACGGTCTGTTGCCGTTGATCTCGGTCTCGAAAATCCGACTAGCTCCCACCGTTGGCCTAGCGGTCGGCCATACGCAACCGTGGCGGCGCGTGCAGCGCACTGCTATCATCGGTCGCGAGGTATTGCCGGGCGAGTCGGACGAAGAGCAAGACGCCGCGCTAGCTTCGCTACGCAAAGCGGTCGAAAACCCGATCCGATTCCCGGAATCTTTGCCTGCGCCGAGTTCGATTATGGGTTCGCTCTGCGAGACGCTTGTTGTGCTAAACGACATTGAGTTGGAATTGTCGCAGCCGCTGAGTTGGTCGCCCATTTCGCAAGGGCGCCGCTCAAAACAAAGTTCGCTCAGCCATTGGCTCACCTTGCCACAATTCGGCCCGCAGCGAATTGTTATGCCCGCTACTCGCACCGTGGCAGAACGCGGTGGCAAGGTCTCCAAGCGCAAAGCCGCCGGCGCACCTGCCGGCACCGAATTATTCCTGGCGAGTTGCGGCCTGATGTCGACCGGCGCGCAGACGATCTTGCTCAGCAGTTGGCGCGTCGGCGGCGATGCGACGCTGGAACTCACACGCGAGTTTCTCCAAGAGTTACCCTACACCTCTGCCGCCTCCGCCTGGCAGCGCAGCGTACAGCTAGCAATGGAGCTGCCCCTCATCCCCGAACAACAGCCACGCGTGAAGGTCAAGAAAAAAGAGGACGTTGAACTAACGGCAGCGCACCCATTTTTCTGGGGCGGTTATCTGTTGATCGACAGCGGCGCACCAGCTACCGCCGAAGAAGCAGAAGCCCCCACAACGCCCGTGGCACACCTGAAACCGGTAGCAATGGAGAAGCCTTGAGACCTCTCGGGTTTCTTTGCAGTGTAGCAGACGTGGCAGAAAAAAAAGAATTGATTAGCCGTAGAAGACAGGACGGTCGGACACGTCGGAGCATTGGGTCACCAATGTCCATCGCTCTGTTCGCCCGAAGAATTAGAGGTTTCTTCATGAACCATGATTCTGTTGTTGTGGAGAACCGCACGGTGCAAAGCGCCGGAGCCTTTGCCGCGAAAAAGCACTATTTTCGCGGTATTGCAATAATGCAAAACTCGCGAAACTCCGGAACGCTAGCGGTGTTTTAGACGTAGAGAGTCGTGAGGCCCGCGCGCGAAGTTTTCAAGGGGATTCGGCCCTTAGAGATATCGGAACGAAGCTATGCAAATGAGGTATTTGAATTCTTGCTGTGTGGCGGTTGTGCTAATTTTGGCCTGCCTGCCAAGACTTTCGTCGGCCGTGGATTTTAGCGCGCTGACGACGCTCGCCGAGGGAGCGCTTGTCGGCGAAAATGTCGACACAGCAGTGCCAGGTTTCGAGATTCGTTTGCTGCAAAATGGTACGACCCTTTATCACCAGGCGTTCGGCGATTGGTTGTTGGATCGGCCTGCGCGAGTCGATAGCAGTACCAAGACGCTGGCCGGCGCGCTGATGATGTCGCTCGCCGAAACGGGCGAGAGCGGCTTTTCGCTCGACAGCCGGCTCAGCGATTTTTTGAACGAATACGACACACCGACGTTTCGCGACATTACTGTTCGACAAGCGTTTTCGCATACTGGCGGTTTTGAGGGACAGGGGGCGACCTCATTGATTCTCGCCAACAAGAACATCTCGCTTCGGCAAGCGGCGCAGTGGATTAGTTTCAAGCCGCTGACCAATGGACCGCAAGGTAGTACGTTTGCCTATGGTGGGCTCTCGATGCAAGTTGCCGGTGCCGCGGCCGAGGTTGCCACGGGCAAGCGTTTCGTCGATTTGTTCGCGAACAGAATGACGACGCCCTTAGGCATGACCAGCACGCAATTTGTGGCCGCCAGTCAAGACAACCCGCGAGTGGCGGGCGGCGTTGAATCGACCGCCACCGACTATGCTCGCTTCATGGACATGCTGCTCAACGACGGGGTCGACCGTGCGACGGGCACGCGCGTACTCAATGCCGATTCGGTTGCCGAAATGCTGACTCGCCAAACCAACGACGCCCAACCGATCGCCAATTCGCCGACCGGCAACAATCGCTATGGTATTGGCGTCTGGCTCGACCAGTACGACCAGGCGGCGCCAGCAGTCGATGTCCTTGCCGCTGGCGCGCGTGGCTTCCACAGTTGGATTGACGACTCGCAGGGGCTCGTTTTTACGTTTGCCACCGATCTCACGACATCCAGCAACCTCGAACTCCTCTCGTCGAAGATGCATGCAGCCATCTTGCAGACCCTTGTCCCCGGTGATTTCAACTTCGAGGGCGAAGTCAACGGCGACGATTTTCTGCTCTGGCAACGCGGCGGATCGCCCGACCCGCTCAGCAGCGAGGACTTAGCCACCTGGGAAGCAAACTACGGCAATCCGGCATCCTCAGCAACACAAGCGGTGCCCGAACCCTCGGCATCCGTGTTGATTTTGGGGGGAATCATGGCGGTGCTTTGCGCAGCCGGCGCTGTGCGTCGGAATGTGCGAAATCGCTTCGCTATTTAGCCGCAATTTGAGAACTATTCGACAAAAGGTGAGTTGAACAACGTCGAGACTCAGGTAAGATCAAAGCTGGATTTGCTCAAGCTCTGGTCTCGCGGGTGATGTGGTACGCCATTTGCCCAAAGGGGCGGTAAGTCTTTTTTTCGATCACCCTTTCCCCCGGACCGCCATGAGTCTTTCGATAAGTCTTGCTGATTACGGCATCCAAGTTTCCAACGTCCTTCGCAACGCCACACCGGCTCGACTTTACGAAGAGGCATTGCACTATGATGGCGGAGTGATTGTTTCGTCGGGTGCGATCGCGACCGACTCGGGCGAGAAAAAGGGTCGCAGTCCTAAAGACAAGCGGATCGTCGAAGAGCCCTCGAGCAAGGACGATGTGTGGTGGGGCAAGGTCAACATCCCGCTGTCCGAAGAGTCGTTCGAGAAAAACAAGAGCATCGCGCTCAAGCATCTCAGCGGCTGCGAACGGTTGTACGTCGTCGATGGCTTTGCCGGCTGGGATCCGAAAACACAGATCAAAGTGCGGATCATCTGCACGCGCGCTTATCATGCCCTGTTCATGCATAACATGCTCATCCGTCCGACGGGCGAGCAATTGGCCGACTTTGGGATCCTGACTATGTGGTGTTCAACGCCGGTGGCCAAGCGGCTGACCCGAGCGTCGACGGCGTCGAAACCAAGACGAGTGTCGCACTCAACTTTGCCAAAGGCGAGTTTGTCATACTTGGCACCGAGTACGCCGGCGAGATGAAAAAGGGCGTCTTCACGATCATGCACTATCTGATGCCGAAGCAAGGCATTTTGTCGATGCATTGCTCGGC
>JAADGD010000285.1 GCA_013152515.1 Planctomycetota bacterium
ATGCTATCGACCGACAACTACAAAACAACCCGCTACATGCCGGGGAATCAAGGGATTCCAACACCGTGCGATTTTTATTCCAGCCCCCACTTTCCATTTGGTTTCGCGTGAACGAGCGGTTGAAGATAGCACAGATTTTTGCGGTTCACGTTTACCGACGGACTTAACGGGGCTCAGATAATTTTGAAAGTTAAAAAGGAGGCCAAAAGCGCATGATCCGAATCACGATTGACGACGAGCAAAAAAAGAAGTTGCTTGATGCCGAGGGTATCGTGGAACTGTGCGATACTTCGGGCAGACTGCTAGGAAAAATACTTCCCGAAAATCCCTCCCCTCTCGAAGGTTGGGAGCCGATTACACCACCGATTTCCGAAGAAGAGCTACAGCGACGGATCAACTCCAAAGAACCAGGTATCACCACCGAAGAATTTAAAGCACGGCTCAGGGAACTGTCGTGAGATATAGTATTGATTGGGATCCTGATATTCTCCGCGAATTCACCACGTTTTGGGAACAGTTACCTAAAGTTCAGCAGCGCATCGTGATGGATACCCTAGATGATACCGACAGAATGCTGAAATCGGATCCTTGGGCGGTCGGCGAATCGCGTCACACCGACTCGGTCAGGGTGATTATCTCTCTCCCGTTAGTACTGACCTACCATATCGACAATCGTTTGAGCATCGTGCGCGTTGTCGATGCGAAGGTTTACTGGAAAAAAGACCGATAGCACTCAGTAAATAGCGATTCAAGCTTCCGATTCTACAAAATTTTTCCTATTCAACAGAACAAGCCACCGATGGCCAAAAAACGCCCCACTCCTACCGCTCGCAAACCCAAAGTCAAACTCACGCCACGTGACAAGAAAACGATGGCTCGGCTTACCGGTCTGGCCGATCGTGTTGTCAAGGCGGCGAGCGCCAACCGCGATCCGTATGTCGATATCCCGTCGCGGACGCTATCAAACATCCGCTACAGCCCTCGCAAGCGGATACTCGAAATGGGCAACAACAAAAACCGCCGGCAGCTTTTCGATCTCTCGCAGGCGAAGGCCTATATGCGGACGGTGCTCGTGGCGAGTGGTTGCAAGCAATTGCTCGATCAGGGCAAGACGACCAGTCTTCGAGGCTTGTACTACATGCTCAAACACACGATCGAAGGTGCCAAAGAAAACACGTTTGAGGAGCAAGGCGAGAGTGACACAATTATCGAGGATGTCGAAGTCCTGCTCGGTAGCATTCGAGAAGAGTTACACCTGTACGCTAAAGCAGCGGGAAACTTAGTTGGAAATATCGTGCTTTTGGACAAAGGTGACACGATTGATTGCGCTCGCATGGGCTCTGGGGGCTACGGCATACCTTCCATCGTTGAGCCAAATGTTATCGAACTCGACCGCAAAAAATGCGGCGCAAAATTTATTTTGCATGTCGAAAAAGACACCGTCTGGCAGCGATTTAACGAAGACCGCTTTTGGGAAAAGCATGACTGCCTGTTAACCCACGGTGGCGGACAACCGCCTCGGGGCGTTCGTCGACTGCTCTATCGAATGCACAATGAACTCAAGCTGCCCGTGTACTGCCTGTTGGATAACGATCCCTGGGGGTACTACATCTACAGCGTGCTGAAACAGGGGTCGATCAATCTTGCTTTCGAGTCACAGCGCATGGCAATCCCCGAAGCAAAATATCTTGGTCTGCGAAGTATCGACTACGACCGTTGTGAACTCTCCGACAGCGCCGTCATAGCCCTTAACGACAACGACCGTAAACGTGCCAAGCAAATCGCCAAGTACCCTTGGTTCGAGAAAAAACGTCCCTGGCAGGCCGAGATTAGCAAGATGCTGAAAAACGATTTTAAGCTCGAAGTCGAATCACTTATTTCCAAAGACATCAGCTATGTCACCGAGGTTTACGTCCCCGAGCGACTGGCAGCCAAGGATTGGCTTGACTAAAAGCAGGAGGATTGCAAAGTCGCTTTTTTGAACCGCCAAGTGCGCCTAGAACGCCAAGAAAAAAGAGAAGGTGACGTAAACCGCGAGTTTCTGTGTGCTATCTCCTTGGCGCACTTGGCGGTTCATTTATTTGTAACCGTTCACGGCGCTGAAAGAAGAAAAAGGAAAAGCCACAGATAAACACAGATAAACACGGATAAACGCAGATGAGGAAAGGGGTTTTTAGCCGAATTCGATTGCTGACAAGAAAATAGAGAAGAAGAAATAGCGGAAAAGCTCCGAATCCCTCCAGGAAATCGGTGTTTATCTGTGTTTATCGGTGGCTATTTTTTCCCTCACGTGAACGGTTACATTTATTTTTCCTGCGACTTTGCAGTTCGCTTGTGGACTAAAAGCGGCTAAAACCCAGGTCCGGCTGCCATTGACCAGACGGGAGGATCTCCCTACTCTCGCCGCCTTTGATCCAGAAATGCGCTGAGAGAGAAGGGGAAATTCCATGTCTAATGGTTCGTCGTTTAAGGGCTCGTCTGATACGTCTGCTAGCACGCCGGTTCCGATGCTTGATGTGAACCGCCAGAATGCTCCTTTGCTGGAGGAGATTGAAGCGGCAATGGCCCAAGTGGCTCGTTCGGGCGCTTTCGTGCATGGGCCTGCCTGCCGAGAGTTTGAAGCGGCGATGGCTGACTATTGTGGTACGCAACACGCCGTGGGGTGTGCTTCGGGCAGTGATGCACTGCTGTTGGCGTTGATGGTGCTGGGGATCGAGTCGGGTGACGAAGTGATCATTCCGAGTTTTACGTTTTTTGCGACGGCCAGTGCTGTCTCGCGATTAGGCGCGAAGCCGGTCTTCGCCGACATTCTTCCGGACACTTTTAATTTGGACCCGACGGATGTGGCTCGCAAAATTACGCCAGCGACCAAAGCGATCATGCCGGTGCATTTGTTTGGGCAATGTGCTGAGATGGCGGCCTTGGCAGAAATTGCCCACGCGGCGGGTGATATTCCGATCGTCGAAGATGCTGCGCAAGCGATTGGTGCCGAGTACCAAGGGCGTCGTGCCGGTTCGCTGGGGACGCTCGGCTGTTTTTCGTTTTATCCGACGAAAAACCTGGGCGGTTTTGGGGATGGCGGTATGCTGACGACCGATGACGGAGCGCTGGCTGCCAAGCTGCGACAGTTGCGCGATCATGGGCAGCATCCTCGCTATCATCATGCGATGGTTGGGGTCAACAGTCGGCTCGATACGCTGCAAGCGGCGGTGCTGAACGTCAAACTAGGCCACCTCAATCGCTGGGCGACAGGACGACAGCGCAACGCTGCCCGCTACGAAAGCGAGTTTGCTCGCCTGGAGCTTCGCGAGCAGTTGAGGGTTCCAACTGTGGCGGACGAATGCAAAAGTGTTTGGAATCAGTACACCGTGCGCCTGCCTGCGGAACGTCGCAACGCGTTTCAGCAACATCTGGCTGAGCGTCAGATCGGCGCGGCGATTTATTATCCGATCCCACTGCATTTGCAGGAGTGTTTTGCCGACTTGGGTTACGAGCAAGGCAGCCTGCCGGTGACAGAGCTGGCGGCCAAGGAAGTACTGAGCCTACCGATTTTTGCCGAGTTGGCAACTCTGGAGCAAGATCGAGTCATTCAAGCGACATCTGAATTTTGCGGAGTGGAGTATTCGGCAAGCTCAGCCCATCGCGCCGCGTAGCGAGTCGCTTTTGTCGTTCGTTCAATCGTCAGCGTTCTTCGCTCGCTTAAAATCGTGCTTGCGCCCACTGGGTCGCAAGGCGATCAATGAGCCGAGGATGAAACAGAGTAAAATAATTGCCCAGTTCATAATTCGTTCTTTCAAAAAAGTGGGGCGAAGCGCGGGGCTCACCATTGGACTGGCGGTAGCCCCATTCTAATTGGAGAAAGCCTTGGAGCCAAGCGTTTGAATGAAAGGCCCAGGAGGACTGCAAAGTCACATTTTTTCCCGCCAAGGACGCCAAGAGCGACAAGGAAATGCTGACAATGGACATTTTCTAGGGGGTTTTTCTTGGCGCTCTTGGCGGTTCTCTTTATTCAGAGCGACTTTGCAGTTCTCATGAATGAAATGCCAATCAACTGTAGCCTCCGGCTCTGCCGGGGGACGGAAATTAAAAAACGCTACCAAAGGCGCTATCCACCGGCGGAGCCGGGGGCTAAATCGGAATTTCAAAACATGTTCTAAGTCCCAATGCTCGGCGTGGAACTGGGCTAAACAATGACGTCGGTCATTGGAGCTCGGTCGTTGGGCATTTCCTCGAGCCTCGGCCCAACGATATCCGCAAACGGAAAGGCGGCTTGTCGGAAGAGTCGTGTCGGCAAGGTGACCGTCTGCCAGCGGGCCGAAAGGGGGCGCGAGAACTGGATATAGTCGGTGATTCGTATCGCCAAGAACGCATACCAACGGTCGCGAAATTCGTAGAGTTGGGTCGGCTCGACGGGGGATCGCTCGCCGACCAATTCGTAGGCGAAGACAAGCAAAGCACAACTGCTGCTCCCCATTTTCTGTTGCCATCGCGCCATGCTTTGGAGGTCGTCCCACGTCGACCAATTTTTCCAGTACTGTTTGTGGCGATTGCCCGAGGGAAACCGACGCCCTTTGACGTCCACTAGAAGTGAAACACTGTCGGAGGGTGAAACAATAAAGTCGAGATTTTTGAGCGAACCGTGTGCCGTTAAGCTCCGCCGCTGCTCGTTCACCGCAACGTAGGCAACGCGTTGGTCGCGCAAGTACGCCTCGAATGCCAATTCGTAATGATTGCTGCGTTTGGCCATCGTGAAAATCCCCCTCTTCCTCTTTCATTCATCAGGTAACCGTTTACGGGCAATGAGCAATCGTTTGAGTCTCACGCAAAGGCGGCTAGGAAATCAAGGAACCGCCGATGGACGCCGATAAACGCAGATGCGAAAACGGAGTTCAACTATCTGCGTCTATCTGCGGCTCCTGCTTTTTGCGTGAACGGGAAGATTAAAATATTTCGTTTACAGATATTTCTCCCCATCGTAACGCATAGGTACGAAACTTCCCAGAAGATGGCGACGAAAAAAAAGTAAGATGATGATTATGAACGGAGAGTGTCAGAGGTGTGTCACTCTTCGCGGCTCAGAAGTGGGGTAACACCCAAAAATGAACGCAGCGGTCGCAAAGACGCTGAGGAGCGCGGAGTTATCAAAAAAACTTCTCTGCGTCTCTGTGGCCTCTGCGTTTTCATCCGCCTACACCTCATTCGCGCTGATTCGCGTGGTGTATTCTGGCTTCTAATGCGACACAAGCCGAAATCCAAACCGCGCCCGTAAGGAAGCGTTCCTGCAGACGCCTAGCTCAATCGACGCTTCCTTACGGGCGCGGTTCAGTGGAGAAGTTGCTTTTTCCTAGCTATCCATGAGTTGCAATTAAGTTTGAATTCGCCCGTCATTCGCGGGCAGAAAAACATCAAGCCAAGAGCGTCCGGATTTCGGCAATGATCGCAACAGCATTGTCGGTGAGCGCGACCGTTTGGCTGCCACCACTGGTCAAATCCTTCACTTGACATTCGCTGGCGGCGAATTCGTCGTCACCGAGGATTAGCGCGACGCGGAAACCGCGTTTGTTGGCGTACTGGAGTTGTTTGCCTAGCTTTTTGGGCTCGGGATAGAATTCGACACCGATGTCGGCAGCGCGCAGTTGAGCGGCCAACTGCAAATAGTCGTTGCGATGTTTGGCAGCAAAGAACGGAATCAGGACTTCGGCAGGCTTGGGTACGTTTTGCAATCGGCCCAATGTTTCCAAGGCAGCCAGCAACCGGTCAAGTCCCAGCGAGGCCCCGACACCAGGAAGTTTTTGGCTGGTGTACAGCTCGGCGAGATTATCGTAGCGACCGCCGCTGGCGACGCTGCCGATTTCGGGAAGATCGTCGAGCGTCGTTTCCAGTACGATGCCCGTGTAATAGTCCAAGCCACGGCAGATCGAAGGGGCGAACTGGACGCGGCCCTGTGTCGAAGTGGGTAGCGTGGCCGACACGCTGCTGATCAACTCTCGAAGCTGAGCAATTCCTTGTTCCCCCACTTCACTGCCAGCCACAAGTTTTTCTGCCTCGGCAAGTATTTCGTCGTTGGAGCCATCAAGAGAGCTGAGGACCAATAGCTGCTGGGACTGCGGCTGAGTAGCGCCGACTTTCCCGACTAATTCCTGGCGAACTCGGTCCGCCCCAATTTTCGACAGTTTGTCTAGCGTGCGCAAGACTTCGGTCGACTTGTCGCTCAGGTCGAGCTTTTCTAACAAACCGTTCAAAACCCCTCGGTGGTTGACGCTAATCGTAAAGTCGCCAACTCCCAACGCAGTGAGCAGATCGTTCAGCACCAACACCATTTCGATATCGGCAGAAAGCGAAGTCGTGCCGATCGTGTCAAAATCGCATTGCATGAACTCGCGGTAGCGACCTGCTTGGGGATTTTCGCCTCGCCAGACGGTGGCGATTTGGTAGCGTTTGAACGGCGTGCCGAGTTCTTGGATGTTTTTGGCGACAAAGCGCGCTAGTGGGATGGTGAGGTCAAACCTCATGCCAACCATGCGCCCGCCTGGGTCCTCGAACTTGTACATCTGCTTATCGGTTTCTTCACTTCCTTTGCCGGTCAAGATTTCCAAATGCTCAAGCGCAGGAGTATCGATGGGACTAAAACCGTAAGAGCGATAGACGCGTCGCGCCGTGTCGATGATCCACTCGCGCGGAATCATCGCCACCGGCGGAAAATCGCGAAAACCTTTGAGCGTGCGAGGTTGAATACGTGTCATGGAATGCAGATTTCAGAATGCCTATTGCGAAATGCAGATTACGGAATGCGATGCGTAACGAGCCGTGGCGTCCCCGCCAACGAGTTCCCTTACAGCACCGCCAAAAGCTCAGGCTTACGACTGCGAATGCCTTTTTTCTTCGATTGACATACAGCCTCGGTGTATTCGTGGACTTGCTCGGCCGTTTCTAAATAAAATTCGTAGGTCCAATCTTCTTCGTATTCGCAATTCGCGGTGGTGTATTCGCGGCAGATTTCAGGTCGAGTTTCGTAGATGCCGCACATGTTGTTCGATTGCAGGTGCTTGCAAACGGTATGGACAAGTAGATACCAGTCGTCGTCTTCTTTGAAAATCGTGGCGCGCTCGTGCAATAAGTACCAGCGGAGAAATTCAAAATCCTTAAATTCCTCGGGAGTCTCGATCGGCAGAGCGAAGTAACGGCAGCACTTGGCAGTGCAGTACTCGCACAGAACTTCTCCCTCGGGAAGATCGTCGCGGTCAATGCGGTTAATGCCAAATCCAGTATCCATACGCTCTATCCCCTCAAAAAACAAGAATCATTTGGCCACAACTTAACATGCTGCTTTGCGGGTGGAAAGGATGCTACTCCCCGCCAACCTCTATCCAGGAGGCATTGGCAGCAACCAAGCCAGCAGCAGCGTGATCGTCATTCCAGTAGTCCCGCTGATGGCCAGCATCGGCGTCCACGATTTTAAGGCTTCGGCTTCGGTCAGGCCACCCATACGGCAAAAGACCCAAAAGCCGCTGTCATTCATCCACATACCGACCATCGTGCCGCAGCCGATTGCCAGTGCGATATAGACCGGGTCGAACGGTAGCGTTTGGTCCGAGGTGAGTGCTGCGAGCATGGCACTGGCGGTAATCATGGCGACTGTCGCGGAGCCTTGGCTAATTTTCAGCAAGCTGGCGATTCCAAACGCCAGCAGCAAAAGTGCCATTCCCCCGACGGTTCCTCCGACGGGGTCGCTGGCAAACAGCGAGACAATCGCCGTGCCAACTTGTGCTTCTTTCAGCATGCCGCCGAACGCTCCACCCGCAGCGGTGATCAAGATAATGACACCGGCACTCGAAATCGCGCCGTCAACCATCGAAGACATCTCCCCTCGATTCGGTCGAACATGCCGGACGTAGACCCACAGAGCAATGCCAGCGGCAAGCGACAGCGCGAAACTCGGATCGCCAAAAAGTGCGGTTGTCCTAAGAATGCGATCAAGCAACTCTGACGGATTTCCTTTAGCGATCGTTTTTAAGATCGTGTGCCCGGCGATCAAAACGGCTGGAAACAAAATCGGAGCCAACGATGGGGCGAGCCCTGGTTCGGGGCGAATGACGTCGTCGCTGGCGGTGGCAGCAAGTTCCGGCGGCTTTTCGAGTGGCATGCGGCGATCGATCCAAGCGGCGTAGAGCAGCCCGACGATCGTCATCGGCACCCCCACCAAGCTACCGAAAACCATCATCCAGCCGATGTCGACGCCCAATTGCGAAGCTACCAACAGCGGACCCGGCGTCGGCGGAATCAGAGTATGGCCAACCGAGGCGCCCAGACCGAGCGCAAGCAGGCACTTCAGGTAGTTGCGCCCCGAATTGCGATACATCGATTTCGCAATCGGTGCCAGCAAGAAAAATACCGTGTCAAAAAAAACGGGTATCGAAAGCAAAAAACCACTCGTTGCGAGTGCGCCAGCGCTATGTTTCTCGCCAAACAACGCGAGTGTCGCCCGCACGATGCGATCGGCGGCACCCGAAGCCGCGAGGCAGCCGCCGATGATCGCCGCCATCGCGATGGGGATCGCAATTTTCCCAGCCGTCTTGCCGAGCGCCTCGGCAACTCGCTGCACACGCACAACCGGCGGAATACTTTCTGTCGCGACTTTCCCATCGATCGAGGAACCTACGATCGAAGGGGCCGGAGCGAGCAAGCTGACGGTGAGTGCCGCAGTGATCAGTGCCAAAAAAGCATTCAATCGGAACACAAGAATCATGCCTAGCACGATGACAACGCTGATAGTAAGAATAGCCAGAGGTGGTATAGAAAGCATTCACACGCCTTACCGAATGTTGTGACGAAGTTGCGGCAGGATCGACACCGATTAGCCTAGTGGACGGCAAAGTCGCATTTTTACCGCCAAGGAAACTGCCGGCTAGGGGTAAATTCCTGGATGCCAGCTCTGTTGAGCCCTAAAGCAGATTCCAAACTTACTTGGGCCGACAATACAGGCGAACTGCGAAGTCCTTTTTTAGCCAAAGATCGAAAAATGAACCACAACGACACGACGGACACAACGAAACGACGAACCCAGCGCGGCCCGTGGCCGCAACCAAAAGAAATCTCTCACAGAGACGCGGAGGCACAGAGGTACCGTTCTTGCTTCTCCGTACTGCAAACGTTCAATTTGCGCGCACTGTGCGCGCATTTTTTCGATCAATCCCCCTCCCCGCGAGGTTGCCACGGTTGACTCAGC
>JAADGD010000167.1 GCA_013152515.1 Planctomycetota bacterium
TGCTCGAAGGCGAATCCGTTCCGAACAGTGACAAACTCTTTAGTATCTTCGAACCTCACAGGCGAACTGCAAAGTCCTTTTTTCTAGCCAAGGATCGAAAAATGAACCACAACGACACGACGGACACGACGTTTTTTTGCGTTGTGGCCGTTGTGTCGTTGTGGTTAGAGTCTTGTAGGTAGGGGAGAAAAGTGACTTGCAGTTCGCCTGCACTGTAAGAGGCACTTTTTGCAAAAAAAAAAGCTAATACGGTAGAATGCGACTAATCTGGCACTTGTTGTATTATTCCTGATCTGGAGGAAATCGAATGCGTTGTGTTTTCTTAATAGCCATTGCTGTGACAGGACTAACCTTGGCGGTCGGGAATGCGGCAGGCACAATCAGCATTTTATGATGATGTGACCGGATCGATCTGTCTTTCTGATCTCACCAACGTGGGAGGAATTCAGTTGATATCTAGTGAGAATGGCGGAACCGTTACCCTCATCGAAGCCAATGCTAATTCTTTGGGCGGATTTTTCGATGCGACCAGTGATCAACAATTCGAATGGGCGTTCTTTAACTCGCCATTAGGCCCGGAGCCGCTCAACGGTGGGCCGTTTGATTTAGGTGCCATCGTACCAACGGGAACGGGATTGACGCCGAGTGAAATTACAGAGAACTTTTTCCTCGGTGTGGTTCTCGCCGGTTCGGGCGAGAGCGATCCGCGGGCCAA
Organism: Planctomycetota bacterium; assembly: GCA_013152515.1. Taxonomy (GTDB): domain Bacteria; phylum Planctomycetota; class Planctomycetia; order Pirellulales; family Lacipirellulaceae; genus Bythopirellula. The sequence goes on from JAADGD010000167.1 coordinate 716, forward strand.
TCCAATTACTTTTACGGTTCGTAGCCTTGGCGGGGGACATTCACCCTGCGAAGTTCCAGAACCCAACGCATGGCTATTAGTTGGAGTAGGGCTGGTCGGGTTCCTAGTACCTCGACGTAAGCTTGTGATTCAATAAGTCTCTAACGCGGCGGCAAAACCGGACTCACCGCTTCGATCGATAAATCCGCTTTGAAATCACCCCCAGCACGCTGAAAGCTCGCATCGATCTGCGACAGCTCCTCCGCCACGGCGGCGACCGTTTCGCGGATTTGTTGTTCGGTGTGCGTGCTGGTGATGAAGAACCGCAGGCGGGCGGCGCTTTCTTCGACCGCTGGGTAGAGGATCGGCTGCACGTTGATGCCGCGCTGGAATAAGGCTTGAGACAGCCGTAGGGCGTACTCCGAGTTGCCGGTGATCACTGGCACGACCGGCGTGTTGTTGCTGGTGCCGGTGTGTAGGCCTTCGCGCTTGGCGAGTCGTAGGAACAGTCGCGAATTTCCTGACAACTGTGCGACGCGGTCGGGCTCTTCTTGCAGCAGGTTGATCGATGCCAGCGCGGCAGCCGTGTTGGGCGGGCTGAGGCCGACGCTGTAGACGAACCCTGGGGCGGTGTACTTGAGGTACTCGATCAGCGCTGACGCACCAGCGATGTAGCCGCCACAACTGCCAAACGACTTGCTGAGCGTACCCATCCAAATGTCGATGTCGCGCGGGTTGATGTCGAAATGCTCGGCCATGCCGCGGCCATGCAAACCCATCGTGCCGAGCGAGTGCGCCTCGTCGATCATGAGATAGGCTTTGTGTTTTTTCTTGATGTCTATCAAATGGGGCAAGTCGCAATAGTCGCCGTCCATGCTGTAGACGCCTTCGGCGACGATCAACACGCGACGGTATTCGTGACGGACTTCCTCAAGTATCCGATCGCACTCTTGCCAGTCGTTGTGGCGGAAGGGACGGCGTCGGGCACCCGAAAGCATCGCGCCTTGCAAGATGCTGTTGTGCGACAATCCATCGTGCATGATGAGGTCGCCTGCGCCAAACATGTGGCCGATGACCGTTTCGTTGGTCGAATGTCCGCCGACGAAGACGAGCGAATTTTCGACACCAATAAAATCGGCGATCGCCCGTTCGAGCTGCACATGAATCGGTTTTTGACCCGAGACAAGGCGGCTAGCCGAGACGCTCGTGCCGAATTTTGCGACCGCACGTCGGGCCGCTTCCACGATGACCGGGTCGCCGGACATGCCGAGATAGTTGTAGCTGCAGAAGTTGATATATTCTTGCCCGCCGATCATGGTGCGATCGTTGGTGATGCCTTCGTGGACGGTGAAAAAGGGGTTCTCGTGGCCAGGCAAACGGGTTACTTCCAGATTTTCCTGGAGGCGCAAGTAATCGGCCGACTTGGTGAAAATATGATCTTCGTCAGGGATGATCACGCGTGTCGGACGGGCCATTTTTGCTTTGACCTGTCCGCCGAGGTGTTGCTGGATCGCCTCGACGACTTCGCCGCAAGTTTCCATCTCGGGCAGGACCGCCTCAGGAAAGCGGCCACCAAAGGTGTCTTCGAGCGCGGCGATGATTTCGATGCGTTCGAGCGAATCGAGTCCCAGTTCGACGATGTTTGTGTCCAAATCAAGCAGGCCCACTCGTTCGCGGCCGATACTGCGGACCTGCTCGAAAACGATTTCCGCAATTTCGGTGGTCTTGTCGGTCGGTGGCTTCGTGGTTGGCTGAGGGGGAATGACAGCGCCGTTCAAGGGTTCTGCGCCGACGGGTGCCTTGGGTTCGACTTGCGAGAGGGGTGTCGATTCCTGCGAAGCTTCGAGCAGATCGCCCTCTTCGACCCACGTGGCCACTTCTTCAGTGGACTCTGTTGCTGCGACCGTTTTGCGACGACGGCGAAGCGAGGGAATGATTTCGACTTTGCCTGTCTCCGCCGACCAAGTCGCTTGGGCGGCGAGCGTACCCGCCAGATAGCCGTCGTGACAGGCGTGACGTTGGATTTTGCCGCTGGAGGTTTTGGGAATGCTGCGTGTCTTGATCAAGACGATCGCCGCGACGGGCAATTCGTGCGTGCCGGCTACTTTTTTGCGAATCGCTTCGAGGATCGAAGGGAAATCCAAATCGCGTCGGCGAACCGTCTCTTGCACAAGCACCAGCTTTTCCGAGCCTTCTTCGCCGACCTGAATCGCAGCGCCCGCGCAGTGCGCAACATGTTCGTGAGCCGATTGTGTCGTGTGTTCGATGTCTTGCGGATAATGGTTGACGCCGCGAAAAATGAGCAGGTCTTTCAGACGACCCGTGACAAACAATTCGCCATCACGTAGAAAGCCAAGATCACCGGTCCGCAAGAACGGTCCACGGCCATCGCTGAGCCGAGCTTGGAAAATTTCTTTGGTCAGATCATCGCGTTTCCAATAGCCATTCGCGACACTGGGCCCCGAAACCCAAATTTCGCCGACGCGATTATTGCCCAAGTGCTCGAAGGTTTCCGGCTCGGCGATGACAATTTGCTGATCGAGCAGGTTGCCGCCGCTGCCGACGATTTCTCGCGAATTTTCGGCACGAGGTTCGGTCTCGATGACTTTGTTCTTCTCAAAGGCTTCGTTCTGAAACGATTTTACGACCGGTGCAGCCTGCTTGAAACCGCCCGCGACGATCAATGTCGCCTCGGCCAATCCGTAGCATGGATAAAACGCCTCGCGACGGAAGCCACATTCGGCAAACGCCTTGCTGAAGCGGTCGATCGTGTCGGCGCGAACAGGCTCGGCACCGTTGAAGGCAAGCGCCCAACGGCTGAGATCGAGGGTCGTTTTTTGTTCGGCGGATATTTTTTCGACGCACAGATCGTAGGCAAAGTTAGGCCCTCCGCTAATCGTACAGCCGCTCTGCGAGATCATCTTCAGCCATCGCACCGGCTTTTGCAGGAAGTGTGTCGGCGAAAAGAGCGTGTTCTGTTTGCCCATGTACAGTGGCTGCAAGATGCCACCGATGAGTCCCATGTCGTGATAGAGTGGCAGCCAAAAACAACCGCTACCCGAGCGCGTATGCTCGAACGCATAGGCGATCATTGCCGAGTTGTGCATCAGGTTGGCATGGGTGAGCATGACGCCTTTGGGCGTGCCGGTCGAGCCGGAGGTGTATTGCAAAAAGGCCATCGTTTCGCCATGCACGTCGGGCCTCTGCCAACTGTCGGACAAACTTTCGTCCCATTGGTCGGTCGCCCGCCAGCGAATTTGTTGTAGCGAAGGCGTGTCGCTGATCATCGTCTGCACGCGCTCGAGTACGTCGAAAGTCGTCAGCGCAATTTTCGCCTCGGCGTCGTTCGCTATCGCGTCGATGCGGGCCATGTTGCGATTGCGCCGCGGTGGATAGGCTGGCACCGCGGTGACGCCCGCGTAGAGACAGCCGAAAAAGGCGGCCACGAAATCGAGCCCCGAAGGGTACAGAAGCAGCGCCCGCTCGCCTTCGAGATCCATCGATTGCAGCGACGCGGCGATCGCTCGCGCTTTGCGATCGAGGTCGGCATAAGTCCATTCGACGAGCTCGCGCTCGCCATCGAGCATAAATCGAAATCCCGTATCGTCGCCCTGATGCAAGGCCCGATGCTGCAAGAGTTCAACGAGATTCGAAGGACCAAAAAATGAACCAGGGAGATGGTCGAGGTGCACGGCGGGTTGATTCCTAAAGGAATGAATGACGAATTACGAAAAAAAGCGAGCCCCGACCGTAAGGGACGGGAGACGAATGACGAAAGGCATAGGGCTATTCGTAACGTCTAGCGACAGCTAGTTGGGCACACGCCGCCATCCAGGGCGATAGGTTGTCGAGCCCAGTGATGCTCAGCAACCGCAAGAGCCCGGTCGAGCAGGTGTCTCGACAGGTCTCTCGAAAGGGGGGAAATCGTAATCCACTATTGTAGACAGCTGAAATCATAGTCACACCCCCTGCGGAGGGCCTTTTGGGAGGAAATCAAAGGGAGGGCAAGCAAGGCTGTGGCCTCGCTGTGGGCCTCGTAGGGCATCAACGGCAACAACCCACTCCTTGACACTACCACCCGATCGACCTCGGAGCAACGAACCGTCAACCCGAAAAGTGCTGATTTTGCAGTACAAAAATTTACTCTGCTGGCACCGCAGGCATAGGCGGCACGCCTTCGTCAGCCGTTGCGGTTTACGTCCCCCGCACAGCCGACAGAGAACCTCTTGTTTGCCAATATTGGGAGCTGATTGTTGTAGCTGCGAGCGGAAGACGCAGTTCGGGGCTGAAAACCGCGGCTTCCGCAAGCGGCTGCCAATTTTATCGTTTTGCCAGTTCTCTTTCACAAAATCTGCCATGTACTTGCTGTTCCTTGCCTGAGCAGGAATAATAGAAGCTCACTGTGTGTTAATACCTCCCTCATTCTCACATTCAAAAAAGGAGCGTTACCTTGCTGACTGAAAGCGAAGTTTCGCGGAGTTGGACCCGTTTGTTCAAGGATGGCAATTTTACCACCGAAAAATTTGGGAGTGCTGAGAACCTCCTTGACGAACTGCGACCTGAGAGTCCGCTCCGTCATCGACTTTCCAACGAGTTAGTCGAGCTGCAGAAAATTCATGGACCGGAGATCAAAGCCTAGCTCAACTGCCGATAGTTGCCACAAGCAATAAAATAGGCACTCAAGCGAGCGCGGATTCCCCAGAGGAACCGTGCTCGCTTTTTTTTGCAGGTGGTAGTCTCGTCAAGATGTTTCCAGTAACGCAATCTCGCAGGCGCCAATTTCTACACGAGCCACTTTGAATCCTGCGTTCTCGACGTCGGTTTTCGCGCTGATGATGGCCTCTTGAAACGACGCAGCATCGCGACTGAAATGAATCACTGCGACTTGGTTGGAGACACCTGAAGTCCCGCCGTCACACCCGGTTGCAAACAGTTTCTCGGCGTCGTCCTCGCTTAGGTCGTCTTTATCAGCAAGGACGACCATGAAATCGAAAGTTTTCATTTCTAGTGACTACTAGCATCAATGGCCCGTCGGATGGCCCGTCGGATGGCGCGAGCGTGATTCTGCTTCAGGGAATTTAGTAGCCCAGCGATTTACGGCTTGTTGATTTTATCGTGGAATAGGCTTCCAGCCTGTAAGCAAGAAGAGTGGGGAGGAATTGAAAGTTGAAACTACGTAATTCGTACAGGCTGGAAGCCTATTCCACGGTGTGGCCGGAAGGCCGCAACCAAAAACTAATTTGACAGGATTTACAAGATAGACAGGATCAATTTCTCTACTGCACGATCCTGTTGATCCTGTCAAAAAACTTACGCACGCTCCGTAAACTTTTGCCATTAGTAACCCAGCGCGCCGCTGCGCTTTGCCCTGGGCTGACATTTGGCTGCCACTTTAGGGCGAAAGTATCTGTATAAACAACAGGTTAGTTGGACAGCGCCACTCTCCAACAAAAGACTCGTTCCTCCCATTTCATCAGCCGCGATGGCGCTAGCCTGCGGTTATTTCAGCGTTAATAACCGCAGGCTAGCGCCATCACGGCTGATTCGCTTGGAAAAACAGAGGATTTCGTGCTAATGTGGCGCTGTCCAATTAGGGAAGTAGAAAAACGCTAGCCGCGATCAAGTTGATCGCGGCTAGCGTTGTGTAAATCTATCGCCAAAAGGCAATCGCAAAAAGCAAACGCCCCAAGACGTCCTTTAATAAACCACATCAAAGCCGAAGTTGGCACCGTTGATGAAGATGTCTTGCTTGCCACCTTGCAGGAACCCAAAGTCGGGCAAGCTGTAGTTGGTGATCGCAGCACCGCGGCTGATGTTGTCGACAAAGATGCCGGTGTAGCCGAGTCGTGCTGCAATCGAGCCCGTGATTTGGTAGCTTAGCTCAGCACGCACCTCGACCGTCGGCGAAAACTCGTCGTCGCGTCGCCCATAGGAAAACGTATTGGGCTGGCCACTAATGAGGCGGTTAAATGCCCCTGGTACTAAGCCTGGGTTGATCACGTTTATCACATCATCCGCGCCATCCACGCCAGGCACGGTTTCCACGTTATCCAGTCCATACGAGCCGGTCTGATCCGAATCGGTAATGTTATAAGCTAGCATCGCTCGGCCATCAAAATTCCATTTCCAACGCCCTTGTTGGGTCGACCATTGGGCTCGAAGCTGCGGTCCGATCAGCTGGTTCTCGGCTTCGGTCGTGAATTGCATCGTTCCCAACAAAGGTGAAGTGCCGTTAAAGCTAAACTGATCTCGCAACCGCAAGAAACGTACGCCATAGCCGATATCAAAATGTCTGTTTTGGTTCTTTTTCATGCGATTGCCATTGCTAAGGCGAATCGTCTTCATGATTTCCACACCTTGCGTCTCGGTCGTGTTGCGAAGGAAGACTTGGTCAAATGTTACGTTGAACAGGTGCAAATCATCGAGGTCAACAGCAATACCGATGACTTCGTCGTCGCCGATGGTTCCATCCCCATCAATATCGTCCACAATAAAGTTGAAACCCTCAACTCCATCCCCGTCTAGATCGTCGATAAAGTTACCTGGAACTTCGTTACCTGGAACAATACCAGGACCATTGAGCGTTGGAGTCGGTATGACAAAGAAGCTAGTTTCCTCACCACCTCCCCAGTAGTCTCGAAAGCCGAGCAGAAAATTCGCGGGTGTAGCAAAATTGACATGGATCGAGCCGAATCCGGATTGCTGAGGCCCTGTGCCGAACACTTGGTTCACATTGACTTCCGGCCCGTCGAGAATTGAGATTTGCCAGCCGCTGTTGCCGTCGAATCGACCGAACTCATAACGTTCTCCCCAGCCGAACTGGGCGATAGGCGCGACATCCTGCAATCCATTGATAATTTGATACTGCAAGTCAGCGGATCGAATTGGTCCACTTGTACGGCTAAAAGATTCTGCCAAAGCGTCGGGAACGATAATTTCCGAAAACACCTGCACGTCGGGATTCCCGACCGTGACCCGATCGCCCGTCATCGCCCAACTGAGTTTGTCGTAGCGGAAGGTCCAACCATGTTCTTTTTTGATGGGCAGGTTTTCAAAGTCGAAATCGACCGGCGAGAAAAACTGCAAGTCGTTCTCGATGAGATTGCCAGCAAATGCGTCTTGCCCCAAAGCAGTTTTGCATTGCCCGGCGAGCAAAAAACAGGCGGCCAGCCCCAAAGTCACTAGCCCCAAAGTAAACTGATGCAGCGTTATTTTTTTTACGGTCATAGCTTCCAACTACCCTTGCTGGAGTGCCCTTGTCGGGCACTTAGTGGTTTATTCGCTGGCCCACACGAGGACAGCAAAGAAAGACTCCTGTGCCGGTAGTATCGGACGCGCGAGTCGTACGGGTTGAGCAAGAGTGGTAAACTTTGCCGAAAATGACGGTTTTTCTGCTGGCTGTAAGAGGTGAAGGAAGCGTAACCAGCCGGACCACCACGTGGTCCGAGGATTTCAGGGTTCCCGGATTTTCAGTGAATTTCAGGATTTCCGGAGGCAAGTGTGCCTTCGGCTCGGTACTTGGGTTCTATTTATCGTTCATGTTACGACTGCCCACTGCCCACTCTGGGGGATATACTTCTCTGGTAGCTCCACTTTCCCGCAAGGTATTCAATCATGCAGTTCCATCGTTGCACTTTTGTCTGTTGGTTTTTTGGCGGATTTGCCCTTTTGCTAGCAATCGGGACAGTCCACGCCCAGCCCGCAGTCCTCGAACAACCTGTCAAAGCCAAGGCCAAAGCATCCGAAGGTGACGAATGGGTCCGTCTTCGACGCGACGCCAAGAACAAGCCCATCGCACTCGAAGTCGCCATCGTCCGCTACGCGACCCCGAAACATGCCAATACGGCTCCGGCCAAAGTCCCGGAGTATGTCGATCTCATTGGGGCGATCCACGTCGGTGATAGCAGCTACTACCAGGAGCTGAACCGACGCTTTCGCAAGTACGACGCATTGCTCTACGAATTAGTGGCTCCCGAGGGCACGGTTATCGAGCGAGGTCGGGGTACGTCGAATGCGCATCCACTGGGCGCGATGCAAAACGGCATGAAGTCGATGCTCGAACTGGAACACCAACTCGAAAAGGTCGACTATACCCGCCCCAATTTTGTTCACGCCGATCTTTCGCCGAGCGAATTTTCGAAATCGATGGTCGACAAAAACGAAGGTTTTTTTCAGCTCTACTGCCGAATGATGGGGCAGGCAATGGCCCACCAGAGTCAGCAGGCCGCCCAAGGCGAGTCGGCCGACGTCGATATTTTTGCGGCCTTGTTTGCGAAAGATCGGCCTCGCAAACTGAAAATTGCCTTAGCCAAGCAGTTTGCCTCGCTCGAATCGATGCTCTCCGGGATTTCTGGCCCTGAGGGCTCCACACTGATCACCGAACGCAACAAACGGGCACTGGCGGTCCTCCGCAAGCAACAAGCCGCCGGCAAACGCAAAATCGGCATTTTTTACGGTGCCGGCCACCTGACTGATATGCACGAGCGCGAGCGTTTGGTCGAAGAGTTCGGCCTGCAGCCGATTGGGACCGTTTGGCTGGAAGCTTGGGATTTGAGGCCTTGATCTTAGGACGAATATCCAATATCGAACAAGGAATGTCCAAGTAGGAAGTAGGATCCGTGCCGTCGCATCCACTTCTTCCTTGGACATTCCTTGTTCGATATTGGGCATTCCTCAAGCCGTTTTTCCTCCACTTCACGGCTCAGTAGCAATCTGCTAGAATCCAGGGTCCGAATAAAATCACGATCCCAAGTAGGAGTTCCCTCATGGCCAA
>JAADGD010000169.1 GCA_013152515.1 Planctomycetota bacterium
ACCAACGTCAAATTCGAGGACGCGTATCGTGTTGTCGAGTAGAATAGCTGCCGCGCTATATCACCTCGGTCTGCATCGCCGGGGTAGAAGTAATCGTTGCCAATCGTACGGTAACTCCCCGAAGTGTTCTCGAATCCAAAAGCTCGATGACCGCGGTCTGAGTTGATCTGCGTGTTCGCCGGGCGGAGCGCATGCGGATCGCCCAAGTTCCCCTTGGTGCCGTTGCTTGCACTGCCCGGCTGAAGGCTCTGCGGCCAAACATGTTCGCGATTCCAAGGCAATTGCCCTCCCTGATTCCAAACACCAGAGACCGAGGCACGGTTATAAACTAGCAGAATGTTTCCCGGGATATTCGGATCGGCGTCGGTAATTTTCGCAGAGTAGCGGAAGTCGCCGTACGACCTTGGGATTTGACCGCTGGTCATAATCGAGCGCAACTGATTCTTCAGCGTCGCACCCGTGCCGGTGGCCGAGTTGTAGTAAGTTGGCGGAGGATCGTAGGGGCCTGCTAAAGCCGTAGGTATCGCAGCGCAAAAGACAACGAAGTACGCTGCAGCCATGAACACAGCGCGGGTTCTGCCCGCAATCCAAGTAAATCTCACGCAGAGACGCAGAGCCGCAGAGGAAGACCCTCTTGTTTTCTCTGTGACTCTGCGTCTCTGCGTGATTATTCCCCCATTATTTTTCACGGAAAATTTTTGCTCTCTTGCAAAAATCCTAACCGTTAGTAACCCAGCGCGGTACCAGAATGGATATCGATTCCTCAGCATCTTCTCGCAATACCTTTCTCTGATCCACATGAAAATTGGCCATGCCCCATCAACAGAGCATGACCAATTCCATTTTAACACCGACGTGCGAATCGCACGAATTAACTGTTATATCTCTCAGGCATCACTGCTCAGACGCCATTCATGCACGTCGTCGGCTGGCACAAGGCAGCAGGACCGCTGCGATTCCGAATAATACGACCGTTGTGGGCTCTGGCACAGAAGTGGCAGCCGAAAGGGCTCCGCCAGCGTATTCTGTCTGCCATTGAGCAATCAACGACGGATTTATGCGCTGAATCGCCAGGAAATCGGCGCCATCGACATCGCCATCACCATCGAGATCGACCGGGCTGGAAGTCGCGCTCTCGAATGTACCGGGGCTAGCAATGTCGCCGCCAGGATGAATCTCGACGGCTCCAGCGAGCCCAGCAGCATTAAACGAAAGCGCATCGCCAAACCCACCACTCAGCAACCAACTGGCACCGACATTCGCATCGGCAGTCAAATCGGCGAGGTAAATCGAGCCATTTCCATCATCTTGAACCCAAGGGTCATCAAGGTCATTGGGGTTGTCGTCGTAGGCGACTGCTACAACGGCGTTTGTAGTGGTTCCGGCAGCTTCATCGGCGAGGTACTCGGCGGCGACGTCCCAGAGGGCCACTAAGTCACCGCCATTGGCTAGTGCTGGCCAAGACGCCACGCCAATGAAATTTGTGCCGTTGGAGCCACCTGGATCCCAGGCCCCTTGTACTTCCAGAGGGCTAATGTCGCTTGAGTTATACAGGATTGCCGTCGCGCCATTTGCCACGGTGCCCGAGGTCACGTTGGCCCCCGCCAAAGCCCCGCCATCATCATCGTCAAGGAAATAGGGCGTCGCTCCGAAGTCGATCGCCGATCCCGTATTGTTGTAGATTTCCACCCACTCCCAATCGTCCTCAGACGAACGAGGGTTGTACATAATCTCCGAGATCAATAGCCCCGCCGACGCCGCACCCGCCGGCACAACGCCCGGGTTGCCAATGTCGGCCGTGCTGTTGGTATTTCCTGCAACACTGACAACGCTACTCGTCACGACCCCGGTTTCTCCGAGTTGGCTAATCGCCCAGTTCGAGCCGACTTGGTAGCTACCGTTACCATTCCAACGCATTGAGGTGCCGTTAGAACTGCCCGGAAAGCCCGTGCCCGAGGTGTAGTCGAGACTGATGATGTTATTGTTCAGGCTGACGACTTCAAATTGATTGGTCTCGAGATTGAGTTGGAGATTCCCTGCGTAGTCCGACTGGTTGGCCCAGACCGCAAAGTTTGTGCCTCCATTCGATAACGGTGGAAGCAGCGCCGCACCAATCAACGGCACGCCGCTCCCAAGACCCCAGGCATCGCGGAACAATTGGTCGTTGAAGTTCGAGGGATTTCCTGCTCCGAGATTCGCATCATAGATCACGGCCAAACCGCCCGCTGGTATCACCGTATTGGTCGCCGAGCCATCAATTGCAGGGCCAGCCACTTCTGGAGAACCCAAGCGGGCAACGTACGCTCCATTCAGGTCGACAGGCGACGCACCGTTGTTACGCACCTCAATCCACTCCCAAGCGTTGTCGTTGGCGGAAAGCGGATTGAACATCAGCTCGGTGATCTCAAGCTGCGCGAAGGCCGAAGACGGAAAAGCCAGCACACTGACTGCAACCAGAAAGAGCCCCCTGCAGATCGACGTCGAGACAAAATTCATGTTATCAGCCCTTCAAGCAAAAAACGGTACCTCAAATAAACCCCTTCAGAGCTTAGGCCCGGAGTGCGTGACGCCGGATCGAGACCAACACCGTTGCCAAGCTAAGCAGGCCGAGCGTCGTAGGCTCTGGCACGGCACTCGCCACACTTAGGGGCGAGGCATAGCCAGATTGCCAATCGCTCAGTCCACTAGCTGTGCCATCAGTACGCTGCCATTCCAGGAAATCGCTGCCATCGACGTCGCCATCGCCATCAAAGTCGCCGGCAAGACCTGTGGCTTCTTCGATCAAGATGTTGTCGAAGACTGAATATTCGAGACTTCCGTCCGCTCGACCAAGCATCTTGAGCGTGAGAGTCGTACCCGAACCCACAATTGGTACGGTGACGGTTTGTAGATTACTATCCAGGATCGTACCCGTGGCTGAGTCACCGTTGACGATCATGGGGTCTTTATAGGCTTCAAACTCGGTGTTATTAAAATTACCACTGGCAAGAGCTTTTACCGCAGAGACTCCAAACGCCCCTTCAATGTCAACGAAGCCATCCATATCGGCATCATCTGGATGGAAGCCCACAGAACCAAACGGACCTGTCGTGGTCAGCGTATCCCAGTTTGCGTCGTCAAAAAACGGACTTGGGTAAAAGTCGAAACTGTCGCCGTCATCCATAGTTACTGAATAGAGTACTCCGGCATCAGCACCAAGCCCATCAACCTCTGGGCGCACATCAAACGCCGTCTGGGTAGCACCGCCATCGATTGAGTAGGTAAACATAATGAAGTCGGGGTCTTCCTCGTCGTTATCGACCCCTTCGAAATCTCCAATGGCAGCCATGTCGATGCTGATTTGCATGTTCGAGCCTGCGGAGATGTCAAAGGTCCAAGACGCGGAAACTAGCCCCGAACTATCGATGTTCGATCCGTTGAGCGTGTCGGCGAGAGCAAAAGCCGTGTTGTTGACACCGCCGGAGAGTAGGCCGAATTCGTCGGCATCAAATCCGTTATTCGAATCGTCAACCATGTCGAATGGCAGTCCCTCCTGGGAGCCCGCAAAGCTAGCGCCGTCCATTACGGTTGCATTCACTTTTCCAAGACGATCAAAACGACTACCAACACCGAAGTCGAACAGACCGTTGAAAGTGTTGTCGTGCGCTTCTTTCGTGGCAGAGTCAAAATCGCCCTCGAATACAGCAGACGTGGCGGATGTAAATCCACCGTTGGTTGTGCCACTATCGAAATCCTCACCAGCGATGGTTTGCCCAAAAGACGTTGTTGCACAGGCCGACAGCAAGCAAACGACCGTAAGCACAAAAAACTGGTTCCTGACGAATGTCATGATAAGTATCTCCCCTCGAACAATTCCGGTTGAATAAACAGATGATTGACAGGCTGTTGACGACTCGAATCGCGATTGAAGCTGCCATGAGCAAGTGAAAATCAGCACTTCCTCAAAGAGTGCCTGCCTACTGCTCGAGTGGCCTTTCCAGGACACTGGCTAAACCTCGTCCACAAGCAACAGACAGCCGTTCCAGTACGCGCGTCGCAGAAGTTTCTAACAGACGTCTTCGAGCTTGGCCTTCCAAGCTCCCACACCACGAGTAACTCTATGGTATACATGGATTGTTACTATTATGCTAAGAATAGGAAGGAAAAAAGGATAAATTCAGCGTAAATACGGCAACTACGCAGACTCTACGGATCGAATTGACCGGTCGCCGCCAGGCCTTTCGCGCAGAGAATTCAGCAAATTGCGCAGAAGTTGTTTTACTATCAGGCCTTACGGAATTCGGCTCGCTAAGGCACAATTACCTATTACTTTTCGGGGCGAATTACACCGAAATCCAAAAGGTGCATTGTGAACTCCCCTACCGCATTGGTAACGATCCTGTGGGCTACTCTTCTTTTTGGCGAATTCGATCGCGTGGGCGGCACCGTGGCCCACGCCCAAACGGCGAGGTTCGCCACCTTCAACGTCTCGCTCTATGATACCGCGGAAGGCAAGCTGACCGAGCGGCTCTCTGCCCCTGGAGACCCGCAAGCTTCGGCCCTCGCCGAAATCATCCAACGTGTGCGGCCCGATGTCATTCTCCTCAACGAGTTCGACTACGACGCGACCGGCAGCGCGATCACCCACTTCCAAAAAAACTATCTCTCCATCGCGCAAAATGTCTCGCATTCGCCCGACGGGGCGGCTGAACCGATCGAATTTCCGCACAAGTTTCTCGCTCCCTCGAACACCGGACAACCTTCAGGCTACGATCTCGATCGCAATGGCCAGGTTGTTTCAACGCCCGGCTCTAGCAATTACGGCGGAGATTGCTGGGGCTATGGGGAATATCCGGGAAAGTACGCAATGGTCGTATTGTCGCGGTATCCAATCGATCAACGTGCCGTGAGAACTTTCCAAAAGTTCCGTTGGAAAGACATGCCCGCAGCCCGCTTGCCCGATAATCTGGCGACCGACGCTCCGGCGGATTGGTACTCGACCGAGGCGTTAGCGCATTTCCCCTTGTCCTCCAAAAGTCACTGGGATGTGCCAATTCAAATCGCAGGCCGCACGATTCATGCGCTCGTGTCGCACCCGACACCGCCAACTTACGATGGTCTCGAAGACCGCAACGGTCGACGCAACCACGACGAAATTCGCCTCTGGGTCGACTACATCACCCCCGGCGCAGGCAGCTATCTTTACGACGACAGCGGTACGAAGGGTGGCTTGCCGGCGAGCGAATACTTCGTAATCATGGGCGACCTCAACGGCGATCCCACCGATGGCCAAGGTAAGGAGGGCATCGCACGACTGCTTGCCTCACCCCGCGTCTCGACATTGCCCGCGCCGTCGAGTGAAGGTGGCGCAGAGCAGGCAATCTTGCAAGGTGGGGCAAATACCACTCATCAAGGCGATCCGCGTCTCGATACGCTGGATGCCTCCGACCGCGATGGTCCGGGCAATCTACGCGTCGACTACGTATTACCCGCAAGAACGACGAAAACTCTTGCATCCGGCGTGTTTTGGCCCAAGAATGATGATAAGCTGTTTCCGCTGGTAGGCACGCATCCGTTTCCCAGCTCCGATCACCGGTTGGTGTGGATCGATATCGAAATCGTTGGTCGTTAGTAGTTCATTGAGTAGGCCGGAACAAGCGGTAGCACTGTTCCGGCAAGGACAGACCCGAAGACGCAACTATTGCCGGAACTGTGCTACCGCTTGTTCCGGCCTACAACCTCCCAAATACATCGGAGATAGATCAATGGTTCGATCACAGTCACGCGGTTTTACCTTGGTGGAACTCTTGGTCGTGATCGCGATCATCGGCGTGCTGGTCGCGCTGCTTTTGCCCGCCGTTCAGGCCGCCCGCGAAGCTGCGCGACGCACATCGTGCGTCAACAATGTCAAACAGATGGGGTTGGCCGCTGCGAATTACGAAAGCGCCCAAGGTGTTTTCCCGCCAGGCAGACTCAAACCCGATTGGGTTTTACCCAATGGCAAAGAAAGAGCTGTGGGTTACTCCAACTACAACTCCGTTCCGCCCGGTCACAAGGCAGGTAACTTTTCGGTGCATATTTGGATACTTCCGTATATGGAGGCCACCAACGTTTACAATCTGATTGATTTTAGCGTTGGCCAAAACAAAAAAATGCTCAACCCCAGAAATGCACATTTTGACGCTTATGCAACTGCGGCAGGACTGTTCATCTGCCCCAGCGATGCCAACACGGGTCGCATTATTTCAGAAAACAATTACCGATGCAACTTCGGCGGATCAACACCGGGTGCCGGGGCGCAGTCTGGGAATCCTGATTCGGGCTACGCTGAGGGGCCAAATGATGTCTGGCCTGCTGGTGGCAACGGAGCATTCACTGCTGGAAAGCGAGGTCTCAAGGCAAGTCGCTATACTGACGGTCTCTCCAACACGGCCTTTTTCTCTGAACGCACTAAGGGGAGCGGCCTTGGGGGGGGAGCGGCCCCAACCAAGGTGGATACGCTCCGCTGTCCAGACTTCAATTTTAATCCCAATGCTTCCTTTGAGCCGCAATTTCTTAGCGGTTTGAATTATATCGCTACTCCAGGTAGTTTCATATTTTATGGAATGGGGAGGTGGCTTGATGGGGATGATTGGTCGAACGGTTGGCCATTTGCCGGTTACGACGCCACGCAGTACAACCATGTCGCTACACCCAATTGGGGAGGGCAAGACTGCGGTCAGAGTTTTATCTCAGATGCCCCCTCTGAGCACGCGATAGTATCCGCCCGAAGCGATCATCCAGGGTCGGTTGTTGTAGCTTTTGGTGATGGTCACACGGCGATCATCAACGACAATATCGACATTATAATTTGGCGGGCTCTTGGTTCGCGAAACGGCAGCGAAATCATTGATGGTAATTTCTAATGACCAGGAAACGGTTGCTATTCATCCTCCTTGGTTTTCTTGCGATGCCCTGCGCTGGTTGTGGTGGAGGTAGCTCCAAGGATGCGATTGAGAGCAGGCAATCTGCCCAAAAAGCCTACGACGACGCCCTGCAAGCCATCGCCTCAAAAGACTATACAACAGCAAAGCCGTTGCTAGATCTGGCGATCGACTCTGGCTGGCTTTACGTCGACATGATTTCGTCGGCTTACGTGAACCGTGCGATTTGCTCTGCTGCTGCTGGCGACTTTGCGGCCGCTCATGCCGACTTGGATGAGATGGAGAAAGGGGCACCCAATCTCGACGAAATTTTCGCCGCACGCAGTTACGTCCTAGAAAAACAAGGCAAAACCAAAGCGGCCAAAGCAGCTTGGGCGAAAGCAAAGCGAATGAATCGCTACGTCAAAAAATACACCGACTAATTTCTGAACCTAGCTGATCGGCTCGTATCCGCCAAAACCTCGGTAGGAGAGGTCTCAGTAGGGGGTGCATTCTGCCGCATAGTTGTTAAGCTAGGTTCATCACGTTTTTTTGGGGAGGGCTCTTTAGTGGTTGAATTAACTGGGGCAGAACCAAGCGGTTTCGTACGCAAACGTATGATCGCAGCATTGGCGGTCATCGCGGCACTGGCGGGCGGAGCGTCGTACGTTGCCTCGTCTTTGCAGCAACAGGCGCAGCAAGAGTTGGTCGAGCGGACGGTCAGCAATGTCTTTTCCAACATGGCTGTCACTGACGCGCTCGACGAAGTCTACCAGGACGCCAATGGCGATCTCATTGCCGACGTCCCCGAAGTCGAAGCGCTACTGGCCAAGCCGACCGAGCTCGTGTTTTCGTTCATCGCCTCTGAAGACTCTGCCAATAATGCCGAAGTTTGGCAAGCTGCAACCCAAGCGATCGCCGAAAAAACCGGTTTGCCTGTCACTTATCTACGACTCGAAGACTCGAAGACACAGCTGGCGGCGCTCCGTAACGGTCGGCTGCATGTGACCGCCTTCAGTTCTGGCACGGTTCCGGCAGCAGTCAATCAAGCGGGCTTTGCACCAATTTGTACAATCGGTAGCAACAAAAACAACAACGACAATGGCGAGAATGTCAAAAGCGAATTCGGCTATACCATGCAGTTCATCGTCAAAGCCGATAGCCCGATCAAAACTCTGGGCGATCTCCGCAAGAGAAAAATTGCTTTCGTGCGTCCTCGCTCCAACTCTGGCTGCAAAGCGGCGATGATTTTGCTCTGGGAAAAGCAAGGCATGCAGCCCGAGCGTGACTATCGTTGGTACTGGTCCTACAGTCACAACGAGTCGATCGCGGCGGTCGTCGCGGGCGATGCCGACGCGGCACCAGTGGCAAGTGACATCTTGGCACGAATGGTTGCGAAGGACGAGATCAAGGCCGATGCTTATCGCGTACTCTATGAATCGGAACGTTTTCCGCCGGTCGCCTTTGGCTGTGCCTACAATTTATCGCAGGATCTGCGAGATTCGATTCTGGCGGCGCTGCTAGAGCTTGACTGGACCGATACCCGCCTAGCCGAAGAAATGGCAGCAGGCGGCGTCAAAAAGTTTTTGCCGATCTCCTACAAAGACGACTGGGCCAACATCCGCCGCGTCGACCAAGCCGCCAGCAACGCACGCAACACGTTGAGGTAGCTGTTAGTTGTTTAGACAAACGCCAGTGACTAACGCCTAACTTCTAACGCAACCGCGCGGGCCAGCAAGCCTCTTGTAACGACACTAGGGAAAACCAGGAACCGCCGAGGGACGCAGATAAACGCAGATGCGCCGAAGTTGTTTTTGACACGAAGCGAAGTTCAAATATCTGCGTTTATCGGCGTTCATCGGCGGCTTTTTTCTNGTGAACGGCTACCTTCTAGTGGCTAACGACCATTTCACTTCATCTCAAACCAAGCTGTCACGGGGTTGTGATCCGATCCTGATGTCTTGACCGAGCCCGGGACTGTCCGATAGCTTCCTGGCACCAACTGCTTGGCCATCGCTGGCGAGCAAAGAATAAAATCGATCATCGATCGCCGCGGTTCTTTGTTGTAGGTGATGAGCGACTTGATGGCGGGCTCAGAGAGTGGTAACTTCAGCGCCGTCAGGCCGCTGCCGACAATTGTCTCTAGTGTCGGGCTTCCCCAAATATCGTTGAAATCACCCATCAACAAGATTCGTGCTTCGGGATTTGCTGTCAGACGCAGGTCGAGCTGCTTGCGCAGATAGCGAGACTCGGCCAACCGCACAGGTTCTGAGTATTCTCGTCCCCCGGAATTACTCTTGAGGTGGACGACCCAAATCTCGAAAGGAGATTTTTCCGGCGGCAGCAGCGTCACGCAGAGCAAGTCACGCGACATCGCTTTGGGCCGACCGTCGGCGCCAGGGAATTTTACATGTCGATGCGACTCGACCGGTCCGACAGGAATTCGTGACAACAGACAGACGTCGATGCCACGAAGATCGTTCCCTTCGTAATGCACGATGTACTTGTAGCCCATGTCGCCAAGAAACACGTCGCGGAAACGTTTCAAATACCCTCGTGATTCGACCTCCTGAAAAGCGATCACATCGGCGTTGAGCGTGCGGATCGTGGCGGCGACGTGCTCCAACTCTTCGCGCGGTTTGGCAGGCGTTGTTTCGTCGGCATGGTAAGGGCTATCGACATCGTCAAACAAATTGAGAATATTGTAGGTCGCGACCACTAACTGATCTTTGCCTGCCTGACGGACACGCTCTTTGGGCATGACGGTCTCGGGGAGCTTGTCGACGACTTCGATCTGGTCGGGGCTGGTCAGCACAATCTGCGGTCGATCGCGATGCGAGGTAATCTGGCCACGAACCTTCACCAGTTTGCCGGCGAAAAGCTTCTTGAGATCGTCAGGAAATTTCCCATAATTGTCACGGAATACCACAGCCACAAACTTCGCGGGGCGTTCCTCGTCGAAGTTGATAAACGTGATCGCACCAATATTGCGTACTTCAATCACTTTGCCACAAACATACGCCACGTCGCCCATCGCCTCGCCGGCATTGGTCCAATGGATCGACGCCACGCCCTCGTCAGCGTCAATCACAGGCTGTGCCGTGACGCGGAGAACAGAGACAAATAAAAACAGGGTTAGTACAAGAATGGGTCGGCGCATGTTCGCTCCAGTCGTTTGTGTGAAAAAGCTGGCCAACATCAGGTATTACCAGCTACCCAATGGTCATCACTCTTGCATAATCACTGATGTCAAGCCAAAACACAAGCGGCTATTCTGCTGGCGGGCTTGTCTGCAAATCTCCAGTTCGACGGGCTGCTAGCCGTCTCGTGAGGCAGTTCCTTTTCGCTAGTCGGGAAAGTCTACCAAATGAAATTGGGTGCCCCAGTCAGAATCCTTGATTGTCTCCAGTACGGTTGAAAGTCTCCGCCTTCGGCTAGCAAGGTTTTTTCCTATCGCCCCTCCCATAAGTTTGCCGGTTAGTGGGCTTCGTCCCTGCCTCAAAACAAGCAGGACACCTTGCAACCATTGCATCTAGAAAAGCTTGCCAAAATCGCTTCGGTTGCCAGCAGAATTCGCATCTTTTGTGGTTTGGCGGCTAGATATCGCCCAACAAGCGGGACGATGAAAGACTCCGAGGCGGATGAACTTTCCGCAGACGCAGGTTCTAGAGTCAAACACTCGCCCTGGACTTTGACAGTTTGCACAACGATCCGTGTTTTGGTGAATTCTGGTTGGAACTGGATGAGACGCCAAAGCAATATAAGAAGGAGCTTCGAGGTGAAATTTAAATCATGGACAGCTGGAATCGCTGTGCTTACGTTAGCAACGGCACCTGTTTTTGCCGAAGATAGCCTAGCGCAGTGGTCTTACGATCAGATGGTAACCCCCGCAGGATGCGACGACGGCTACGATTGCGGCAATGGTGTCGGCTGTGGCAGTGGCTGCGGTGGCGGGGGACTACTTAGCGGAATGGGCGGCGGCCTGCTCGAAGGATTTTCGTTGGCGGATACGCTTGGTGTAAGTGCTTTCGACGTCGGTGGCTGGACGCAGTTTGGCTATCACGACAGTTTGACACCACAGTCTGCTGCTCGTGGCGATCTGGGATCGTTCAACGATCTTCCAGGCGACCTGAACCTGCACCAGCAGTACTTTTTCCTTGGCAAACAAGCCGATGGCAGCAAGGGTTTTGACCTCGGTTTCCGTGCTGACTTCATGTACGGTACTGATGCCCAAAAGACGCAAGCATTCGGCAACCCTGCGGGTAGCTTCGACGAAGGTTTTGACAACGGCGTCTATGGTTGGGCGATTCCTCAGTTGTATGGTGAAGTGGCGATGGGCGACTTCTCGGTGATCATCGGTAAATTCTATACACTGGTTGGCTACGAAGCCGTGACCGCTCCGAGTAATTTCTTTTACAGCCGCGCGTTGACTTCGTTTAACAGCGAGCCGTTTACTCACACGGGTGTACTTACTACGTATACCGGTTTCGAGGGTATTACGTTGTACAACGGTTGGACAGCTGGTTGGGACAGTGGTTTTGATAGTGTTGCCAGTGGTAGCAACTACTTGGGTGGCTTTAGTGTCGGCCTGAGTGATTCGATCACGATGACTTACATCAACACCTATGGTAATTTTGGTGCTATCTCGCAAGGAGAGAACGACGATTACTCGCACAGCATTGTGTTCGACGTGAACTTGCGTAACGACTTGAACTATGTTTTCCAGACCGACTACAAGAGAGTCGGCGGCCCAGTCCGTGACGAAGACATCAGCATCAATCAGTACTTGTTTTATAGCTACAACGACATTATTAGGCTCGGTAGCCGTATCGAATGGTGGCGTAATGATGGTGTCTCGAACTACGAGTACACCAGCGGCGTGAATATCCAGTTGCTCGGTAACTTGGTCTTGCGACCTGAATTCCGCAGAGACTGGACGCCTGCGACCGGCTTCGAACAGGACATGGTTGCCTGCGACGCGATTCTGACTTACTAAGTCAGCAAAAATCTCGAAGATTCCCCTCACCGGGGGTCAGCCTTCTCGAAGGTTGACCTCCGGTTTTTTGTTTGAAGAATGGCTTGCTAAGCCGCAAGCGTCTTATGCTCGCGGCTTAGCAAAATTGAGCGATCCTCACCTTGGATTTTCAACTCTGCCGGCAGCCAAGCATATCAAACACGATGTAAAGCAGCAGACTGCCGCAACCGATCAGCATGGGTGGGGTAAACATGAGAACTCTCCCTATTCCTTGGGACGTGTGAAGGCAATCCGTATGGGCGACAGCCGTGGAGGCAAGGGAGAACCGCTGTTTTGTGCCATCATTGGCACCGCCATCATAGCAACAGGGCTTCGTCGCGATGATTGGAGCAGGTGCAATTTCTATGCCGATGGTACACGATTTCACACTCCTAAGCCGATCGTAGACCGCAGCTTGTTCAAACCGCCGATTGACACCGACTTGAGTGAACTTCTCCAATTTGCAAAGAAAAATGTGGCTTAGAAGACTTACAAGCGTGGGAAAATTTACACAGAAAAGGCCAGAGGGTTGGACAAAATAACCACGATCCAACGGATCGCCGGAGTGCCAAGCCTATTCTTCTGCCTGCCCCCGTTTTTCTGCCGCTTGTCAGCGTCCGCATTGCGCGAGATAATGCGAGATTCGACCCACCACGCCGCAGGAGGACTGCAAAGTCGCTTTTTTAACCGCCAAGGACGCCAAGAGCGCCAAGGAAATGCTGGCAATGGACATTTTCTAGTTTTTTTTCTTGGCGCTCTTGGCGTCCTTGGCGGTTCTCTTTATTCAGAGCAACTTTGCAGTTCTCCTGCCACCACGCCGGCGGAGACCCACCCCATGCAGGACAAGCTGATCACCACTGGACTGACCTTTGACGATGTGTTGATTCAGCCACGCTACAGCACGATGGTGCCAGCGGAGGTCGATGTTTCGACACGGCTGACTTCTTCGATTGAGCTGCATTTGCCTGTGCTCAGCTCGCCGATGGATACCGTCACCGAAAGCCGCATGGCGATCGCCCTCGCGCAGCAGGGGGGGCTGGGCGTGATCCACAAGAACATGTCGATCGAAGCGCAGACCGAGGAAGTCGACAAGGTCAAACGTAGCGCCAACGGCATTATCGTCGATCCCGTAACGCTGCCGCCCAATGCTAGCGTCGCTACCGCTCGTCAGACGATGGACGAGTCGAAAATTTCGGGCATTCCGATTACCGATTCAGGCAAGCTTGTGGGCATTTTGACACGCCGCGACCTGCGTTTTCTCGAAGATAATAGCCTGCCAATTGCCCAAGTGATGACCCGCGAGAACCTCGTGACAGCTACGGTCACTGCCACGGCGACCGTAACGCTTGGGGAAGCGGAAAAGATTTTAATGGCAAAAAAGGTCGAGAAGCTTTTGCTGGTTGACGAAGATTATCAACTAACGGGTCTGATTACGATCAAAGACATCGACATGATGCGGCGGTTCCCTCAGGCGTGCAAAGATGGGCAAGGACGTTTGCGCGTCGGAGCAGCGATCGGGGTTTTTGATTTCGATCGGGCGGCCAGCCTCATTGAGAAAGATGTCGACTTTTTGGTTGTCGACAGCGCTCATGGGCACTCGTCCAATGTGATTGAAACGGTAGAGCAACTCAAACAAAAGTGGGACATTGACATCGTCGCGGGCAACGTCGCGACCACCGAAGGATGCCGCGACTTGATCAGCGCGGGAGCGGATGCCGTCAAAGTTGGCATTGGGCCTGGGTCGATCTGCACAACGCGGATCATCTCGGGAATCGGCGTACCGCAGATCACGGCAATTTACAACGCCGCTCAGGCAGCAAAGGGATCGAACACGACGATCATTGCTGACGGCGGAATCCGTTTTTCAGGAGACATTACCAAAGCAATCGCTGCCGGTGCTCACCTCGTGATGCTTGGCGGTTTGTTAGCAGGATTGGACGAAAGTCCGGGCGAGCGGGTCTTGTATCAAGGACGCACTTACAAAGCATACCGTGGCATGGGGTCGCTAGGAGCGATGGTCCACGGTTCGAGCGAGCGGTATCGCCAATCGCTGGACTCAGGGAAAAATGGAGAGGGCAGCAACGGCAAGCTAGTGCCCGAAGGGGTCGAAGGGCGCGTGCCCTACAAAGGCGAACTGAGCGAGTTTCTCTATCAGTTGGTCGGCGGCTTGCGGGCTGGTATGGGTTATTGTGGCACAAAAACTATTGAGGAGCTGCGCACGGACGCGCGATTCATCCAAGTTTCGCCGGCTAGTGTGCGGGAAAATCATCCGCATGATATCGCTATTACACAAGAAGCGCCTAACTACACGGCCGAATACACGGCCAGCGACAAATCTTGATCTGGGGCGTTTGCTGCACGTTCTTTGTGCTGTTGCATTGCTCCTGATAGGGCAAGCAGGATTGGCGGCGCGCGAGTCTTCCGATTTGCAGTGGGGTCGTCCTCCTGTTGCTAGCCGAAAGGTTACGCGCCAGACGGCCAACTCGATGGCAAGAGTTCGCCCTGCTCAGCAACCACAGCGACTTCGCATCGTTCACGACGCACAGGTTGTAGCGGCGGCTTGGGAAGCAGATGATGTTTTAGCTGTACAGCACGAAGATCGCAGCGCTGAAGATCGCAGTGTCGTCGTCGAACGAACGCAGCCGAGTTACGATCCCTTCGACGAAGACGATCGACTAGCGCTGTTATCCGACGAGGATCCCTTCGACGAACCTGTGGGTGAGTCGATTCCCGCGCCTGAGCAAGACGACGCGATGGAAGACGATCTCGACACGGTCGAGGACGCGGTCGAGGCGGAAATACAACGTCGGCAAGCGGCAGACGATCTGTTTGAGGAAGAAATGGAAGATCCGTTGGACCACGAGCCATTGGTCGAAGATCTACTCAAGGAGTTAGGCGAAACAGATCCTTTGCGCGATGCTCCTGACGACAGAGACATGCTTCAGCCCGAAAAGAACAATTTCGACCTGGGCTTAGACTATGATCGCGATGTCAGAGAGGATGATCACGACGAGGAAGAAGAGGAAGAACTCGAAGAACTCACCGCCGAAGAGCTGGCAGAACAGCGTCAGGAGTTGGAAAAAGAGCGTCTCGAAAGCGAAGCTAGTTGCCGAGACGAGCTCGAAGAACTGGCCTCGAATCGAATCAGCTCAATCGACTTGGGCATTCGTGTCGACGGCAATGCTGGCGAAGATTTTCCGTACGAATGTGCTGTGAGTTCTCAAAACCATCAGCCACGCCAGTGGCCACAGATTACGTACAATTGGAAAGCGGCGGCACTATGCCACAAACCGTTGTACTTCGAGCAAGTGCAACTAGAGCGCTACGGGCATTCCTGGGGGCCGTATGTGCAGCCGATTATGTCAGGCGCACACTTCTTTGGCACCATTCCCGTGTTGCCCTACAAAATGGGCATTCGCACTCCCAACGAGTGTGTTTACACGCTGGGCTACTATCGACCAGGAAGCTGTGCTCCCTACATGATCGACCCGATCCCATTCACTTGGCGGGCGGCGTTGTTTGAAGGTGGCGTAGCGACAGGTATTTCGTTCGTGATTCCGTAGGGAAGGCGCTAGTTGTCAGACGCGGTGCGCTAGTTCTCCGTTTTAGCCGCGTTGCCACGCAACGCACGGGGCACCACGCTATACTGTCGTGTATGACAACGCTCACTCTCACGCGCCAACAATCACGCGAAATCGACGCTCTCGCGATCGAGCGTTACGGCATTCCTGGCATGGTGCTGATGGAAAATGCTGGCCGTGGAGTGGTTGACGTGTTGCTTGGCGTTGAGCCGGGGATCGTGGACGAGCCAGCTCGCTCGGTGATGATTCTTTGCGGCAAAGGGAATAACGCCGGCGACGGATTTGTTATTGCCCGGCATTTAGACATCCGTGGCGTTTCTGTCAAAGTTATCC
The DNA here is from genome assembly GCA_013152515.1 of Planctomycetota bacterium. Lineage (GTDB taxonomy): Bacteria > Planctomycetota > Planctomycetia > Pirellulales > Lacipirellulaceae > Bythopirellula. The sequence goes on from JAADGD010000169.1 coordinate 15,810, forward strand.
TACTGGCTGCTGCAGTCGAACTTCGTGGTGACGCACGTACGAACTACGAGATTCTTTCTCATAGCCAAGTACCCATTGTCGATTTATCAGGAGTGGGCGAACTGGCGCAACGATTAGACTCAGAAGCGGTCGACGCTGCTTGGATCGTCGATGCCATGCTCGGGACGGGTGCTCGTGGCGAGCCGCGAGAACCGTTGGCGACGGCAATCCGTTGGATGAATGCCCAACCGAGAAAACGCCTAGCGGTGGATCTCCCTAGCGGTCTCGATTGCGACACCGGCCAGCCGGCAGCGATCACTGTGCGGGCAGATATTACCTGCACGTTCGTCGCGGTCAAGCAAGGTTTTTCGGCGGACAGTGCGCACGACTTTCTCGGTGAACTCCATGTGGTCTCAATCGGAACGCCACCCAGCCTTCTCGACGAAGTCGTCACAGCTGATGACGCATTGGGCAAGTGAATTTCTCTTGGGTGCTTAAGTTCGCAATAATCATCACGACCCGTCGTAAACGCGATTTCCGGCCGTCCATTTGCCGCATAAACATGCGGCCATGCCACCCCGCTGCTGGGGAGAGTGCTACATTCCAGTAGCGTTCTCGTCGCTACTGATTTCCTGCAAACGATTCCCTGCGAGCCTGCGCTCATGCCCCAGAGTCCTATCGCGATTGCACCAACGACCGAGTTTATCCGCGTCCCAACAAGTATCTTGCGGACGTTGGAGAAGACGTGCGTCGATCTGTTTCTCCAATACGACAAGGCAGAACTGCCAGTCCTTTATTGTGACGCGGGCTACCCTTTGTCGGGAGACCGTATCCAAAACTTGGCATCCGACCAAGAGGCACTGTTTGTACGCGCTAGTGACTACGCTGATTTCAGTCAAGACTTGGCGAATTCGTTAGAGGCAGCACTCGAAGACGAACGGCTGCCGGTGACCAACCGCTACGAGCTGTTGCAATGTGCCGTGTCGGTCGAAATCGAGCACTCCCTGCGGATGGTGAATTGCGATTATTATGTCGCTCAGACAGAAACGATTGCCGGCCAAATTGTCGGACTCTTCGACGGCAACCAAGTGCTACCCGCAGAGTTGTTTGACATCGTCCGTCACGATCATAATACGTTTGTGCATGTGACCAATGTGGCGGGTTACGTAATCTTGCTGGCAAAAGAATTAGGGTATAACGATCCCGACGAACTGGAGAAAATCGCTATTGGAGGGTTGCTCCACGACCTCGGTAAGCGAAAAATTCCGTCCGCAATTTTGAACAAAACCTCACGCCTGACGCCTCAAGAATGGGAATGTATCAAGCAGCATCCCCAGGCAGGCTACGAAGAATTGTACCTGCGCGACAACTTAGATCATGGCCAGCTGATGATGGTCTATCAGCACCACGAGCATCTTAGCGGCAAAGGCTATCCCGTGGGGATTACGGAAGAAGAGATTCACCCTTGGGCCAAAATGCTGGCGGTGGTCGACGTGTTCGATGCCCTAACCGGGAAGCGACCCTATCGGAATCCCATCAGTAGCGACGAAGCACTGGAAATAGTAGCCCGTGGCGCGGGCACGCAATTTGATAAGGAGATCGTGGCATGTTGGGCCTCAGCCATGCAACAGAGATAAACGATCTCTGGGACAAAATCGAATCGAAGGCTTCGCTGCCAACGACACCCGAAGAGTTTTTTGGCAAGTCGGGGCTGAAGGCACTCGAAGAGCATCGCGCTTTTGTACGGCACTATTTGCGCTGCCAGGGGATACTTCAACGCGAACGCGAAACGCACGCCATCTACATGAAAGACTGTTCACGGGTCGGAATGGGCTTAATCTCGCCGGTGCAACTGTTTCCGCGAGAGAGGATTCAGATCTGGATGAAACCTCAACGCAACTATACGCTGGAAGTCATCCGTTGCCGGCGAATTCGCGTGAATTGTTACGAATGCGGGACCATTTTTATTTTGAAATAGCGCTACGAATGTCGTATCGCTACCGGAGGTACCGCCCAGATTCGTGTAATTTTGCACGGTAAGGATGTCCCAAAAGCCAGAAGCTCGCCAAGTTTTGGGATTTTGAATGTGGGACTAGTGGTCTGTCAAAGCTGAAAATACGGATATGTTCTTTTTGAGCCGTCGGCGC
>JAADGD010000106.1 GCA_013152515.1 Planctomycetota bacterium
TGGCTACGACGATAGCAACTCATGGCGGCATTGTACCATGAAACGCCCCGCTATGGTGCGTTTCGCTGCGCTGCACGCACCCTACGGACTTTAATCTTTGATGTTTGAATTACAATAGCCGCGATCTGACAGATCGCCGGAGAGCCAGCTTCGGGAACCCTGAGAATCAGTTCACTCACCGTACTTGAGCAACAGCCCGCCAGCAACGGCAGGAATCCACCAGCCGAGAAAAGAAATACCACAGACAATTTCAAGAAATGAGTTTGGAGGTATTGGAGTTGAAAATCCATAAAGTGCAAGCACAAAAGCACATCCACTGGCTCCGAAAAGGAAAAGTGCTGTTCGACGTTTGGAAGTCTCTTTAGATTTCATTCTTAATACTCAACTTGTGATTCGATCGAAAGTTTCATCCATCATGTTTATAGGAGTTTAATCTGGAACTGGTTCAAGCGTAGAGCGAATCGGTTCAGCCGCACCCCATTGGGAGCCTAAAAGGTGTCAGGAACCAAATCACTTCAACTGCAACCCGGTCTCTGGGTCGCGTCTGCGTCCAGTATACAGAAGGTCGTTACTAATTGTACCAACATTGCCTGAAACCGCTGAAAAACGGACGTAGGCGGTTTTGGACAGTCGCTGGCGAACCGCCCGGCGTAAGCCTGCGGAGTTGGCACTAAGCTTGCGGGGTCGACGCCCGCTTTATGAGGATACCGAATCTTGCCGGTGCTCGTCGCGCCGTAGGCTTCTCAACTTGGCGTGCAGCGCGGCGTGAGGGCCCTCGATCAACTCTTGTGGTTCTTCGGTCTCAGCCTCTTGACCAACGGCTGCTGCTAGAGGGGATTCGCTGCCGACTGTTTCGGCGGGGTTTGCCGCTGGCTCTGTGGGTTTTTCGCCAAGTTGCACTGGTTCGGCGGTCTGAGCGGCTGGCGAAGCGTGGAGCGCAGGGGCTTGATTCCAATCGGTCGTCGCACCTGCTGCTGGCGCAGGGCCACCGAAGAATTTTCCGAGCGGACCGACCAAAATCGCCGGTAGCAATAACAGATCGCCAACAAGGGCCGCGCCGAGCATCGAAATCATCAAGTAGCCAAACTGTTGCGTTGGTGTAAAAGTACTTGTCGCAAAAACGGCTAGGCCCAGCCCGCCGATAACCGTTGTTTGCAGCATCGCTGTGGCGCAGCGGTCGTACGCCAGCATGACCGCCTGGACACGATTGAGGCCTTGCTTTACGCCCCGGCGGAACCAAGTAAGGAAGTGAACCGTATCGTCCACCGCCACGCCGAGCGCTACGCTGGCGGTCATCATGATGCCGATGTCGACTTTGATGCCGACCCAACCTAGCAGGCCAAAGATGATGACGATCGGAAAGACGTTGGGTATCATCGAGATCAATCCCGCTATCGGGCTGCGCAGTACAAACATCATCACCACGGCAATGAGGACGGTCGCCCAGAGGATGCTCTCTCTCAAGCTGACGAGTAGCTGTCGCTGCGTCTTGTAGACGAGCGGAATCATGCCTGTGTAAACCGCTCGAATCGGTCGCGGCCCGTTGTCGGTCGCGAGCGGTATGGCAGCCGAATCTGGGTAGACCTGTACTTTCGAGACGTCGATGACTGGCAGCCCACGCTTGGCTAAATTTTTGACTTGCGGATCACTACTTGCCGAGACAATCAATAGCGCGTCTTGTTTACTGAGCAACTCAATCACGCGATCCATGTACTCGGCGTCGTCTTTGTGTTTGTCCAGCTTAGCTAGATTGAAGGTAGTGAGGCCTGTGTTTTTGCCGGCGTGCTGCTCGACACCGCTACGTTTTAACAGGTCACGCAGCACGAACTCTTGCGACGATTCTTGGAGTTCAGAAGTTTCGCTTCGACTGCGATACAGAAGACAAAGCTGCGCCCCATCGAGTTTCTTTTCGGCTTGGTGGAGTGCCGTGACAATCATGTCGCGTTGTTGGTAGGCGACCAAAATTGGGTCGACAGCCTTTTTTAGTTCTTTGACGAAATCGCCGTAGTCGACCCCTTCGGAGTCTTCGCCCAGGGCAGCAACGCGGGCACTCAGACGCCACAATTCTCTTCCCGTGGTTTGATGACCGGCATCGTCGGTGATCTGCTCGACGCGTAAATAGCCCGTTTCTAGCAGCTTGGCGCGGCTTTCTTCAAGGCTCTTATTTTTGGCGTAGTCGGTGCCTTGATTTACGATCGGGTTTCCAGAATCGGTACGATTGGGCGTGTAAGTCGCAACCGACATGTTGCGGCTGACTTCGGGAAGCGCCTCTACACGACGTTGAATATCCCGCACCATGTTCAGTCGTTCGAGCATCGTGTCGCGATACTGACGGCCATCGGCTTCGGCATTTTCGTCGGCGGTTCGACAGCGTTCGACAGGCACTGTCAGCACGATTTCCATCGGCACAAGGTTGCCCAGATTCGTTTCTAACCAAGCATAATCGTGGATGAGATCGGTATCCTCGTCGAGCAATTTCAGTAGGCTCACCGAGGTTTCAATTTTCGTAAAACCTGTCGCGAAGACGCCCATCACCGCGAACCAGATTGCGCAAGTCAGCAAGGGACGGTGAATCACAAAGCCAAACATCCGCTTGGCCCACCCAGGTAAATGGCTGTCGTCTCGCCCGCCCCCTTTGCCATTTTTACCCGAGCCGCCCGATTGGCGTCTGATCAGTTCCTCGCTCACCGGAAAACGGTGTAAGAACACCGGCAAGATCGAAAACAGCAAAGCCACGGTCGCCATGACGCCAATCGCGGTGAACATGCCAAACTTTTTGATCGGCAAAATATCGCTCGTGTAAAGCGATCCCAGGCCGACTGCTGTCGTAAATGCAGCCAGCGCGCACGGCCCCCAACCGAGCTTGACGGCTGTTTCTGCCGCGCCGGGGATGCCGTTTTCGCGACGTGCGTCGCGGTAGTAGTTGACGATGTGGATCGCGCCCGATAGCCCGAGTACGTACACCACCGCTGGCATCGACATCAGAATCGCGTCGACGGTCCCCAGTCGCGGCGTCGCCATGCCGGTGAACATCACTTCGAGAATGCCAAAGTAAAACACGATTGCGAGGCTCATGCCTGCGCTCAGAACACCCACAGCAAACACGATGCCTGTCAGCTTGATACTGCGAAAACACCAGAAGGAGAGCGTCAAGCCAACGATTCCCGACAATCCGGCAAGCCGTATCAGCGTGCGTTCGCCTTCGACGTCGATCGTAATGTTATCGACCGGCGGGCCACCCATGTGGATCGTCTCGGGCGCAATGCCACACTCGGTCGAGGCAATCTCGCTGATCTTCTCGATCGCCTTTCTCATCGTGCGATTGTTGCCAGTGGCAGCCTCGGTGAGATAAACAATCAGGCAAGTCGCGCGCGAATCGTTACCAAGCGACTTGCCCTCGGCATCGCGTTGAACAGGACCAACCAAAGCCCCGTCTAAGCGTTTGACTGCTTCGCCGTAACCGACCGAATCGGTGAGTTGCTGCAAAACTTGGGGGCCTGTAATGATCTTTCCGTACCACTGGGCACGCAGTTGAAGATCGGAATCGGGGCCTGCCTTGGCCAATGCCTGCGGGGTAGGAACGAGGCTTCGAGCGAGCTTTTCGAGTTTTTCCGTATCACCGAGTGTGCAGCCGTCCCAACTGACCAGGGCGAATTGCTCGCCAAGAAAGTAATCGCGGAACCAACGCAGATCGACCGATTCGGCGTAGCCAGGCGGCAGCCAGTCTTCGGCTTTGTTGGTGTTGCTTTCGATCGCTCTGCGCGCGCCGCGCGGCATCAGCGCAAGCAAAAACGCAACCAGCATGGCCAACAGAAAATAGTTGGGCCAATGAGGCCACCACGAGGTCTTTCGTGCCAAAAATGAAGGTTGCTGCATCGGCTTGTCAGCTCGGCGAATCAACGTAGTGGGGTCGAAAAAAACAAACAGAGAGCTTCGTCAACATGGGAATGCTCAACTCTGCCACAAGCAAAACCGCTCTGAAACCGCCCAAATCGGCAGTTCGACGACCCTTCAGGCTAACGTGAATGCCCAACCGAGTCTACGCCGACAAGTCACAAACAGTTCGCTGGCCGAGACTTAGCGTTTCTTGCTAGGCTGGGTTTGTCGACTACAGCGGTTAAGAGTCCAGAACTTAGTACTACTGCGCTAAGTTAAAAGCTAAAGACCAAGGATAGCACTGATATTCACGGATGAAGCCTTGATGAAATGAATGGATGTTGTTGACAGTTCAATGCCCCAGAGCAGCAAACATGCCAAAAGTCTCCAACATCAGTGGTATCCGTGCAATCCGTGGTTTTTGACTTAGCGCTGTAGTATTAGGCACCCGTAGGATAGGCTTCTAAGCCTGTCCGTCCAAAGCAGTACGGACAGGCTTAGAAGCCTATCCTACGGTGCCAATCTACCAATACCCCTCGAAGCCGATCAAACCGCCCATGAATGTCGAGTCACCACCGGCCACTGCCTGCGAGGTCGAAACGGGTATAAAGTTGATCTGTTCTGCTGCGTGGGCAACCGAGCTAACGTACATGATCTCAAGCCCTGCTCGGAGCGAGAAATTCGGTCGCAGGTGCCATTTGCCGATCAAGGAGCCTTCGGAAATGAAGGACAAGTTATCGACTTGGATACTATTATTGCCCGAGGTCACACCGCCGGTGACTTCGAAGCTTGATTCCACATTGGTACGGTTGATATACATCCCGCTCTTGTTTTTAAATCCCAAGCTCCAACGGGCTGTTTCGTAAATCCAACTATAACCAAGTTGCGTACCGATCAGGTCATTGTTTGTTCGGACACGATAATTACCCGACTGCGAAGCAGTCGCACTGTTATTGTCGTCGTCGATACCAAACGCATTCCAATCGAAGTCTTCGCTGAGATTGAAGTAACGAACGCCTGCAATCAACGTACGCGAAACCGAAGGCTGAGCACGACGGACCCATTGACCGCTTGGCTCAAGCTCCATACGATCCCTCCGCATTCGTGATTTGACGTGATAGTTCAATTCAAAGTTATTGAAGCGGCTGTCGTAGTCGTACTGCATGCTGGTAGCACCGTCGAAAGAAATGTTTCCTTGGTCAAGGGGTAGTGAGACTGAAGTACGCCCAAATTCATCGACGAGTTGAGGGCTATAGGTACCGACCTGTAGCGTCCCACCTCCCGCCGCATCGAGTCGACCGCCCTGAGACCATTGGCCCCCGCCATAGGCGATGAATTCCATCGCATGGTCACGATTTTTGTGATCACGAAACAAAAACCGACCCAAATTCAGTCGGGGCGTTGCCTCGACCCCAGATCTGCCACCATCAATCGACAACGTGTTACTGATCGCGATATTTCCGAGAGCCGCATTTTGTTGAAAGGCTAGGATAATGTTATCCCGCCGCCAGATACGGTCCATCAACAACACATCGACTTCTGAATACCAAAACCCACGTCGCAGCCAAGTGCCGCTACTTTCCAGCAGCGCCGATTCCCGGTTGAGTATCTGAAAATCATCTCCCTGAGCATACGGCTCTAAGGCAGGCTGCAAATCGCTAGAGGACAAATCGCCAAAAGGTACGGGCTCAGGCATGAGTTTCTGGCCCGGTAGCCCCGGCCCAGAATCACGCGTCCCAGAGCCAACGGCGGGTATCGCAGGTAATTCCATTTGCGGCGGGCTGCTCGCAGGAGGAACGAGAAATTCCTGTGCAGCGGCCTCCCGACTGGAGCCCACCAACACACCAACGAACACGATCCCTGCAAACAGGGTAATATCAAAACTTTTCACCACAATCGCCTCCCTAGTAGCAATCTTCGGAGTCAGACGCCCCGAATAGCCAAATGCCATCGCGCCGGATTCTCACACAAAGACCAATCGTCCACTCCGGTCGGCAAGATGCAGGAATAACCGGTAAAATCAGGAAAATCGTGAAAACCCGGAGACTCAGGGCGACCACTCAGGTCAACGCAAGCTACCAAAACACCCCTATAGCCCCCGGCTCTGCCCTCGTCGTACCACACAACTCTCACTCGCTTTAGTGCAGCAAGGTCGAGATCTCTGTCGGGGGACAAACGGGTCCGGTACCCTCGGCATCCCCTCGGCAGAGCCGGGGGCTAGAAACAACCCGCGAACAACTTATGGAACACATCCACATACTGCCTGCCAACTCGGTCCGGCTGTGATCGCCTATCGTTTTCACCCCTTCTTTGGCCGGCACGTGACGGTGCTTCGGCGAATTCGCAATGGGAATCAATGTTCCCGTCTGGATGCTCGATGAGTCCGCCTGTGTGAGTGTTGTCAGCGGTGATGTGCCGCTTATTTGTCTCGCATTTCTGACAAGCTGCGCAAACCGCGACTTGCACCCGCATGCAGGCACCGAGAAGGTTCGCTGCTGTCACACAAGGTTGGGTATGCTTTAATCGAGAGAAGACGATTAAGATAGGACGGTCTAATTGAACAGCGACACTTTCTCACAAAAGACTCGTTGCTCCCCTTTCATCATCCGCGATGGCGCTGTGGTGTGGCCTCATGAACAGGACATTTGCCCAGACACGCTCTACTTGGACCCAGAAAAAGGGGACTCTGAAAAAGGGGGCTCTGAAAAAGAGGACTCCGAACAAGAGGACTCCATGAAAAGGGCTGCCATAAGTGAGAGAAAACCTTGCTAAAAAACCGGCTTGATATTTTTCAGCCGCGATTCGGTTTCAGCCATTAGTGCGTCTTCCGCCGCTTCATCGTCGGCGACGTAGGTGACCGAGAAACGCAGAAACGGGCCGGCGTCGTCCCACGGCACGGTGCAGATCGATTGCTCCTTGATGAGGTACTGACTGGCGGCCTCGCCGCTGTCGAAAGTCGGGCCGCCTTCCAAACCTTTGGGCGAAGGCGTATACAAAAAGTACGTGCCGCCGGGGACTTCGCATTGGAAACCACATCGCCGCAGCATCGCGACGAGCTTTTCGAGACGCCGATGGTACTTGGCGTGGATTCGGCGTGGAATCGACTCGTCGTCGAGCGCCGCTGCCGCTGCCTTTTGGATCGCAATAAACTGCCCCGAGTCGCAGTTGTCCTTCACGTCGGCAAACGCGCTCACCAGCCGCTCGTGTCCGCAAACCCAGCCCATCCGCCAGCCGATCATATCAAAACCCTTCGACATCGAATGCAACTCGACGCCAACCTCCTTCGCCCCCGGCACGCTCAAAAAGCTGTTCGGCTCGCGGTCGAAAGAAAGCAACGCATGGGCCGCGTCTTGCACGACGACGACGTTATTTTTTTTGGCAAACTGCACGACTTCTTCGTAAAACTCTTGCGTAGCAGTCGCGCCGGTTGGGCTGTTCGGATAGCAAAGCACCAGCATTTTGGCTCGGTCAACGACGTCGGCAGGAATGCTCTTTAAGTCGGGCAGGAAATTGTTTTCGGCCAACAGCGGCAACTTGTAAACCACACCGCTATAATAAACCGTGTGCGTCCCAGCGACCGGATAGCCGGGCACCGTCATGAGGGTGATATCGCCCGGATTGATAAACGCCGCCGGCAGCATCGATAGCGCCGTCTTCGAGCCAATGCAGTGATTCACTTCGGTTGCTGGATCAAGCACAACGTCGTATTCGCGTTGCATGAACCGCGCGACAGCCTCTTGGAACTCGGCCACCCCGTTGTCGGCATAGCCGCGGTTCTCGGTTTTGTTGATTTCCTCGGCCATCACGCGCCGAACCGCTTCATCAGCGATCGCGTCGTTTTCGCCAATCCCGAAGTCGAGCAACTGCCGCTCGGGATGATCGGCGAGCGCCTGACGTTTCGCACGTTTGATCTTTTCAAACTTATAAATCGCTGTGCCCTTACCATACTGGGCACCCCCAATACGCTCGGCAAACAACTGCTGGAAATAAGGGTCGGACATAGTATCGATCGATTTCCTGGGGTGTGGATACGTAGGATAGGCTTCTAGCCTGTCCATCAAACGTATCTGGACAGACACGCCTAGAATCCTATATCCCACGAGAATACCGCAACGATTCTGCTCCGGCAACCGACGCGAAATTTTGGTATCGCAGTTTTTTTGAATAAATACGGATCCCTCGCCGGTCTTTATAATACTGGAGCCAGCCACCGCCGGAGACCTCATGCCCTCACTCGCTGCTCGACTCGCCACAGGCGACCCCTCGGCTTTTGCCGAGTTGTACGACGCCTGCGCGGATCGGCTGCACGGCTATTTGCTGTTTCGTTTGCGTAACCCCGAAGCCGCAGCCGACGTGTTGCAGGAAACTTTTTTGCGTTTAGTCCGAGCAGGCCGCAAGTTGCGAAAGGTCGAAAATATCGAAGGCTACGTCTTTCGTGTCGCCCATAATGAATCGCAACGTTGGTTGGCTCGGCACAAACGCCATCAGTCAACCGACGTTCCGGAGATTGCAGTAGATGTCGACTGCGGCATCGAGAACGCGGAGGAGGCCGAGCATTTGTTGGCTCAACTCGACAGGGTGTCGCGTGAAATACTGGAACTGAAATTTTATGGCGGACTCACTTTCGCCGCGATTGCCGCCGCGCTGCGACTTCCACCCGGCACGGTCGCCACCCATTATCGCCGTGCGTTAGAAAAACTCCGCCACGGTTTGGAGCAAAAACGACCATGAACGATCTTGAAACAACTCTGCAACAAAAGCTCAGCCTCGCAACGAGTGAAAACACAAACACACTTCGAGCCAGAGTGCTTGCTGAGGTCGGCCAAGAACTCCGCAGCCGGCGGCGCGATCGACTTGCCATACGCTTGGTTTTCTCCGGGTTGCTACTCGGCATCGTGGGGAATGTAGCTGTCAAACATCAGGAGGGAACACGCACCGCCCATTGGTTTCCGCATGAGAGTTCGTCGTCAGCCGAATTTTTAGTCGAGGCCGAACAACCGAACCCGACGCCCAGCCCTTTTGAAGATTATCTACTCGCTTTTTATCCCTCGCCGCAAAGCCCGTGGGGCAATTCTCGCGCAGCCCGTTCGGATCAGGCCCGCGCGATGGCGGCATGGATCGACGAATTCGCCGAGCCCGGGCAATTTAGAAACCGCTAATTAACGCTGATGAACGCGAATAAACTCCCAGCAAAAGACCGAACCGCGCCCGTAAGGAAGCGTCGTTGCAGGTGTCCAGCTCAATGGACGCTTCCTTACGGGCGCGGTTCGGCGCTACTAC
>JAADGD010000265.1 GCA_013152515.1 Planctomycetota bacterium
GCCTACGGCTGGGCGTTAAACGGGGTCGTCGCCATAAAACCGCTTGGTGATCTCGTGGCAATGGAAGGGTAGCCACTTCTGACGGGTGTACAAGCCGTGCCCGGCGATATTGCGGACGAGCCACGGGCTAATCTCGGTGTAATCGGTTAGCAGCGTGGTTCCCTCGTCGGGCACGCGCGCACCGTGATGCAGTCGTGCCATGATCGATTCGCGGGCGACGTCTGCTTCCAACAGTTGGTCCAATCGCCAATCGGCTAGTAGCGTTCGCACGGCAAAGGGCAGTGGCATGATGTTGGTACCGGCGATGCCGATTTGCTGGATGTAGTCGCCGTCGAGTGCTTTGCGGGCTCGCAAAAGCTTCAACGGAATCGGCGCTGAGTATTCTTCTCTCTGCGGCGGGGGGCGATGGTGGATAAAATGCAAGAGCTTGGCGTAGCCGTTCGCATTCCAGCCGTAGCGAATCGGCGTGCCGAAGGTAACGATGTCGAGCAGCAACTTGCGCACGGGATGATCGGCATCGTCGAGAAGCGAGCGCACCTGTTGCCACAAGGGCATGTCGACCGTTTGCCGAATCCACGGTTGGTAAAACGAACGGGCTGCTTGGAAGAATTTGTTTCGCGCATCGTGATCGGCGCCGAGAAGTTGGGTGACGAGTGCGAGGACGTTGCCGCCGTGGCTGTGGCCCCAGAGTTGGACGCGGCTGAGCCGCGACGCTTCGTTTGTGCCTGTGTTTGTGCTTGTGCTGGCGTGCTGGGCGAGTTCGTTGATGAGGCGTATTGCGCCGTCGGCGCGCGCGATATGATTGTTTTGGCTTGACCAAGGGAATAGCCGTGCGGGGATCGTTTGCCCTGCGCCTGATGTCAGCCCTGCTTCTAGTGCGGCGGCAAACCCGTGGGTGTAATTGCCCGCCTCGCCCGTGAAAGTGTCGACAACGTGCTTGCCGCAACGGCTGAGTTTTTTGCTCAGCCCTGGGGCGAATCGCGACAGTTCGGTAGCCAGTCCGAGTAAATCGTTGCCGACAAAAGTGCCATGAACAAGGTAGATCGCAGAGACCTGCGCGCGATCAAAACACGCCCCTGCGGCTGCCAATTGCTCGCCAAATTCAGCCGACTGGGGGCTGGTTGGCGACACGGCTGGGAGCAAATGGTACGGCGAAGTGGGGCGCTCGGATCGGTACGTTTGGTGTCGAAAGGGGTTGGCTGGGGACATGAGACTTATGCTGCACAGAGTTGGCCGGGTCGAGGCGATACTTGGGCGTAGCGAATGGATGCAAGCCTAACGTGCCGGTCCAAGTTTCGTAAGGCCGCCCGTTGCGTTCGTCGTCCTTGAAAAACGCCAGATAAGTCATCGTGTCTGCGGCGATGAATTCGTGTTCGCGCGGCGCAAATTGCGTTTGCGTGTGGACCCGTCGCCAAGTACCAGAGTTGAAATAAGCCTGATGCAGCACGTAGCCATCGGCGTAGCTCGCATCGAGCGGGACCATCTCGGCTTGGTGCGTGTGACCGTAAACAATGTGCCTGGCCCGCCGATTGCGAAAATCTTGTTCGGTGAGCGCGTGTTGATAGAACGAGCTGCTACTCGCCCCGCGCAGCTCGACGATCCATTGGGCAATCCAACTCGCCCAACCGACCGAGAGCCGTCGGCTAAATTTCAGCGCCTTCTGTAAGCCATCCACGATATCGACGGGGCACCACGTATCGCGATGCTGTACGAAAGGATGTTCCAAAAACTCGTCGGCCAGTTCGTCCCAAATCTTTTTGACCTCTTTGCGCACCGACGGCTGCGGACAGCAGCGCTCGAGCAAGCCTTCGATCCAGACCGGAATCATGAGCAGCGGCCGAACATTGTCGATCTCGCGAAGACCGGCAATGACCCCGGTCGGCAGATCGTCGCCCAGTTGCTGACTGACTTGGACGCCAAATCGGTTGAGCAGTTCCAACACAATCACGTCGCCCAGGCTACTCGCGTCGCGATCGCCTTCGTAGTTGAACGGGTCGTAGACATCGCCGTGACGCGCAAAAACTTTGTGCCGGCGCATGACTTGCACCAGCTCGTTGCTCTCCCAAATTTCGTGTGGGAAGGGCGCATCAGCATAAGTCGCCAGCCCCATATGGGCGACCAGTTGCCGCCGCAGACGATTGTAGTGTTCGCCCGGCAGGTGAAAAAACCAATCGTGGTTGCCAACCATGTAATGGATTCGCACTGGCACCGGCTGCCATTCAGACATCGCCGCTGACGTTGCTGCTTGGCCTGTGCTAGTCGGCGGTGGGAGAGCGATGCCCTGCTGTTGCAGCTTGCGAAATTCGCCCAAGGCTTGAGCATTGTGCTGCAAAATATCACCGGTGATTTTGGTGACTTGTTCGCATAGGTTAGGCGACTTGATATCGTCCCAAGGACGGATTACGCTGCCCAACCATTGCGTCGACCGAATCACGTCAAGCGTATCGCCCAACAAGACCAGATCGACATGCTCAATCGGCCGATAGCTGCCATCGCGTCGTTGCGAAGCATTCAAGCTCAGGTCGGCCAACCGCTCGGCAAGTAATGCAAATGCCCCAGGCGAAATGGTCGAGCCACTGGTGCCGTCGGTCAGATGAAGATCGCTGATGATGACCAGCATGGGCCGTATTGGGGTTGATAGGTCTGAATAGAGGATCGGCGCTTCTCAGTTGTCATCGGATCGATACACACCCGTGGTTGAGGATACTGTGAGGATTTTTCGGAATCTAACGCCTGACGATGGTTGTCGCGCATAAAAATCGCCTGCTAGCTCAAACACGCTAGCAGGCGACGTTGTTCTGAGTTCGTTGTTCTAAATTCGTTTTTGATTGAGCTTACCAGCCGTAGTAACCGCCAACTCCCACGCCAATACTTACGCGCGGACCGTACATAACGGGTGGAGCAGCATACACTGCCGGAGCAGCATAGACTGGTCGGGCGTAAACGACTGGACGGGAATAAACAACGGGGCTGGCATAAACCACAGGACGGCCAACGATCATCGGCCTAGCCACCACACGGCGACCGACAACACGTCGCACAGGTGCCACGCGGCGTACGATCCAGGCGTTTGCCTCTGTAGCACTGACAACCGAAAAACCACCAACCAACAACACAACAATCAACATTCGCTTCAACATGATTTTTTCTCCTAAGCAGAAACCCCCCGGCGACCTAAATGCGGGATGTGTAAGTGTAGGTCGCTTAGGATACTCAGAATGCACTTGCCGTGCCAAAACCGCAAGGGTTCTTCACAACCTTTTTTCTCAAAAAGACTTACGACGATAGCAACAGGTCGAAGAGTAGGCAAAAAAGCCCCAGGTGTTGTCAATTATGCGTCACACAGCCTCAAGGGAGGATGTCACAATAGCCACACACAGGATGTGATCGAATTGAGCCCCAAGTAAGTTCTGGGGCTCTGAGTGAAGTTCGTTAAAATCCGAACGAGAAGCTTACGCCGCTGTGATGCCCACCATGATGCCCACCATAGTACGATGGGTGACCGCCATAGTAACTGCGGTGATAGACCACACTCGGAGCTTGGTGGTAGTACCCACCTTGAGGGAGGCCGCCATAGTAGTACGAGGTACGGTAGGAAGGATAGTAACCACCGCTGTAACCCCTACTGTAGCTACCACAGTCTCCTGCTTCTGCTGTCGAAGCCCCCGCCAACGTCAAACCTGCCAATACCGCCAAACCCAAAATCATACTGCGAAACATCATGTTCTCCCTGGACGCTCTTGCGTCCTGTTTGAATTCAAAAAGCACTAGGCGCCCAACAAGTCTCACCCTCAGCCTAGCAGTGGAATCTTTTACGCACTGTTCATGCCAGTTCAAGAAGGCAATTTCCCAACCATAGATCAACACTAGAGTTAGGTCTTGTTGCCGGAAAATTTTACCACCTGTCTCAAGGCGAGATTCCGCCATCGGTGTGACGACAACCGTCGTCGAAATTACTACGAAATTGCCCTGATGAAAAAGCCGTAAGCTGCTTCTGGGCAAAGAGATAAGACTTGCCGTTTGTAGCAATGCAATGCATTGCCAAGAGATTGCTGCCCAACTATTTGATCTTCACATCACATAACGGCTTGGATTGACCCGATTCGCTAAGCAACTCAGCAAGCGTCGTGCTAGCAAAAGCTACTTCTACCTGGGCCATGGCATCGTCAAGGCGGCGATGGAGAGGGCAGAGATTCGTGCCGTGCGACTCTATATCGAGCGGACACTTGGTGATTCGCTGCAACGGTTCGACCGCATTGATCACGTCGAGAATCGTCAGTTGTTTCGGGTCTTCGGCAAGCGAGACACCACCACCAATACCACGCTGTGAGCGTACAATCTTCGCTTTGACCAACCCTTGCAAGACCTTCGAGAGGTATGCCGCCGGAGCTTGAGTCGCTTCGGCGATCTGTTTTGTTGTGCGACTGTCAGGCGACTCAGACGCAAGATGAGCCACGGCGCGTAGCGCGTATTCGACAGTTTGGGAAATCATGACAAAAGCACTAAATCGGATGTTGACATCCCATTTAGCCGTTAGGTAGCTTAACAGGGAGAGCGAGGTTTCAAAGCTCCATTTTATCCGCCCACCCGAATTTTTGCGAGTAGGCTATTCGCCGAGTTTAACTTCAAGGAAATGAACGCTATGCAAAAGATTGATGAACCACGATTAGAGCAAGAACTGGCCTATCGTTTTGAATATCTGGCTGGTTTCATGGAGTTTGGCGAAGACGATATTGCGACCATCCACGGAGCAGCGGGCGCTCTGGCACCCGTGGTTCCGCAATTGGTCGACGCGGTCTACGACAAGCTCGCTCAGTACGACTCGACTTGGCGGCATTTTGTCCCACGCCAAGCTGGCTTCGAAGGCGAGCTAGCCGACAGCGTCGAGACGCTGAAAATGACCGACGAGGTCATTCAATTTCGCAAACAACATTTGGGTCGCTATTTGGAAGCCCTTGTCACCCGCCCCTACGACGGAAAAATGGTCGGCTACCTCGACAGGGTTGGTGCCATGCACACGTCCGCCGAGGGGAGCAAGGAACTCGATGTGCCACTCGTCCAAATGAATGCCCTGATGGGTTTTGTCTCGGATGCGATCATCGCCACGATTTGCAGCCTGGGGCTTGATGCCACCGCGCAAACATGCACCCTACGAGCGTTTAACAAGCTACTGTGGCTGCAAAACGATCTCATCAATCGACACTACCAGCGGTAGTTTTTCACCCTCCTTCCCCCACTGTGGTGTTATTCGCTCTGCGCTGACTAAATGTTGTTTTTTTGCAACTTCTAGCTCGTTGAATGAAGAAGCTATTTGCACTTGCGGGAAACTGTCATAGAATTGGACTCAGGACACGCGGTCGGCTAATAACGAGTCGGTCGGTGTTAGGGTATTCACTTTCTATTGAGGGGGACAAGAAAATGTTACGAGTTCGTTCCATCGTAGCGATCGCTGCGATCGCTTTGGGTGCGTTGGCTACCAGTGCTGACAACGCCACTGCTGGCAATCCAGGTTGCTGTCCACCGGCACCGATTCAAGCGACATTGTGCGTGAATCCGCCTTGTAGTTGCTGCAACCAAAGCGTAAGTGTTTGCATCCCCGGTTGCTGCACCGAAGCACCGACCGTCTGCTGGCGGAGCGGTTTTTTGGGTCGCCAGATCGGCACTTACACTTGGCCCTGCTGTGGCCACACAGTCAAGGTCGTCGTGACCCGTCGCGGCGCAGTAAAGGTCCGCTAAAACGGACACGCAAAAAAATGTGTCGGCAACGCCGAAACAAAAAAGGCTGGCGCTGGGCGTCAGCCTTTTTTGCTGCGCACTCAAAAATGAACGACGACCGCTACAAAAAGCGGGTGAAGGGAATCGAACCCTCGTAGTCGGCTTGGGAAGCCGATGCTCTACCATTGAGCTACACCCGCCGGGTGGTCGAATTCATTCTATCGCGGTCGAGCTTCATCGCAATGGAGGCTCTTCTTTTTCTGGCGACTCTAGGGGTTTTACTTGCTTGGGCAGCTTTTTTTCTTCCGATGCAACACGACGTGCAATCTTTTTCGTATCTTCCGACGCCGGTAGTTGCTCGGGAACAATTCCTCGATTGCCGAGAACCTTCCGTACCTCTCGATTATTTTTTACGTGCTCATCAGCAATGCCATACTCGGTTTTTAGGTCATCGCGATGGATATTGAAATTCGTAATCTCATTGGCAAAATCCTTGGCTTTGATGGTGATGGTCGGCAAAAAATCGGCCAGGGCACGCTTGTCCGGTACGCCTAGCTTCTTTTTCATCTCTCGTGTTGAGTGACCACCAAAAAGTGCCTTATCGCCCTCGCTGCGAATCAAGCCAAAGCTGCGATCGTTTCCTAACCGTTCGTAGATAAGCCCCGACAGCTCCTTTTCCGATGTGGTCAGCTTCTTTCGGGCACTCAGCCGCTCGACCTCAGCCAGCCGCTTCTCGATAAGCTCCTGCTTGCGAGTCTGAATCGCAAAGTAAGTCTGGGCGAACGCAATTGGCTCTTTCGTCGGGTCGCCATTCTGGGCAATCAAGTAGCAGGCGTAGCGAGTCAAAGCGTAATCGTCGACTTTCCGCTCGGCCCCCGAACCCAACGGGACCATTTTGCCAACCCTGGCAAAATGGTCACCTGAGTCATAACCCGTGTTCTCGCAGGCAGTTACAGCTCGTTCAATAACATTTTCAAAACGCCGCCATGTGTCGTAACCAAGGACTTTCTGCAGGTCGCGGGCCAGCCAGAACTCGACACCGGCATCCTCTTCCACATGGGTCAGCTCCTCAAAGCTGGCGTGCAACTGGACGATGAGTTCTTTCTTCATATCAGCGCCCCTCTGTTGAGGTGACCGTTGCCGTCATGATGGTTAGACGCAGTGCATCTGCACCAGCCTCATTCTACCGCAGAAAAATGCGATCGCAACGGTCACCTGTGATCTTGGATCAACCAGCAGCTTTTCTCGACAAGCTGACAGCCCCGCGCCCTGCGGTTAGGATGGACGGTCCGCCTCACCCGCTGCGTGCCAAGCTATGTTCTGTCGTCGCCTCGTTTTTCTTTATTTTCTGCTGAGCGGGATACTGCCGGCGGTTTCGGACGTACGCGCTGCCGGCCAGCCGACCGTCGACACGTCAGAATTAGCCAAGCAGGTAAAAATCTACCGCGACAAGTTTGGTGTGCCGCATATCTTTGGGCGCACCGATGCGAGTACCATGTTTGGCTTTGGCTACGCGCAGGCGGAAGACTTTTTTTGGCAGGTCGAAGACGTTTATATCTTGGCGCTCGGTCGCTACGCCGAAGTGCATGGACCGAAGGGTGTGAACTCCGACTTGCTGAATCGGGCGTTCGAGATTGTCCCCCGTAGCCGGCGCGACTATGCAGCGCTCGACGCAACGTCGAAGCAGCTTTACGCAGCGTTTGTCGCGGGGATCAACTATTTCCTCGAGATCCATCCCGAGGTGCGACCGCGATTGATTCGCCATTTTGAGCCGTGGCATGTGCTGGCTTACTATCGGCAAGTGGCGTTGGAGTTGAGTTTTCGTTTTACGGGGTTGAGCGACGAATACTTGCCGCGGCGGAATCCCCACATTTGGGCGTCGACCGGCTCGAATGGTTGGGTGATCGGCGGCAAACGTACCGCGTCTGGCGCGCCGATGTTACTAGCCAATCCTCACATGCCCTCGTTTGGTTTTGCACAACTGGCAGAAGCCCATCTGAGCAGCGAAGGCGGCCCCGATGGCAAAGCGTGGAATTTTATCGGAGCAGGATTTTATGGCTGTCCGACTTTGGTGCTGGGGCATAACGAACGGCTCGGCTGGACGCTCGTCAGCAACCAGCCCGACATTGCCGACCTATGGCGAGTCCGATTCTCTGATCCGGAGAATCCGCTCGCCTACGAATACGACAACGGCTACCGAACCGCAGACGCATGGCAAGAAATGATCCGCGTACGAAAATCGCGCGCGATGGAAGAACGGTCGTTCGAGTTTCGCAAAACGCATCATGGTCCGATCGTCGCCGAGGAAGGGGACTCGATGCTGGCGGCAAAGATTTCGGGCATTTTCGAGACCATTCCGCTTCGGCAAGCGCTGCACATGATGCGGGCTGGCAATCTCGAAGAGTTTCGTCAAGCGCTCAGCCTCATGCAGATTTTGTATATGAACGTGCTGTACGGCGATTGCGACGGGAACATCCTTTTTGTCTACACGGGACGCATTCCACGGCGCAATCCAGAATTCGATTGGTCGCAACCTGTCGATGGCAGCAACCCAGCG
Source organism: Planctomycetota bacterium (assembly GCA_013152515.1). Classification (GTDB taxonomy): domain Bacteria; phylum Planctomycetota; class Planctomycetia; order Pirellulales; family Lacipirellulaceae; genus Bythopirellula. The sequence goes on from JAADGD010000265.1 coordinate 8,273, forward strand.
ACCGAGTGGCTAGGCTACCATGCGCTCGACGAGTTGCCGCAGGTGCTGAACCCGGCGGCTGGTTTCGTGCAGAACTGCAACTCGACGCCGCTGATGACTACTGACGGCGACAATCCGCGACGCGAAGACTTTCCGTCGTACATGATTGGCGATGCCGAACAGCGCCGCCGTCGGGCATTGCGCTCACTCGAAATTTTGCGAGCCATGAACGGCGTTACCTTCGAGCAATGGCAAGCCGCAGCCTTCGATACTGAAGTCTATTGGGCAAAACACGAACTGCCCCAATACGCCGAGTATTTTCAGACGCTCCAGCAGGAAAATCCAAAGCTAGCAAAACGCGTGCAACCGTACCTGGAACACTTGCTAGCATGGGACGCAAAGATCACCGCCGATTCGACCGCCGCCACGCTTTGCCACGCCTGGTACGAAAAACTTTATGGCACAGGATATCCAGGCGAGCAGCTGCGCGAACGGTACCTCGACCAACCAGCAAAACAGCTCGAAGCACTAGCGCTCGCTGCCGAACGCCTGCAAGCAATGCATGGCAACTGGAAAGTTGCGTACAGCGAGTTGTACCGCAGCCAACGGCTGAATCGGCTCGCCGATTTGGTTGACGCGCGTTTTAAGGATGCGGGCCCCAGTTTGCCAGCACTCGGCGGACATGGACCGATGGGCTCCATCTTGACGCAATACTACACGCCGAGTTTAGAGATTCCTTGGGTGATTTCTCAGCGCAAGCGTTACGGTTTGGTCGGCACGTCGTATCTGGCCGCCTACGAATTCACACCCACCGGCGTTCGCGGGGCAAGCCTCGTGCCGTACGGCGCAAGCGGCAATCCAAGATCGCCACACTATTTCGATCAGGCCAAGCTGCT
>JAADGD010000218.1 GCA_013152515.1 Planctomycetota bacterium
GCAGGCTAGCGCCAAGCGGCTGATTTTATCAGCCGCAACGCGCTAGCGTCCGGTTCTTCGCAGGTAAATTCTCATCTGCCGCTCGCCTTATACACCGAAGATCACGCAATGGTTCTATCTAGTGCGTCATGCCTCGTGAATAATCCGGGGTTAAAGGATTTTTCCAAATCCGCTAGCATAAACCATGCGCCTACAATGGTCCTGGTGCTCACTTTCCTAGCTTTAGGCGAACGGCAGATGAGTTTCTGCCAACCCTGATGAGGGGCTGGGAGCTGGGGGCTGGGATTCAGGGTCCCTGGGCTATAAAGACCTTTTGCTCTCCACCGACCAAATCCCCAAATCCCAACTCCTCGCCGCAAGGGATTTTGGTAAATTCTCATCTGCCGCTCGCTTTATAGCACGAAACAAGAAGAAATGCGGGAAATCGTCTTCTCCAGCAGATCAAGTTGACGGCCTTTGTGCCAATAAATTACACTAGTGTTGGCGGATGGAGCCCAGCCTTCGGACTAGGTTCGGTTCGCCTGCTAGCTACTCTTTGGGCTTAGTGTATTTTAGGCGTCCATTTGAAAGGAAATCGTCATGCCATTATTCGAGGTGGAAACGGACAGTCACATCATCATCACTTGGGCAACCGACAACGACGAAGCATCGGCTGTCGTGTCTGAGACTTATCCGAACGACACGGTCATACGTATGACCAAGCGTCCCCGCGACACCTGGGTAATTTCCAAAAGCGCCCTGGGCATTGCTGGCACGGCAGATCTGTGTACCACCGCCCGCGATTGCCTCTCCAAGGCCGAAGGCGACAAAGTTCACGCCATCCGCCTGTACATGCAAGAGAAGGGCGTCGATCTCGAGCAAGCGCGCAAAATCGTCGAGTCGAACATGGTGATGGGCTGGTAGAAAAGTAGCGAGTAGCGAGTTGCGAGTGATGAAATTCTTTTTCTCACGACTCGCGACTCGTAACCCGCGACTCACAACTCATACTACCGATAACGCGGAGCTTGCGATGGCTCTGGTGCCATGCCGGGTGCCGCTACGTTGGGAACCTGCGGCGCGTCTGCGGGATTCGGTCGCGAGGCGATCTTGGCGACCGGCTGTCCGGCGGCTAGGCGCGCGTACGAAGTCGTACCGCCTGGACGATATCCAGGAACACTTGCCACAACTGGCGCAGATACGGCAGGCGTAGTAATCGTTGGTGCCGTTGTTGGTGGTGGCGTGTCCTGCTTTACGGTGGGTGTCACCGTGTGGATTGCTGCGTAGCGGTCGCCACGAACATTCGCCGCAGGATTAGTGCCATAAACGGATGCCGCGTTCGTTGTGCTTGGCGTGGCAGAATCGGTAGACGCGAGGTTCATATTTGCTGCTGATGGCGCGGTAGGAGTTGCTGTTGGCGCGGCCGCGACATTCTGACTACTTTCATAGCGACCATAGCGGCCCGAACTGTTGTTCTGCGGCAATGCAGCAGTGGTAATCGGCGAATTATTAGCACTGCCGTAAGCAGGAGCAGAACTCACGACCGGGTTCGTACCATAGCGACCAGCACCAACCGTTGGCGTCACGGGTGTTGTCGAAGCCACGTTCTTGGCAGGCGGCACAGCGTTGGGATTGTAAGGCATATCTATCGCTCCGAGGTTGGCCGACTTATCGGCAGCCTGATAAGCTGGCGGCACACTTGGCGTGGTTGCAGCTACGGTCGACGTAGGGGCTGTCGCGTACGACGAAGCACCCGTGCTGGGGTAAGCTGTCGGAGTGGTCTTTGTGCCCGATCCATGCGTAGGTGTTGAAGTCGCTGCCAAACTAGCTGCGGCAGGCGGATAAGCTGGCGCAGCCGAATAAGGAGCTGCCTGTCCGCTCGATGCCAAACCACTCGAAGCCAAACCAGAAGACGGAGGCGCGGTCAAATCGATTGAGGGTGTCGTTGCCGCTAGCGCTTCGGCTTGCTTGGCAATATCGGCCGGTAAAGCAGGTGCCGAGTGCGCAAGCGTAGCAGACTCGACGTCAGAAGTTGCGGCCGTCCTCGACCAAGGCATCTTCGGAGCCGACTTGCATCCTACAAATCCGGTCATCAAGAAAACAGTTGCGATAGTAGCAACAATTGTGTTACGCATAGCTTTCGTCTCACACATGGCTTGGGTTTTGATTCAAGATCAAAAAACATCTCATGGCAGTCCAACTTCGAGGACATGCTTGTACGACAAATGCAAACCGTAGAGAAAAGCGAATTCTCCCTACTCAGTTCACTTGTCGGCAATCTTTAACGTAGCAACCACAAAATCTGCCCCGCCGAGCAAATTTCGTTCAGCAGCCGCCCGAAAGATTGGCCGGGATTATAGAAAGCTCCTGCTGGCAGTCAATGCCATCCGTATAGACGCTAGCACAACCGGGCGAGGGCTGGTTTTGTCATCTCTTCAGCCGCACTACGTTTCCGACTTTAATCGAGCGCTGAACTTTTGATACCAAAACGAGGTCACTAGCAACGTTCCCCCGAATGCAGCTAATGCCAGCACTCGCAAAATCAGCGGCAAGTTGGCGAGATCGACGAAAAAAACTTTGAATGCAACGAGCAAAAACCCAAGCAAACCCATCACCCGAGGCAAACGATATTTCAGCCAAAATCCAATCGCTACCAAAACGCCAGCGTAAATCGTCCACACGACCGAGTATGTCACCTGTTCGGCCGTCGAAGCATGCCCCAGCCAATTGTTTACCGGTCGGTGCCAATCATGGATCTCCAGCGAAAAGGCACCGAGTAACACAACGTTGGCCAGAACGTGCAACAGCGCCGGAATTCCTTGCTCGAACTCCGAGAGCATCGGTCCGTTTCGCGACAACCGCGTACGCACGTACCATGCGGGGACAAAATATAGTAACGCGACCAAGACTAGCGAGCCAAACCGTTCGTTCAGCAGGCAAAGAAATGGTGTGTCGACATGGGCGCCATGATAGAGGACTCGACCACCGACCAGTATCAGACTGAGCAACAACGCATACTTCCGCGCCGATCGGTTACCCGTAGCGAAACCTATCCCCCAAACAAAAGCAGCGTCCAGTGACCACAAAACGAGCACCAGTCGGCTGTCCCACTGGCAGGTGAGACCGATCATCGCCACCACATTCCCCAATGCCAGCAGCAGCCCGCCATCCTGTTGATCAAGCGAAACTACTCCGTCGCGAGGCGACACTAAGCGAGGCACCCACCAGTGGCTGCTACCTGCCGCCATCGTTGCCAAACCGCTGCAAAGAATCACCAAAAAACGACGGTCGATAGGTGAATTCCCTACAAGTTCGGGTGCCGAGGAGAAATCGAAAAGCAGAGCCCGAGCGATGGCTAACCCCAACACGATCTGCCCCGCCCGGGCCAGTTGCCGATCGCCGAAGTAGACAGCAATCGCCGTGAAAACCAATCCTTCGGCGGCCCAAGCATAAGCGAGATAATCGAGCGAGTCGCGCAACTGCAACGGCACAGCCAACGTGAAAAACACGATTGCCAAAGCCAAGTGGAGCCGAGGCATGCGGTCGGCATTGGTCACGCGCCGATAGGTCCAGGCAAAAAACACCGCATGGAGCGCCGACATCCCCCAGCAAACCGCTGCCAGTTGTTGGTCGCTACGCTGATGGAACAACAGCCAAGTCGCCCCGACAAACCACAGCGAATTGCCCGCCAAGGCCAACAGATCGGCATCCACCGACGATTGCCGCCAGCGGAGCGAAGGAAACGTGGTGCCGACGAAAAAAATCACCGCATGTAGCACCAACAACCACTCGGTTCCCCACAGCGTCGAGACATCGCTAAGCGGATGAAACATCCAATCGAGAAACATCACAGCCGTCGCAACGACGGCAAGTGGTTTCAAGAACTGCCAAGGTCGCAACAAAGCGCAAACTAGCAACGCTACGTTGAGAAACGCCAAGTAGACAAAAGTGACAACATATTCGCCACCACCCGACGAAGCGATCCAAGGGGTCAAATACCCCCCCAACGCGCCCAATAAAATCACTACGGCACTATTGGATCGCAACGCGATCACAATCGCCAAAGCAGTAATCAGGGCACAGTCGAGAAAAGTCGCTGTCGAACTCAGATCGCCGCCAAGATGATAGTGATGATGCATGGCGTAGGCGGCGGTATAGAGAGTAAAAATCCCCAAACCGGTCACGCCCTGCGCCAGTAGCGGCAATTGCTTTCGGCTGAACAGTTTGGCGACACCCAAAATGCCAACACCTGCGAGATGAAAAACCAGCACGCGCAACCAAGCGGGCAGCTGATAGTGCCGCCAAGCCCAAGGGACAAAATAAGCGACCGCCAAGATGAGGCTAGCCGACCCCAGCCAAGTCAGCCAACGTTCACCAACGACTGTTTCCCACGATTCGTCGCCCCCTGAGCGCCAAAAATTCCCAAACTCAGGCCGACTCGTTTTGGCCCAAGGCCTCATGGACTCGAGTTGGCTTGGTGGCGGCGGAATGCTGATTTTGGGTTCGGCTACCTCGGGCTCAAGTTCCGGCAATGTTTTTTCACTTGATTTAGCAGAAGCACTCGCAAACGGCGGTGCTGTTGTTTCGGAAGTATCAGCTACCTCTGTCGGTTTCTCAAAAAGTGTTTTTTCTAACGTATCGACCCGCTCGCTCAATTTTTCGATTGCTTCGCGAAGTGCGCGCGACTCATTTTGCTCGAATTGGTCTGTCATGAAAAAAACCTACTTGCGAAAATTCCAGCCAACGAAGAAATGACAGCCCTGAGAACGGGATGCCTAAGAATAGTGCCCCTCATGCTATCGCGAAACAGGATTCAAAGCCAATCGCAATCGATATTGGGCGTAGAAAAACTTTGTCGCGTCCGCCTCTAGCATCGCCCAGAGTTCTCATGAATGGCGTCGGCGAGCAGTTCGGCGATGTCTTTTACCTGCACATTCGTGTCTCGAGCGGCAATGCCGTCGCTCATCATGATTCGACAAAACGGACACGAAACGACAACCGTATCCGCACCCGTGTCGATTGCTTCTGTCACACGACTGGCACCAACACGCGTTTCAGCAGCGTCGTCGAACCACATCTTTCCGCCGCCAGCCCCGCAACATGCCGTGTCTACTCCGCACCGAGGCAATTCGACAACGTTGTTTGCTTCTGTCGCGGAGACGGTCAACTGAATTAGCTCTCTGGGTGGATCAATCACCTTGTTGACGCGCGCCAAATAGCAGGGATCGTGATAAGTCAATGTGCCCGAGTCGTCTCCAGCATCTTCGTTCATCTCGAGCTTTCCTTGTGCGACTAAGTTGGCAAGAAACTGAGTGTGATGAACGACTTCAAACTGTCCACCAAACTGCGGATAATCGTGCTTGAAGCTATTGAGGCAGTGGGGACAGTGCGTGACGATTTTTCTCACCGAGTACCGTGCAAGTGTCTCCAGATTTCTGGCTGCCAACTCCTGAAACAAAAACTCCTCTCCCATCCGTCGCGCCGATTCGCCCGTGCAACATTCTTCGGCGCCGAGTACGGCGAAGTTGACTTCGGCTGCCTTCAAGAGTTTGACAACAGCACGGGCAACCTTCTGAGTCCGTCGATCATACGCCGCGGCACACCCGACCCAGTAGAGCACTTCAAAGTCGGGATGATCGCTGGCATGAGGTACGTCTAATCCCTCGGCCCAGTTCATTCGTTCGTCCTTGGGTAGCCCCCACGGGTTGCCCGATCGCTGCATTTTTTGTAACGACGAAGCAGGAGCGCCGCTGAGTTTGCCTTCTGCCACAAGGTTTCGCCGTAGATCGGTGATCAATCTCAACGGGTCGACGCCAAGTGGACAGGTATCGACGCACGCATGGCAAGTCGTACACGACCAGACGGTCTCGTCAGTGACCGTTTCGCTCAAAGCTTTCGAGAATTGCTGTGAGGACAATTGTGATTTGAGGTCTTGCACGACATCGCGCGGCGAGAGCGGCTTGCCAGCTTCATAAGCCGGGCAGGCGTCCTGACAACGACCGCAAGAGACACACGCATCTAGTTCAAGCAGTTGCTGTCGAGTCAAGTCTTGGAGAGCCGCCGCGCCGACCAACCCCGTCTCTTCGACCTCTTCGATCGAAATCGGGATTAACGTGCCGAGCTGTTCGGTGCGTGTCACTAGATTGATCGCACCAGCTAGGGAATGCAATAAGCGTGTGTAAGGAAAAACCGCGATCAGGCCAAAAGCGAATAAGGCATGAGTCCACCACAAAGCAAAATGAATCGTGCTCGCATTGCCTCGAGTGACACCAATCATTTCAAACCCACGCGCCACTCCCAATCCGACGTACGAGAAGCCTGGTTGCGGAGTTTGCTCACGGATAATCCTTAACCCTTCAGCCAAATAGCCTGTGACGCCGAGCAGCAGCAACAGACCAAGCACCAGCCAATCGAGCTTGTGCTGACCGATGCTCGAAGTACCAGCTAGGCGACGTTTGACGAACCACGCGCAGCCAACCAATAGCGCAAGTCCGGCGGTATCAAGAACGATCTCAAAAACCGCAAAGTAGATTCCCTTGTGAAAAAGAGGGTCGGTCGGCTCACGTCCGAGCAATGCCGCCGAATAGTGTTCGATCGCGATCAACAGCGTGCCGACAAACAACACACCAAATCCGCCAAAAAGCAACAAGTGAGCAACGCCGGCGTTGCGGCGTCCACGACGTACTTTCTTCTGCCATACAACCTTCTTGAAAAATCGCGTGATGCCGATTTTCCAACCGAAGGAATGCTCTCTCGCGCGCCCTCGCCTCCACAATCGCACTCTGAGAGAGACGCCGTACGCGAAGCATCCAAGCGATGCGACAGTGAGCGCGTAGAAAATCCACTTCGACAATTCGTCGATATTCCCAAAGATTTCGCGGGTGACGGAATCATCCGGCATGAATTTTTTCGATAAGTTGAGGAACGATCTCGTACACGTCTGCCACGAGGCCGTAATCGGCCGTGTCAAAAATTGGGGCGTCAGGATCGTTATTGATCGCCACGATGACTTTTGAGTTTTTCATGCCAGCGAGGTGCTGTACTGCTCCCGAAATACCCAAGGCAATGTACAAGTCGGGCGCGACGATTTTGCCTGTCTGGCCAACTTGAAGTTCGTTGGAAGCGATGCCAGCGTCGACCAATGCACGCGAACTGCCCGTCGCGGCGCCAAGCTGGTCGGCCAGTTTGCCGACAAGACGCTCGAAGTCCTCCGAATTCTTGATTGCTCGGCCACCCGAAACAACGATCCTCGCTTCGGTCACGTCGGGTCGATCGCTTGACTTCGATTCGACTTGTTCGAAGCAAATGTGGTTGGGCAACGACGACTCGTCGATATCGACCGTCGACGTATCGAACGCCGTGTCCGCGGGTCGTGGCGCTTCATAGGCGGCGGCCCGAATGGTCACGATTTGAGGATGTCCGAGGAGGGCTACGGTGGCAGTAATCGCGCCAGCAAACATCGGTCGCTGAAAAACGAGTTGCCCTTCTCGCAGTTCATGCCCCACGACTTCGCTGGCCATCGCGCCGCCGAGAAGCCCTCCCGCTCGACCGAGAATATCTTTGGCATAGGTCGTCGAAGCCGCGACGATCAAATCGTCATGACGCTCGGACGCCACGTCAGCAATAACTTTCGCGTAGCGGTCTGCAACAGGGTTGGCCAACGCAGAACTGTCGCAGCCAAGCACGGGAGTATACCTCGCCATTTCGCGTACGACACTGTCGATGTCATGTCCGAGAACGAGACTTTCGACCTTCCCACCCGTCTTCTCAGCGATCGAGTTGGCAAACCCGACCGCAGAGAGTGTGCCAGGACGAATCGTTGTTCCATCATGTTCAGCGACAACTAAGATGTGCATGTGTTCCTCCGTCAAATGACTTTCGCTTCGTCTCGAAGCCGTTCTAGCAACTCGTCGATGTCGTTCACGCGGATACAATTGCGTGTGTTTGTACCGACTTCCATTTGAAGCACTTGAATGCGAGGTTCAATGGCGAGACCAAATTGCTCAAAGGCGATTCGTTCGATCGTTTTTTTCCTGGCTTTCAAAATACTTGGCAGCGACGCGTAACGCGGCTCATTGAGCCGGAGATCGGACGTAACCACTGCCGGCAATCCGACCACTACGACTTCGATACCTACATCAGTTTCGCGGGAAACACGTAAGCCTTGCTCGACGAACTCCAACTTCGAGGCAAAGGTTGCTTGGGGCCAATCGAGCAAGGCGGCTAAAAATTGACCGGCCTGATTGGCATCGTCGTCGACCGCCTGCTTTCCCATCAAGACCAGCTTGGGTTTCTCTCGCTGAACCATCTCTTGCAGAATGCGAGCCACATTCCAGGGATCAAGTTCCTCGGAGCACTCGACCAAGATCGCTCGATCTGCCCCCATCGCCAGAGAGGTGCGCAGTTCGCTTTCGTAGTCGTCTGAACCAATTCCGACGACAACAACCTCGACTTCTTCTGAGGAATTCTCTCGAATCCGCAGGGCTTCTTCGACCGCGATCGCGTCAAACGGATTGATCACAAACGGCAGGTCGTCTTCGACGATCCCCTTGCCATCGTCTCGGACACGAATCTTCTGATCCGTATCGGGCACACGTTTGGTTGGAACAAGTATTTTCATCGTCACCAGATTTCCGTTTCACAGATCGAGAAGGTTTACTGCACGTCCCAAAACCTGCTGGAAGCGACAGCCTTCTCGGCTGTTGGTACTCTCCCGCGAGTTTAGGGATAAGCTTTTATTGTTTCTTACCTTTGTAACCGTTCACGCGAGGGAAAATTAGCCACGGATGAACACAGATAAACACCGATTTTCTGGAGGGATTCGGAGATTTTCCGCTATTTCTCCCCTGTTTCTTTTCAGCAATCGAATTCGGCTAAAAACCCTTTCCTCCTCTGCGTCATCTGCGTTTATCCGTGTTGCTAACGGTAAAAGTTTGCGCGGCGTGCGCAATTTTTTTGAAATGGTTGTCAAATTTGCCTCTCGCAGAGTCGCAGAGACCGCCGAGTGAAGGTACTTGGCAATTTCCTCTGCACTGCAAACGTTCAATTTGCGCGCACTGTGCGCGCATTTTTTCGATCAATCCCCCTCCCCGCAAGGTTGCCACGG
>JAADGD010000258.1 GCA_013152515.1 Planctomycetota bacterium
GTGTGACGACGTGGCATATCGGCGACGCGTAGGTCGCCGGCTATTGCCGCGTTGGTGCTAGCATCGACGTATTGAACGTAAAATTCCTGTTGTGAGGATCAACGATTTCCGCTAGCTTTGTGGCCACTCTAGCTGTGGTAGGCGTCCCGCAAACGCTTGCTACGCTTCTAAAATCCCATCGTTTACATTCCGTGGTCACGATCCCGTAGCTGGGTTAGCGCAAACAATCGCGAGCTAGCTCGAAGCCAACTCGCAAAGTACCTTTACTCACCGCAAGGATGCACCCATGAGTAACTCAACGCCCGCAACGAATCCTCTTCGTATCTCTCAGTTGCGTCTCGACGGAGAGGGAGCTTGGCCCGATCTCCAAGTCGAAGAACTCTCGCCTCAGCTCAACGTTTTCTATGGGCCACCACGAGCTGGAAAAAGCTCAGTCGCCCAGCTCGTAGGGCATCTGATGTACGGCGCAACAGAAAGCCCCTGGCGTCGGCAGTTCGGACAAACCCTCTCGGCGGCTGAAGGCTCGGTGCAGCTCAGTAGTTCCGAAGGAGACTTTGTCCTGCGGCGCCACAAAGATTCCCAACATCGCGATTCCAAGCACCGCGATGGCAATTGGCAAAATCGTTTGACGATATCCTCAGACAATGGCGACAACATCGACGAGCAGACGATCCAACACTTGCTTTCAGGCCTCTCGCCTCAACTTGCGGCCAACGTTTTTTTAGTCGATTTCGCCGAGTCGCCCCGCGCCGATTGGTTACTGAGCGAAACCTTTGCACGCGAATTTACGTCCTCTCAGCCTGCCAAAACACCTTCGTATAGCCGATCCTACTCCTGCTGTGTCCCCACCGAGAGTAGCATCGTCGATCGTGTCGATCGACGACGCATCGACGAACTCGTCAAACGCCGCGATTCGATTGCTGGCGAAATTCAACAGCAGATGTCGCTCCAACGCAACGAAAGCGAAGTCCTCGAACGCGAAATTCGCGAGGTTGACTCCACTCTCCACGACAAACGCGGACGGGCCGAACAGCAAAAAGTGCAACTGCGAAGAATCGACTCGGAATTAGCCGAACTGGAAACCCGTCTGCGCTATTTTTCGCTCGATCACGACTCAAAGCACCACCGCCAGCATCTTCATGTCGAACAACATCAACAAGAACTCGCTGAACTCGACTCCGAAATCGCTCGCTGTCGCCAAACGCTTGCCTCTTCGCAGCAGCGCGAAAACCTGCTCCGTACCGAATTAGCACAATGCAGCCCCGACGGCACCGCAGACAGCGTCACATGCCTCGCCGATGGTCGCCGAACGCTCGGCGTGCTCGAACATCTGCTCGACGATCTCGACGCAGAAGTGTCGCAATTGGCGCGGGCACACGAGCCTGGTCGCTGCATTGGCCACGATTCTCACGCCAAACTTTCGCCCGTGGCAGCCTTGTTACGTCAGCAAGTCTACACCCTGTGTGGACAACTGGCCGAGCAAGAGCGCATCGTCCGACGTCAGCAGCTTACCGCCGAATCGCGTCAACTTGCGCGAGTCCACACTGAATTGGGCGAACGGCTCGACTTACTGCTTTCGCGTCGAGAATCGTTGATTCAGCGTTCGCAATTGGCCAGCCAACCGGCACGACTCACTCCTCAACCACCCGCAGAACATTGCCGCTGCGAACATCATGGCGAATTTGTTCAGTCAGCCGAAGCGATGGTGCTTGGTCGCGCAGATCGCGGGCAACACGAATCGGAAGCCCGTAGCCAACAGGGTGTGCTGCAACGCGAACGTGCCCAACAGGTCGATGAATTCAATACTTTGCAACGTGAGATCAAGCAGCTTGAGGATCGCTGGGAGAAGCTTCAAAGTGAACGGGCTGGTTTAATCGGCGGTGCTTCGCTCGAAAGCCAACAGGCCGAACTCGATCGGCTCGAATCGGTCCTTCGTCAATCCTTGCAAGCAGCCAAAACAACTGCGTCCTCTTCTTCCATCGGCGTTTGGCGAGCTTCCGACATCCTCGCGCAGCTGACCAATGGGCAGCTCGTTCAAATTCGCCTAGAGCGACATCAATCGCAGGCGACCATCGTCGATCGACATGGCCAGCCGCGCCCTCTCGAAAGTCTTTCCGCCGGCCAGCACGATCAACTTTATCTCGCGCTAACGCTTGCGTTGGTAAGTTCCTATGCTCAACGCAACGTCCGCCTGCCACTGATTCTTGACGAACCTTTCTTAAAACAAGATGCTGCTCAGGCGGCAGCGATGGTTGGTGTCCTGGAAGAATTCGCCAGGGCAGGCCATCAGTTGTTGGTCTTCACCGAAGATCGCGACGCGCAGCGACGTTTCTCAACACTCAGCGCCAAGCTCTTCGATCTAGAAGCACTACGCCAGTCGAAACCAACGCGCCCAGCGACCACGACGACCACTCCCGAACTGTCACCGACCGTTCACACAACCAATACGCGTATCATCCGCGAAACCTACGACGGACATAGCACACCGGTGCTACGGTTAGCACCAGTCACTCATGTTGGCAACAACGCTGGCACTAACGCAGACAACGGCACTGGCTCAAGCGGTGGCGATTCGCAACAGGACGATCTGTTTTACTTGACCGAAAAATCCTCCTTCAACGATTTCCCCGTGCTGGGCGCCGACACCAGGACGCTCTTTAGCCAAATCAACATCTACGCAATTGGCGACTTGCTCGCCGCCGAAGCAGAAGTGGTCGCCCTGCAACTCGACCGCGAGGGTATCACGGTCGACACGGTCCAACTGTGGCAAATTCACATGGGCCTGATGTGCCATGTGCCCAATCTCTCGCTCGACGATGCACAAGTTCTGGCAGCCAATGGCATCGACTCGCCCGCTGATTTATTCGATGCTGATATTAACGCACTTTTACAATCGATCGAAGATTTCCTCAACACCGGTCGCGGCAGTCACTTCGAGCGCTCACGCAGCCGCTACAGCCGCTCGCGGCTTAACAACTGGCAAACGAGTGCCCGCCACTATCGCGATCGCTGGCAGCGTTCGAGTCGTCGTTACTCTGGCTGGAAGTCGCGTCGTTCGCGCCGTCGCAACGGTTCTGCTCAACGCACCTCTCAACATCAACGCTCCGAGAGACAGCGTACAGAAAGCCAACGCCCAGAAAGCCAACGCCCAAAAAAACAGCGACCAGACAAAAAGACACGACCATCCACTCAGTCGCAGCGCAAGGTGAAACGCCCCCAACGATTCTATCTTAGCCGCGAACAAGACGTCGAAGACGCACCCTCCATTGGCCCAAAAACCGCCACACGTTTGGCAAAGGTCGGCATCCGCACGGTCGCCGACTTGCTTAACGCCGATCCTGAATCAACGGCAACGGAACTTGACGTCAGCCACGTCAAAGCCGAAACGCTCGTTGCTTGGCAGCATCAGGCCCGTTTGGTTTGTCAAATCCCCAGGCTTCGCGGTTACGGTGCCCAGCTACTCGTCGCCTGCGGTATGACGCAGCCAGAGCAAATCGCAAGATCGGGCACCAACGAGCTTGTTACTCAAGTCTTGTCGTTCTGCGAAACGAAAGAAGGCCAACGCATACTCCGCTCTGGCGATGCCCCCGAGCGAGAAAAAATCGCCGAGTGGATCGAGCTGGCTAGCCAGAGTCGTTCACTAGAAGCGGCTTAGGCGAGCGGAAGAAGAGAACTTTGCAACGGCGAAGAACCAAAAAAACTAACCACGACGACACGACGGACACGACGTAGAATTTCCGTCGTGTCGTCGTGGTTCAATTTTTGGCACTGCCGAGAAACGACGATCACCGTTTCGTTTCTGGCGCCCATCGGAGCCTCCTCTACACACCGAAGTATCTACGGCACGTCAGCCGGATTGCCCAACGCTCGTAACAATCGATATTGCGAGCGATTGTAATTTGCCACGATCTCGGTGTAAGCGATGCGCGCCTCGGCGAGTGCAGAGATTGATTGTAGCAATTCGATCGGTAATCCTTCGCTCTCGCGAATGCGCTGTTCGTTAAGCCGGTAGCTTTGCTCGGCAGCGGCAATCGCCTCTTGAGCGATCTCCGACTGACGGCGGTAACTCGCCACGTCTGCCGCCGCAGCGACGACTTCTGCAGCGATTCTGTCGCGCAGCGCTTCGATTTCTAGCACGCGCTCGTGCAGCTCGCCCCGACGCAAGCGCTGACGGGCGACGTTGCCCATTCCCATGTTCTTCATTTCCCAAACGGCTATCAAATCGACATCGCTACGATCCGACGGAGAAGGGAAATTGGTCGACGTGCCGCCACCAAACCCGCCAGCACTCGCGCCAACTTGAACATTCGGAATCCAAGGCCGCCACTTTTCTTCTTTCACCCGAAAGCCAGCCGCCTCGCGAAAGGCCACCAATTGCGAAATCTCAGGTCGCCGATGCCAAGCATCGGCGATTAGCGCATCTAGGTCTTGGACGCCGTCCACAATGTCGATAGGCATCAAAAATTCCTCGACCGGCACGAGTTGCACCTGTGCTGGCAAACGTAACACACGCGCAAGCTTTGCACTCGTCGTCACGGTCTGGCGTTCAGCATCAGCCACATCCCTTCGCCAACGCCCCAGCGCCGTGCGTGCTCGACTAACTTCGGCCTGCGAACTAAACCCCTCACGTTCAAAATCCTCAACAAGTCCAACCATTTCTTCTGTCATCTCGCGCGCGTCGACCGCATTGGCCAACTGTCCATGTGCTTCGAGCAAACTGTGGTAACTAATGGCAATCTCAGCCAGCGAATCGTTGCTGGCCACGCGCTCTGCGGCGCCTTGCGCGGCGACTTCTTGGCAAGCGGCCAACGGCTTGAAATAAGCGTCAGCCAGAGACAAGTTCACGAACATTCGCGGTGGCCCTCCTGCACCGCCTGCCAGTGGCGCATCTCCCAAACCAAATCCGCCACCATAAAAAAGCGAGTTGCGCTCGACCTCAATGACATTGCCTTCCGTTTCTTGCAACCGACCATCGTGTTTGTTGTAACCCACTCCCAACCGAATCGATGGCAACCACAGCGTCTTCGCCTCAAGATGACGAGCCTGCGCCTGGAACAACCTCGTCCGCGCCAATCGAACTTGCAAATTATCAGCGCCCCCCAAACCGAGTGCGTTGGCTAGGTCAATCGGGTAGACGCCCGATTCGATCACCGTCGGAGCCATTGACGCCACGGACAAACTTTGTGCCTGCTCGACAGCAAGAGTTTTATCGGCTGCGATCGGCTCGATTTGCATGGCAAGCGGGTTCTGCAAAACTTCCGTTTTCGTGGCACTGTCCTCTTGCTCATAAGCCATCAATTGAACGGTCGGTGAACCCGCCATTCGTACCCTGGCTGGTTCCTCCACGCTAGGCAGAGGCGTCAACGCCGGCGAGTTGGCGGGCGCGGCAAGCATTGCTGGCTGGGGCGACGAAGGTTCTAAAAACGGGTCGCGGGTTTCCGCCACACGTGAGCCTGTCGACAAACAGCCACAGCAGAAGGTCAACTGCGTGACGATTGCGAGCCGCCAAGTATATTTTATGGAATTGAACATGATTCGATCTTCCTTGATCTCATGTCGTAGGCGTTTGTTGTTAGTCGTTAAAAAAAGTATCTTGACTTCAATTACCAGCCCACAATTTTAATCTCTGAGTCCTTGAGCACCTGTTCGTCTTTGATTCCATTGGGCTCGGCAACCACTTGGTCCCCGGCGACGATGCCTTCGGCAATAGCGACCAGCTTACCACTGGCAAAGGCAATTTTTACTGGGGTCACCATGCACGCGCCGTTGCGTACGACTACGACCGAAGCGCGGTCACCTCGCATGCGCAAAGCCGACTTGGGCACTACCGGCAAGGTCGCCGCTTGCAAAACGATCGTCAATGAGCCGTAACTCCCCGCGCGCAGCGGACGGAGCCCAGTCGTCGGATCAGGCGCATTATCGAGATCGACTTCTGCCTGCATCATCCGCGTTTTTCTGTTGTAAGTGCCAGCCATGCGTGAGAGCTGCCCTTCAAATGCCTTGCCGGGTAAGTCATCTGCAGAAAACCTTACCGCTTGTCCAACAACCAATTGCCCAGCCACGTCGGTCGTCGCATGAACGATCGCCCGCAGCTTGTCGACTTTGGCAACAACCAACAGTGGTTTCATGCTGCTACTTGCGTTCGCAGGCCGTACGAGATTGCCGGGATCGACGTTTCGCTCGGCCACGACACCGGCAACAGGTGCCTTGATTTCCAGATAGCTAACCAAAGTCTCGGCTTGTCGGAGCTTCGCTTTGCCGACAGCCAACTCGGATTCGCTTTGTGCCAATCGTGCCTCGACAACCTGGACTGCATTTTCGTACTTGGCGAGCGTTGCAGAGGTCGCCTGCAAATCGGCTTCCGCCTCTTCAAGCAAATCTCGGGAAACCGCGCCGGAACTGACCAAACGAGCCCGCCGGTCACGTTGCGATTCTTTCAGAGTTTGCTTGGCTCGAACAACGTCCAGCTGCGTTCGTGCCGCTGCTAGCTCCGCCAGCAAGACTTGCTCGCTAGCTCGGATCTGCCAGATCATCGCCTGCGATTCCTCAACCGCCTGTCTCAATTCAGGAGCCTGTAACTCAACCAGCACTTGCCCAGCCTGTACCTCGTCGCCAATATCGACAAGCACCTTGTCGACATAGGCTTCGACGCGCGGCATCAACATGGCCGTCTCGTCGCTTTCGATCGTGGCAGGCAGCTCCACCGTTTTTTTCAAGAGCTTCTCGCGCACAACCCCGACCGAGACGGTCTTCGCTTGCGGTTTCGCCTGCGAAGAATCTAGCTCAGGGTTCTGAGTCGGCCGATTACAACCCACGATAAGTGTCGCCAGCAAGATCACCGAAAGGATCGCTTGCCCATATCGAATGGTAAATCGATTTGTCATTCGCTCGCTCATAAGATTAACTCGTCGCCCACTGGGCACCGTCTTCGTTAGGGTTGTCGATCGGGTTATCGTGCGACTGTGTTTGAAAATGTTGTTGCTTGAAAATCACATACAAACAAGGCACCACCAGCAACGACAACACGGTTGCCGCAATCACACCGCCGATGATTGCTTGCGCCAGGGGTGCATTGGCATCGCCGCCAAACCAGCCCGTTGCCATCGGCAGCAGCGCCAGCCAAGTCGTCAGCGACGTCATCAAAATGGGTCGAACACGCACCTTGGCTGCATCGACGATCGCCTCTTGGATGCTCATACCTTCGCGTAAACGTTCGTTAGCAAAGTCGACCAACACGATCGAGTACTCGACCACAATGCCGACCATCATGATGATACCCATGAAGGACATGATCGACAGATTGGAACCCGTCAATGTCAACGCTGCCACCACACCAATGAATCCGAGTGGGACTGTGAGCAATATCACGAGCGGGTCAACCCAGCTGCGAAATTGGGCGACCATCACCAGATAGACTAGCACCACCGCAATCAGCAGCCCGGCTGTGAATTGATCGAACGACTTGCGCATCTCTTTGACTTCGCCCTGCGATCGAATCGCGAGCCCAGGGTACTTGGCAAGATCGAAAAGTTCGCCGCGATCATCCGACCCGACCGTCGCCCCGAGTGGATTGCCCGGCGCGAGTATTTTTGCTTCGATCGCAGTCATCACCGACCCCGCATCGTAACCGCGTGCCAAGTTGACATAAATGTCCATCACACGACCGATATTTCGATGATTGACCACCCCAGGGCCTTCGGCCTTTTCAATCGTCGCCACATTGCGCAACCGGATCGGCACGCCCTCGACCATGCCAATCGGGATATTGAGAATCGTGTCGAGGTTGGTCAACAACTCTTCGGGATACTGCACACCGATGAAGTAATGGTTTCCCTTCGACTTATCGACCCAGAAAGCTGGATCGAAACCGACCGAACTGTTCGTTGCCGAAACCAAATTTTGCATCACCACTTCGGGCGTAAGCCCCATGCGCGCCGCTTTATCTCGGTTCATCGTGATCGTCATGGTCGGGTAGTCAAGCCGCTGCGCAATTCGCACGTCGACGGTACCTTCAACCGATTTGGCCATCGTCTCGACCTGTTCAGCAATCTCGCGCATCTCTTCGAGGTTCGAACCACTCACCTGAAAATGGATCGGCGAAGGCTCGCCCATGTTCAGGGCACTACTTAGCATTCCGCCCGTGTCGAAAGCGAATTCGACGTCGGGGAATCGGCGATTGAGCTTCTCTCGCAACGTATCCACAAAGTCAAAAGCGCCCGGACGGCCTGACTTTCCTTTGAGCTGCACCAACATAAAGGCGTCGCCCGGACCAATGTTCGGCGTGTACGCGGCTGGCCAATCGTTCAAAACGCCAATGTTGGAAATCAGAATCTGCAGATCCGATTCGGGGATCTTCTCATGCTCAGGGCCCAACGCAAAACTGGGATCCGGTTCGCCTGTCTCTTCGATAATCGCCGCTTCGATCTCTTGAATGCGACTGTCGGTTTGATCGATGTTTGCACCCGAAGGCATTCGGACGTAGATCGTAAATTGCCCGGCATCGATCGCCGGAATCATTTCCTGGCCCATCTGCGTGGCAACAAAAATCGCTACGGCAGCCAACACACCAGACCCTAACGCCACTATCCAGCGAATTCTCAAGCAAGCGGCAACCAATTTCCCGAAGGCGACCAACAGCGGTCCCTCGGACTGCGCAGACGCTACATTCTTGGTCAATGCTTTCACGTCGAGGTATTTTGCGCAGTAGGCCGGTACCAGCGTAATCGAAAGCAAAAACGAAACGATAATCGCAAAAATCGTCGCCAGCGCGAGCGGCGTAAACAAAAACGACGCCAAGCCGCTCAAAAAGACCGTCGGAAAAAACACGACAGCAAACGTCACCGTCGAGATAAAAATCGGGACCGTCACTTCTTGTGTCCCTTCGAGAGCCGCCTGCGGCGCAGTTTTGCCCATACGCACATGCCGCACGATGTTTTCGAGCACGACGATTGCTTGATCGACCAAGATACCGATAGCCAGCGCCAACCCGCCCAGTGTCATCGAGTTGATCGTGTTTTTCGTGAAATACAATCCAACGACCGACGCCAACACCGCCAGCGGAATCACCAGCACGACAATAAACGTTGACGTCAAGCTACGCAAAAAGGCAAACACCACCAGCCCAGCGAGCAATGCGCCCAGCCCCGCCGCGTACTGCAAACCCTCGATGCTCTCTTTCACCGGCCCCGATTGATCCATCGCGACCGACAGCACCAGCTCGTCCATACCGACATCGCCCGCCCGCTCGTTTTTGAGCTTGACCAAAATCTTGGCGAGGTTCTTCTGGATTGTGTCAACGATTTCAATCGAGTTCGCCCCCGGTTGCCGGTAGATCGGAATATACGCCTTCCGACTGCCATTGATCCGCACAATGTTCGACTGGATCTGCGAAGCATTTTCGACGCGGCCGATATCGCTGATCTTCACCGGTACGCCATCGATCATCTTAATAATCGAGTCATTCAAGTCTTCGATCGTCTCAGGCACGGCGTTGGTGAACAACTGAAAATCTTGCTCACCGACTTTCATATTACCAGCAGGGATTAGCACGTTGTACTTTGCCAACTGATTCTGCACGTCCATCAGCGTCAGCTCGTACGCTTCGAGCTTGCGTGGATCCATGTACGCGTAAATCCGGCGCAGCTTGCCACCAAACACTGCCGGCGAGATGACCCCCTGAATCGATTGCAGCTTGTTCCGCAGTTCGTAGTAGGCGATATCATAAAGCTGCTGCTCGTCCATCCCCGGGCTATCAACCACGACCAAACACAACGGCAGCGACGCGGTCGGATCGATCGGCATCAGCATCGGCGGAATCGTCCCCGGTGGCAGATAAAACATGTCGCTCATCGCGTAGCTGGTCGTCTGGGCCATCGCCGTTTCCAGCGAAATGCCCTCGCGGAAAAAGTCTTTCACGATGCAGACGCCCGTCATCGCCTTCGCTTCTTGATGCTCGATGCCAACCGACTGGCCGGTCCAGCGCTGCATCCGGCTCATGATGTCCTTTTCCATGATCTCCGGCGGCATCCCTGGATAGAACGTCACGATCTGCACGGCCGAGGTCTCAAAAATCGGCAGCAAATCCTTCGGGATTTTTGGATAAGTAAACACACCAAGCACCAAAATCGCAGCCGCTAGCACGAGTACCAAATACGGATTTTTGAGGACCGCTTGGGTCATGGGCTATTACACTTGCTGAATAAGAACGCTGCGAAAGAGAACGCTTGGTAGAATAGGGCGA
This sequence comes from Planctomycetota bacterium, assembly GCA_013152515.1. Taxonomy (GTDB): domain Bacteria; phylum Planctomycetota; class Planctomycetia; order Pirellulales; family Lacipirellulaceae; genus Bythopirellula. Next base: position 10,241 of record JAADGD010000258.1, read on the forward strand.
ATAGAAAAGGGCAGGCGTGTGCGAATCCGCACGCCGACCAATACAACCGGCAGTATCGTTACTACCCATCGGCCAGCCACGGCCCGTAATCTTACCAGAATCCGCAAACTCCCGCATTTTGCCAGGAGGAGTGCCGAAATTTGGGGAAAAGTAGCCTTCCGATCCTCACGCCGGGGATTGAATCGATGTTGCCGAACGGCAGAGTCAGAACAAACGCTTTGAGGACGAGCCACAGAGGGCTTCAATCCAATACCGTTGAATTAGTCGTATAGGGTTGAGTGGTAACGACTTGCGTAGAGACGTCATCGCTTTGCTAGCATTGGCTTGGAATAATGAATATCGAACAAGGAATGTCGAATATCGAAGTGTGGGAAAGACTTTGCGTCCATGTGCGCAACGAGTCTCTTTACTTCATCATTCGGAGTTCCTTGTTCGATATTCGCCGA
>JAADGD010000135.1 GCA_013152515.1 Planctomycetota bacterium
ATTTTTTCGGCCGTAAGTTTTTATCAGCCGCGGTGGCGCTAGCCTGCGGTTCGCAGCTCGCCTAAAGCAGACGCAGTGCGAGCAAGTCGGACGAGAGGATCAGGAGAAGTGCTAATTCGCACGGAAATTACAACGCATCAGTCTTGGTCGTAAGTGACCTGCAGTTCGGGCAACGCCGCTTTTAATTCCTCGACACCCTCGTTGGTGACTCCCGTAAGCCGCATGATCAGCTTGCGTAACGATTTGCTCTGCTTGAGATGGCGCAGTCCTTCGTCAGAAATTTCGGTTTGGTTGAGGCTGATCGTGCCGAGTTTCGGTAACTTCGCCAAATGGGCTAGCCCGTCATCATCGATCATCGTGTTATCCAAATTGAGATACTCGAGCTTCGGCAAATTGGCCAAGTGAGCCAACCCGTCGTTGCCAACCATCGAATTCCAAAGATTGAGCCAAGCGAGTTCTTTGGAATCGGAGAGATAGGCCATTCCTTCGTCTCCGACACCCGTCTCGCTTAGATCAAGTTTTCGTAGCCGCTTCATGTTGCGAAGGTATTGCAGCCCGTCGTCGCCGACATAGGTAGCACGCAGGAAGAGTTGCCGCATTTTGGTAATGCCAGCCAGATGCGCTAGGCCCTCGTCGCCAATGGGGACGCGTAGCAAATTCAATTCATCCATCTCGGGGAAATTTGCTAGTTGAGCAAGTCCCGCATCGGAAATTATGGCATCTTCCAAAGCCAAGCCGCGCAAGCGCTGGAGCTTTTGCAGATGCACGAGGCCTTCGTCGGTCACGGCAGAAGTGCGAAGCTTCAAGCTCACGATGCTGGTCATGTTTTCCAGATGGGCCAATCCCGCATTCGTAATTTTGCAGCCCCGTGCATCAAGCAAACGTATTTTCTTGGCCGATTTGAGATGGGCGAGACCAGGATCGGTGATCCGTGTGTAGAGAATTTTGAGGTAGGTCAGATTAGGAATCTTGGCGAGGTGGGCCATCCCTTCGTTGGTGATCTGTGTCGAACGACGCAAGTCAAGCGATTTGAGTTTGGGCAACAAAGTCAACTGAGCCAACCCGACATCGGTAACCTGCGTGTTTTGCAATTCGAGGTCAACAAGCGTTTTAATCTTGGAAAGAGACTCAAGCCCAGCGTCGGAGATGCCTGCTCCCCACAGCGTTATTTTTTTCAAACTACGTGCGGAGGCGAATATTTCCAGGTCTTGATCTTGCGTACCTCGGTTGCCGAGGTTGATTTCAAGGATTTCTCCTGTTTCCGAACGCTTGACTGATCCGAGCAGTTTCGCCACTCGATCAGCGATGATCTGTTCCTCAGCAGTGCCGCCAGCCGCCGTAGCTGGCTCCGCCGCAGTTGCCACACCGCAGCAAGCCCCCCCTAACAAGACTAGAGTGCTTACGATTATCCCGCGAAAAAGAGCTGGTATTTGCATTGTTTCCATCATTATTCAATTAGAGGCGACAGGGTAAAATGTCCCTCTAGCGTAATGGGATCGACATAAAATGGCAAATCGCGAGGGTTTTCAACCATTTTTTCGCTGGCCGATTTGTCAGTTTTATTTCCCGGACGATTTGAAAGACGGCTTCAAAGTCGATATACTGTTGGTCCACCGTCGAAGTGCTTATTCTCAACAACACTACAACGACACTGCTGCGACGCTAGATAATTCCGCCTTTTTTATTCACAGGGGAGCCCGATTGATGTCTATGTTTTCCGATCGTCGAACGTTTATGCAAGCTTCTGCCGCTGCTGGCATGTATTGGGTAGCCGGGGGCTTGCAAGCGAAAGTGAGTACTTCTCCCAACGAACAAATTCAGGTCGGTTGCGTCGGTGTCGCCGGCAAGGGGCAATCGGATACGAAGAATGCGTCTCGGGAGGGCAATATATTTGCTCTGTGTGATGTCGATTCTGAGTATCTCAACAAAGCAGCGAAGCTCTATAAAACAGAGAATAAATTCGCCGACTTCCGTGAAATGCTCGATCAGATGGGCGACAAGATCGATGCCGTGACGGTATCGACTCCTGATCACATGCACGCTGTCATTGCTGCGAAGGCGATGAAAAGTGGCAAGCATGTTTACTGCCAAAAACCTCTAACGCACACAATTTGGGAAGCGCGGCAACTTACCGAAATTGCCAAAGAATCTGGCGTATCTACGCAAATGGGCAACCAATACACCGCCTATAATCCGATGCGTAAGGCGGCGTATCAGGTTCGTGCCGGTCAGCTTGGCACGGTGAAGGAAGTCCACATTTGGACCAACCGCCCCGTATGGCCACAGGGCGAGCGACGCCCCATGATGAAACCAACTCCCCAAAATCTGGCATGGGACTTGTGGCTAGGCACGGCGCCTTACCGAGCTTATGGCGAAGGTTACCATCGGTTCGCTTGGCGTGGCTGGTGGGATTTTGGTACGGGTGCCTTGGGTGATATGGCGTGCCATACGTGCAATCTGCCCTTTATGGCACTCAACATGCGTGACCCGCTTTCGGTCGAAGCGGAGTGCCCCGAGCATGATGGCGACGCGTATCCGGTTTGGTCCAAAATCAAGTTCGAATTTCCTGAACTCAATGGCCGAGCAGCGTTCACGATGCACTGGTACGATGGTGGCAAGCTGCCTCCTACCGAGTTGTTTTCTAACGTAACACTCAAAGTGAAAGGCGCACCCGCTCCTAGTGCGAGTGGTGTGATTATGATTGGTGACAAAGCGTCGATGTACGCGGCGGGAGATTATGCCGATCGTGGCATCGAAGTCATCGGTGCCGACGAGCTAGATGTCGAGTATCCGAAGTCAAACGGGCATGTCAAAGAATGGTTCAACGGGATGCGTAACCCCAAAGAACCAGCGATGTCCAACTTCGCCACCTATGCAGGCCCACTTACCGAGACGATTCTGCTCGGCAATCTGGCCGTCTGGAAGCGTGGTCATGTCAAATGGGATGCGGCCAACATCACACCGGTCGGCGATCCTTCGCTCGAACGCATTGTCCGCAACAAATATCGGGACGGTTACGAAGTGTAGAGTGTGTTGAACCCACAATCTGCAGCCAAACGCGATCTCTCGATGGTGTTGGTATCGGAGAAAACTTTGACGAAGACCCGACGCGAATTCCTCCAAGCGACCCCTGCGGCACTGGCCGCCGGGGTTGCTGCGCCGTATTACGCAACCACGACTCTGCTTGCCAACGAATCCGGTCAGGGTCTGAAGAACGACCGACCCCGGGTTGGTTGCATCGGTTTGCGCTATCAAGGTTCGGTGATTGCCGAACGGGCAAGAGTTTATGGAGACATCGTTGCCCTGGCTGATGTCGACCGCAATGTGTTGCACCAGGGGCGGGCCAGCTTTGGTAGTACGCCCAAAATTTTTGAAGACTATCGCGACATGCTCGTTCGCGAGGACATCGATATCATCACTATTGGGACGCCCGACCACTGGCACACGAAGATGGTGATGGATGCCTGCCGAGCCGGCAAGGATGTGTATGTCGAAAAACCGCTCACGTTGACGATCGAGGAAGGAAAACAGATACGTCGGGTGGTTGAAGAAACAGGACGTGTCGTGCAGGTCGGCTCGTGGCAACGTAGCGATGCGCGGCTTCGGAAAGCGGTGGAAATGGTTCGCCAGGGGCGCCTGGGCAAACTGGAACGCGTGGAAGTCGTGTTAGGCAAAAACAAAACGGGCGGCCCCTTTCCCTTGGACGATCCGCCGCCTGAGCTGAATTGGGATTTGTGGCAGGGGCAAACGCCCCTTGTTCCTTACCAGCACGAACGCTGCCACTACACATTTCGTTGGTGGCTTGAGTACTCGGGCGGACAATTGACCGACTGGGGTGCCCATCACATCGACATCGCGCAATGGGCAATCAACGCCTATCCCAGCGAAGTGCAAGGCGAAGCGAAATACCCCAACGTTGAACGGGGATACAATGTACCGATCGATTTTTCTGTCAAGGTTCGCTATCCCAACGACGTCGAGATGACCATCAGCGATACAGGACGCAGCGGGATTTTGTTCACCGGTAGCGAAGGACGCATCTTCGTCAACCGTGGCACGCTAGCCGGTAAGCCGGTCGACGCCTTGAAAGAAAATCCGCTCTCACGCGAGGCCTTCACGCTCTACGATTTCGACAATCTCGAGCGTCCCGAACGCGTGGGCAAGATCGACGCAATCAAGAACCACATGGGCAACTTTTTCGATTGTGTCCGTGCCCGTCGGCAGCCTATTTCCGACGTCGAAAGCCAACACCGCACCGCTACGACCTGCCATCTCGCAAATATCGCCTTACGCGTCGGTCGGCCCATTCGTTGGGATGCCAAACAGGAACAGATCGTGGATGATTCGGAAGCCAATGCCATGCTCCGTCGCGAGCAGCGTCAGGGCTTCGAGACGGTGTGATGGATCTTTTGTCCCGTCGGGACGACGAGTTTTGTAAGCCGGACCGAGCGCTAGCGAAGTTTCGACGTAACCGTTCACCGGTTTAGGAAGAAAAATAACCATCCCGGCGCGCCGGGAGAGAGCACTGAGAAAGAAGCTATTTCTATCCATTTCGATAGGAAATCGCCAAAGATTTTTTTGATAAAATTGTTTGAAAAACTCCGTGTTCTCTCCCGGCGCGCCGGGATGGTTTAATTCCTTTCCCGTGAACGGTTACGTTTCGACTTACCCCCTCTCTCAACATACCGCATAGGAACAGCAACGCCAGAAACGCAATGAGCTAGAAACACAATGAGTACGTTCACACCTAACCGCCGCGAGTTCACAACGACACTTGCCAGTTTTTGTGCGGGCGGTATGGCGTCTGCTCACGTTGCTTTGGCGGCCCAAACACCCAAGGGATTTTCGTTACGCTACATCCTGGCTTCGGCGATGTACGGCTACACCGACTTGGCAGAGATTCTTCCGGAAGTAAAAAAGGTAGGTGCCGAGGCGATCGACATCTGGCCAAAAGTTCATGGCAACCAGCGAGAACAGCTTGAGACCTTGGGCCTCGAACAGGCTGCCGAATTGCTTCAACAACACCAAGTCAAGCTGGGAAGCATCGCCTGCTATAAATTGGGGCCATTTCAACTGCAAGAAGAGATGCAGTTTGCTCGTAAGCTGGGTGGCCGAGGCGTCGTACTCGTCTGCACAGCGAGAGGGCCGGTAAATTTGCAAGGCGGCGAACTCAAAACGGCCATCGGCAAGTTTGTGGAAACAATGAAACCGCATGTGGCGGCTGCCGAAGAAACGGGCTGCGTGATCGCCATTGAAAATCACAGTAGCAGCCTGATTACCTCGCCCGATTCGATTCGTTGGCTGGCGGAGCTATCGAAGTCCGCCCACCTCGGGCTGGCGTTCGCGCCGCACCATTTACCTCAGGACAGCGAGTTGCAGGCCAGCATCATTCGCGACGTTGTGCCCAGCATCAAACTGTTCTACGCTCAGCAGCACGGCATGGGCTCGCAGCAGAAACGTCCGAAAGAGCAAGAACTGTTGCAGATGCCCGGACGAGGACCTTTCGACTTTACGCCGCTGCTGGCCGCGTTTCGAACGGCGAGATACGCAGGTTGGACCGAAATTTTCATGCACCCCGTGCCGCGCGGTGTGCCGATCCTTGATTCGACCGAGAAAATAACGGCGGAAATCAATCGCTCGCGCAAGTATCTCAACAATTGCCTCAAAGGAAATTAGAATGCACAAAGTTTTGATCATCATCGGGGACGCCGCCGAGACTGTTGATACCTTGTATCCGTTCTATCGTTTGCAGGAGTCTGGTTTTACGCCTGTCGTCGCGGCACCAGAAAAACGCCGTTACCAGATGGTGTTGCACGAGGTGAAACCCGGTTGGACGATCACCAAGGAATGGGAAGGCTACACCATTGAGGCCGACATTGCCTTTGCTGACATCAACCCCGCAGAGTATCTGGGTATCTATTTCTCTGGCGGACGTGCGCCGGAATATATTCGCGAGGATGAAGATCTACTGCGCATCACAAGACACTTTTTTGAGGCCAACAAGCCGATTGCCAGCCTTTGTCACGGGGTCGAGATCCCGGCGCGGGCTGGCTGTGTCGAAGGTCGTCGGATGGCAACGGTCGCCAAATGCAAATTCGACCTCGAAGTTTGCGGCGGCATCTTTGTCGACAAGGCTTGTGTTATCGACGGCAATCTCATCAGTGGTCGCACGTACCACGATGTGGGCCATTTCATCGGTCCTTGGATCGACCTGCTGATCAAGGCACGCGAAGCAATTCGCTGACGAACCGAAAAGTCCATGACGAGCCTCTCCAATATCCCCAATTCACGACGTGACGCTGCGCTCGAGTTTTTGCTTGGTCGAATCAATTACGAGCGTATGCCCGTTTTGCCCTATGGGCAACGGCAACTCAAACTCGACCGGATGCGACAGTTGCTAACGCGGTTGGGCAATCCTGATGCAGGGGTGCCGATTGTCCATGTGGCGGGCACGAAAGGAAAAGGTTCGACCTCTGCGTTGGTGGGAAGTATCTTGCACGCGGCTGGTTACGAAGTGGGGCTGTTTAGTTCGCCACATTTGGAGCGCATAGAAGAACGCTTCGCAATCAACGGACAGCCTATTGCTGCCGACGAACTGATTGGTCTCGTCGATCGGCTACGTCCTGTGGTCTTGGCGATGGATCAAGAAGCGGACCGCTACTCGGATAGTTCGTTGAGCCCAACCTACTTCGAGATGACGACGGCCATTGCTCTGATGTTTTTTGCCCAGCGAAAAGTCGATGCGGCGATTTTGGAAGTTGGCTTGGGTGGGCGGCTCGATTCGACCAATGTCTGTCAGCCGGCCGTGACCGTCATCACGAGTATCAGCTTTGACCACACAAAACAACTCGGCAACACACTCGGCCAAATTGCCGCCGAAAAAGCGGGCATTATCAAGCCGGGCGTCCCGGTACTTTGCGGACCGCTTGACGACGAACCCCGGCGAGTGATTGCCGAAATCGCGCAGCAGCATGGCTGCCGGATGCTTGAGGCGGGACACGATTTTACGCATGAGTACCATCCGCCGCGTCAACTCGATCGACAACACCAGCTCGGTCAACTCGACTTTTCCGGAAAGTACGCTGAACAAGCGACCGAGCTGACAAAATTGCCGCTGCAATTGCTGGGCGAGCATCAGGCATCCAACGCGGCGCTCGCCGTCGCGACCTGTCTCGAAATGCAGCGGCAAGGTTGGTCGATTTCGTCCGAGGCGATTCGCATTGGCTTGGCTGAGTTGACGTTGCCGGCGCGGGTCGAAATCATCAGCCGTCAGCCGACAGTGGTGCTAGACGTTGCCCACAATGTCGCGTCGGCGCAAGCGTTAGTCGATGTACTGACAGAGAGCTTTGCATCGCAAGAGAGGGTTTTGGTTCTGGCAACGAGCAAAGACAAAGATGTGGAAGGAATTGTTCGAGTGCTGCTGCCACATTTCGCGCGAGTGATCGCCACCGAATATCAAAACAACCCTCGAGCCGTACCCGCCGAACAGCTAGCTCAGATTTTTCGACGACAACAGGCAACCGCGAATCCGACGGCTGAGGTTCACGAATGCCCACTACCACTCGACGCTTGGCACTTAGCCCAACAATATGCCCGCCAAGCGAAATCACAAATGCCGCTGATTTGTGTCACCGGTTCATTTTTCATAGCGGCTGAGTTACGTCGACCATTGATCGCAGCCGTTTGATGGGAATCAGCCGAGTCAGGTTGTCATTGCGCGCAGTAAATCGCCAAGCAACAACTCCTACGCTTCTGAATCGAAAAGTGCGCGGCCAGCGTTTTTAATAGCCGCAGATGAACACCGATAAACGCAGATATTTTCCGTAAAACAAGCCATCTGCGTTTATCGGTGTTCATCTGCGGCTAATTTTTTCGCTTGCAAGTCGCTTTTTTTCGAGGGACGTATCTGGGAAGTCAGCATCTCACGAACCCGTTTGTGATAATTTTTGTTGACTGGAGGAGTACTTCTTGGTTTTTTTGCGATTTGCAAACTTCTTGAGCTTTCGATCGCGGCTAGTATGTCGGCGCTTCCCCGCTAGAATAAAGGTGCTTTCCCGACCCTGATCTCCAACCCCGACCCCTACCGACATGAGCGACTGGATCGAACCCGGCAATAAGGCCCCCGCTTTTACACTGACAGCCGACGATGGCACCAAGGTTCGTCTTTCCGAGCTAAAAGGTGGCCCCGTCGTGCTTTATTTTTACCCGAAAGATGACACCCCTGGCTGCACGCGCGAGGCGTGCGCTTTCCGCGATCAGCAAGCGGCACTCAAAAAGCTGGGCGCCAAGGTCTTCGGCATCAGCCCCGACGACGTTGCGAGCCACGAAAAATTCCGCGACAAGTACGATCTCAACTTCCCGCTACTGGCCGATCCTGAGCATAAGGTGGCCGAAAAATACGGCGCGTGGCGCGAGAAAAACATGTACGGCAAAAAAAAGATGGGCATCCAACGCAGCACGTACCTCATCGACGCCACCGGCAAAGTTGCCAAACTATGGAAAAGCGTCAAAGTCGACGGACACGACGAGCATGTGTTGAAGGCGATTGCAGAGTTATAAGGCGGGCTGCAGTTGAGAATTACCTGGTGACGAAAAATTGTTTAAAAATTAACCACGACGACACAACGGGCACAACGTGGATTTTTCGTTGTGTCCGTCGTGTCGTTGTGGTTCACTTCTCTTGGTTTGTGGTAAAAATGAAGGCCGGTTGAGGCAGGTAAATTCCCATCTGCTGCTCGCCTTACTGTACGTCCCAAAACCGTTTGCCCAAGCCGTTTGATAGTGCCAGCTTTCTCGGTCGCTGGCATCTTCCCGCAGGGTTCTGGGATCGGCTCTAGTACTATAGCACTAAGTCAAAAACCACGGATTGCTCGGATACCACTGATTTTGGAGACTTTTGGCAGGTTTGCTGCTGGGTATTGAGCTGTCAACAACATCCATTCATTTCATCAAGGCTTCATCCGTGAATATCAGTGCTATCCGTGGTCTTTAGCTTTTTACTTAGCGCAGTAGTAAGTAGTACTAAGGACACCGGACTAACGATCTACCTGCGGCTCTTGTATCACGGTGGCAGGTGGTTGGTTTTGGATTTTCTCGACGTAAACTTGTGCCTGGTCGAGATAGCCTTGCGTGCGTAGCCCGACAATTTTAGCTTCCTCGAGCGCTGCCTCAGGCGTAAGCTTGCCGTCAAGAACACGGTAAGCATACCAAATTGCGCCGACCCGATTGGCCGAACCGCAGTGCAGCATCGTCGGGCCGCGTTTTTTATCGCGCAACACTTTTAGTACTTTGTCGAAAATCTCTGGCTTAAGTTCTTCTACTGCCTGAAACGGTGCCTCCACATACTTCATGCCTTGCTGCGTAACGGCGGCGGCTTCGTCCCAGGGAACTTCTTCGGGCTTGCGTAGTGTGATGACTGTTTTGATGCCCTCTCGTTTTAGTAGCGATAAATCCTCGGGCGTCGGTTGGCCGGCGAGATAGATATCGCCCAACGCGTGAACAGGCTGCATGTCGCCGAGTTGTTTTTTTTGTAGTTTCATTTTCTTGACCGTGGGAGCTTGTGAGGAGGAAGCCAATGGGGATGAAGCCAGCGGGGAAGAATCCGCTGGGGACGAAGTTGGCTCGGCATACGTAGTTGCTGCCATGAGCAAGGTGCTACATATCGCAGCCCAAGCGGTTTGTTGGAAACTCATGATTACCTCGTCAACGCAAAATTTTCCAGCTGGCGAGCTACGTCTCGCCGACGAAAAACGCGGAATACGATCGGCAAGACGTAGCTCGCCGGCTATCCGAGGCCTACCGCGATCGATCATTCAGCCGTATATTCTCTCGTAGAGGCGGCGCCGGAGCAAGTCTCAAGCATCTTACGGGTAACTCGGGAGAAATAATAGCATGAAAGCCGTTGATCTGCTTCGATTCCAAAGCGAGATGAGTAAAAATTTGACGGCCGGTTTACTAGCGGATATGCAGGATGAGCCAATGGCTGTTCCTACCTCGAAGGGGGGCAATCATCCGACTTGGATCGCTGGGCATTTGGCGTATTCCGAAGCGAATTTGATTTATCACATCTTACTTGGTAACTCGAATCCACTTCCTGAGTGGAAATCGTTGTTCAGTATCGGCACAGAGCCAACCGACGACGCTGCCAGCTACCCCAGCCTCGGCGACCTGCTGGCCAAGTGGGACGAAGTGCGCGTCCACACGCTCGAGACATTGGATTCGCTCACCGACGACGATCTCGACAAACCTTCGGCCAACCCGCCCGAGGGCCGTGAACAGTTTTTTGACACTTACGCCAAAGTGCTCTCGCTAGTGGCTTTACACCCACTCATGCATCGCGGGCAGGTTGCCGACGCACGACGAGCGGTCGGCCGCGAAAAGTTGGTATCGTAGGTGGGAATCGCGAGTGCATAAAATAGGCATCTCCTTCCGCAGTGCGCTGACGCCCGACGAGGTGCGCGAGAAATATATCCGTCCGCTGCGTGTTGCGCTCAAGGAGGCACAAGCTGGCATCTATTCTAACCACTTGCGGCAGGTCGATCCTGATTCGACCGAGGCGACAGAACATTTGCTCGTGTTTGAAATCCAAGATTTCAAAGTTGGCTTGCGTGTGCTACGGGTCGAACTAGAAAAGCTCGGCACGCCCGGCGAAGTGCAATTCCAGAACCTCGACCCGTCGAAGCCAGGGTACTGAGATATTATTCGAACTGAAAAGGAATTAGCCACGGATGGCACGGACATACACGGATAACAGTTGAATTCAGCGAGTTCTTTTCCGAGCCTTGTCACTCGTAAAAGCGATGCCAGCAGATCACTTCCCCCTCAAAAATCCGTGTTTATCCGTGCAATCCGTGGCTCTCTTTTCACTTTGAGTTATATTGGCTGTTAGTTTTTTGGTAACCGTTCACAGGCCAGCAATCCTCTTGCAACGACACCAAGGAAAACCAGGAACCGCCGAGGGACGCAGATAAACGCAGATGCGAAACCGGAGTTCCTCTATCTGCGTTTATCTGCGGCTTTTTCTTTTTTTCTGTGAACGGTTATGTTTTTGGAACGTGAGCGTTTTCGACTGTTGTCTAACGACTTATTCCTAACGACCAACACCTCTTGCCAACGACGAACACCTCAGATATACCACATCGGACCCGCTTCGACCGTTGCGCGGGCGACCAAATCGGCTAGTGTGATGCCGGCGAGATGCTGGTGGCGAGCGGCGGAAAGCTCGAGGCAGACGTCTAGCAATACTGGTGCTAGGGGAGAAGTGGCCGAGGCGCAGGTGGTTGGTTCGGAGTGGCTCTCGACCACTTTCAACACGTCGGCCAGTGTGATGTCTTGCGGCGACCTAGCGAG
>JAADGD010000102.1 GCA_013152515.1 Planctomycetota bacterium
ACAACGCGTGCCGTACTCTTTGGTTTCGGGTTGGTCGATGCCGTACATCTTGAGTGTGCTTTCCGACTCGTCAGAAATGTCGAGCGCTGCGGTCGCGGCGACTTGCATGCGCGCTGCCAGCTCGTAACTGGCGATGCGCGCTTCAAGATCAGTCTCGCCCGGATGCTGCTCACTATGGTTGCGGTTTAGCTGCCCCAGCAGGGCAAGATTCTGTTGCTGCAATTCGCCTTTCAGATGAGCTGGCGGCTGGAGGTTCAAGATGCGCGGTTCGGTGGGCCGCAGCACTGTTCCTTGAAACAATGGCGGCATCCAACCATTGGTCCAGTTATGCACGCCGTCGACCGGATGGCCCCCGGGATCGGTCAGCACCATATAAGCAGGCAAGTCTTGGCTTTCGGAGCCTAGTGCATAGGTAATCCACGACCCGAGCGTCGGACGTCCAAGCACCGCCGGGATGCCGCCGTGCCAATAGCGGATCGAAACTTCGTGGCCGTTGGCTCCGGTAAACATCGAACGGACCACGCAGATGTCATCGACGATATTTGCTAGGTGCGGCAGAAGTTCGGAAATTTCGGTGCCGCATTCGCCGCGCGGCTTAAACTTCCAAGGGCTGCCCATGAGCGTTTTGCTGGCTCGCTTGACGAAGCTGAATGTCACATCACCAGAATACTCGCTCCCGTCGTGTCTGCTCAGTTCCGGTTTGGGATCCATCAAGTCGACATGCGACGGGCCGCCGTGCATGAACATCGAGATCATCGCATTCGCCCGCGGCGCAAAGTGAGTTGGCCGCGGCTTCATGTCGAACACCTGCGACGCCGTTCCGACCCCGGCAGGTTTGGCCAACAGGCGTTCTTGCTGAAGTAAGCACGCCAGCGCAACGCCTCCCACTCCCATTGCATTCTGAGTGAGAAACTCTCGCCGCGTTTGGGGAATGTGCATCATACGATCTGTTGATTGGATTGATTTGGCAGGGTTCGTCGCTTAATCCACATATAAAAACTCGTTGGAACTTAGCAAGACTTGGCACAAGTTGGTCAACGCTTGCAAACTAGGATCGACTTGGTTGGCTGCGTCACGATGCTCGATCATGTAGTAAAACTGCTCCACGAGAAAATCGATCGCCGCAGACAATTCGTCTTGCGTAGGCGACCGGCCGTAGGCCAACTGCCAGGCGTAGACGATTTGCTTTGGCAACGCTGGTGCGGCACTGCGAGGGCCATGAAAATCTGCCGCAGAGGCCCAAGTTTGCTGCTTGCCATCGGCGGCTGTCAATTCGAGGGAAACCGACCATGCGAAAGAGTCGGAGTTTTCGCTAGTGCGACAGTCCGTTAAAAAATCGAGTACTTCGCCCGCTTGCACGTTAAGTTCTTGAACAGGTGTTGAAATCTTGTTGTGGTGAGAATTCCACTCGGCAACTAAGCCTTCTCGATTGGAAACGACACGAGAGCTCACGCCGTCGCCTTGCTCCGCAGCATGGTGCAAGCTGCCGTTGATTTTTGCCACGCCATCAGTCGGTGCCACCCAACGTCGAATAGCGCAGTGCGCTGCGTCGCCCGGATGCCCTCCATTAGCGGTCAGCAGAACCCAACCCAAACTTGCGTCGGGCAACTCTGCGCCGCCTTGCCAAGCCTTGCCCGTCCAATGCGGCAGTGGCGTAAAATCCTTTGTCTGCTGTTGTTGTGGATCGTACTGACCATAGCCAAACTGCCAGGCGTCGACCGGGTCGCGCAGGCTGGTTGCCTTCGTATCGGCTGGGCTGATTTCGAGGTCTGGTGCGACGACGGCGCTTGCTTCTCGGCGGACGCGCTCGGCAAACTGGCGAGCTTTGCTCAAAATAAACTTGCTGTTCAACAACATCAACGATTGCGTTGCGACAGTGGTCGAGGGCCGCTTTTCGCAGTTGACGAGCATCACCGGTGCGTCAAACGATTTGAGTAGCGCTACTTGCTGCGTGCGTTTCACCTTCACGTAGATGCTGCGGCGATTCGCTCGATCGCTGACAATCGTTTGGCCTGTGTCGTCTGTTTCTAGCGGAACCGGCGTACCATAAAGTTTGTTTTCCAGCACACCGCTGGTGGCCAAGATTCGATCTTGCACGACTTCGGCATCGATGCGGATCACCGGCTTTTTCCAGTAGAGCAAATTAGCCGTATCGGCGGCTACCTCGGCGGGATCACCTTGCGAAGCTTGTCGATACACGGTCGACAACATGATTTGTTTGTGAAGATTTTTGAGACTCCAACCGCTGGAGGCGAATTCGGAGGCTAGCCAGTCGAGCAGCTTGGGATGAGTCGGCGGCTGGCCCAGGGCGCCGTAGTCGGACGGCGTGCCGACAATGCCGCGACCGAAGTGGTGCATCCAAAAGCGATTGACCAACACACGGCCGACCAACGGGTGCTTACCGCTGAATAACCAGCGAGCGTACGCCAACCGACGCCCCGTGGTGGGCAGCGATTCGTCATCGGCAGCGATCTCGAACCGCTCGCCCGGCGGCGCGCCGATCGTCAGTCCCGCTGGTGCCATCTCTTCTTTGGGCTGTTTGAAATCGCCGCGGTAGAAAAGATGCGTCACCGGCACACTGCCGGGAGTTTCTGTCAACATGCGTAGAAACTCCTCCGCCGGTTTCTTGGCGCGGATTGTGTTGATACGTTGGTCTAGCTTTTTCAGTTCGTCTGCCGACGCATTATTGTATTGGTACAGCGTGCCGGCGCTGATATTCACGCTAGGATTCTGCTTCAAAAGCAACTTTTGCTCGTCGGACCGTTTGGCGGCTGGCAGGTGATAAACCGTGCGAAGTTTTTCGCGAAGCTCAGCGTCGTATTTTGCGAGTTCTTTTTCCAACTCCACTTCGATATATTTTTTTTGTCGTTTTGCCTTTTCGGCAGAGATGGCTTGAGTTTCCGCCTCGATTTTCGCGGCTGTTTTTCGCTCGGCCTCGGTAGAAAGCGAGAGGCGCCGTTGTTGTGGTGTTCGCCAATTTTTCCAATCGAGCGCCGGCTCGAAAATTGCTCGCAATTGATAGTAATCGGCATGAGGAATCGGATCGTACCGATGATCGTGACATTGTGCGCAGCCTACGCTGAGTCCTAACAGCGAGGTGGAAATGATTTTGATCGTATCGGCCATCGTCTGATTACGTGCTTTTTCGTCGTTCGCGCCACTTCCGGTGCCGTCGCTTGCCATCCGCAGAAAACCGGTCGCGGTGAGCTTGTCGACTTGCTCTTCCGATAAATTCTTATGCGGCAGTGGAACCAGTTCGTCGCCGGCCAGTTGCTCTTGGACAAAAACATCGAACGGCTTATCCGCGTTCAGCGACTTGATTACGTAGTCGCGATATTTGTAAGCCCAAGGCCGATCGGCATCCTTTGGCGTGTACCCTTCGGAGTCGGCATAGCCAGCCACATCGAGCCAATGTCGCGCCCAGCGCTCGCCGTAACGGGGCGAAGCGAGCAACGTATCGAGAAGCGTTTCGTATTTGTCTGTGGAGTCGTCGGCCAGATAGGCTTGCACTTCGGCAGGCGAGGGAGGCAGTCCCAACAGGTCGAAGTAGGCACGCATCAGCAGCGTCTTATCGTCGGCATCGGGCGAAAACCCCAGGCCCACAGATTGCAGCTTAGCCAACACAAAGGTGTCAATCGGCGTTCGCACCCGCCGATAGTCGGCAAGTTCCGGCAATGCTGGTCGCTGAATCGGCTGGAACGACCAAAACTCTCGCTCCTCGGGAGTGATGCGAAGTCCTTCGTCCAGAATTTCGGGCTCTTCTCGGGCAGTCACGGCGCCGGCAGCAACCCACTTCTCTAGTGTCGCAATCTCCTGGGCCGCCATTTTTTTATCGCCCGGTGGCATCTCGCCTTTGCGAATCCGCTCGATCAACAAACTCGTCTCTGGCTCCCCAGGTGCAATCGCCGCGCCGCTTTCGCCTCCGGCTACCATCCGACGTCGCTGTCGCAGATCGAGCCCGCCTTCGACCTCTGCTGTCGCGCCGTGGCAGTCCAAGCAGTGCACTTTTAGGAGAGGACGAATATGCCGCTCGAAGGTGAGCGTCTCGTCACCTTCGGCAACAATCTGCAAAGATAAGACCATCGCGACGATAGCCGTCAGACGACTAACCACGGCAACCCACGAAAAAAAGTTTTTTAACGCTTTCTTTGGCTGAATTTCGACCAACAATCGCTTGACCAACAAGCGGCAGTCTCGAAGGGCCCGTGAGTTTTGGCATGTTGAATTCATGATAGAACTGGCTGCCGGCGAGTATCGTCCACTGGACATGGCAGAAAGGAAGGTCCCTTAACTTTACCCCGACAGGCGGGGCACTGCAAGCATAAGAGGCTTGCTAACCGGCCAATAGTTGGTGAAAATACGGCTATGACACATCAACAAAATTGCCGCGTCGATATTTCCAGGTACTTTGTGCGCAGATTTCTCTTTCTGATCCTGCTACTCGGCGCTGTGGGAAGCCATGCGAGACTAGCGAACGCTCAGCCTACCGTGCTGTTAGAGGCAGAGGCGTTTGACGATTTTGGCGGCTGGGTGAACGACCAGCAATTTATGGACTTAATGGGATCGCCCTATTTGCTGGCACACGGGATGGGTCGTCCGGTCGCCGATGCGACGACCCTTGTCGCCTTTCCCCAACCGGGCGTTTATCGTGTCTGGGTGAGAACACGCGACTGGGTGGCTCCCTGGAAAGCACCGGGCGCGCCAGGTCGGTTTCAGTTGCTTGTCGACGGAAAAGCTCTTGAGACCACATTCGGGACCGAAGGCGAAGAGTGGCACTGGCAAGAGGGCGGCCAAGTTGAAGTGGGCAAGTCGGCAAAAGTCTCTCTGCACGACCTGACTGGGTTTGAAGGTCGCTGCGATGCGATCGTCTTTAGCCAAGACATGCATTGGCAGGTGCCCAACGGAGCGAAGGAGTTAGCTGCTTTTCGAAAGCAGGCCCTTGGTTTGTCTGACGAAACTCAAGAGACGATCGAGTACGATCTCGTGGTCGTCGGTGGAGGGATTGCCGGCACGAGCGCGGCAGTGACGGCTGCTCGCCAGGGGCTAAAAGTCGCTTTGGTGCAAGACCGCCCGGTATTGGGTGGCAATGCAAGTTCCGAGGTGCGCGTCTGGCCTCAAGGGCATGTGAATCAGGAACCTTATCCACGGATCGGCGACGTGGTGATGCAGCTTATGCCCGACAAGCATCGTGATTCGGAGAATGCGCAAGCCGCGCACGTCTTTGACGACACGCGCAAGCTTCGCATCGTTCGAGCCGAGCCCAACATTACGCTTTATCTCGAACAACGTGTCAACAAGGCACACACCGAGAAGGGCCATATTCGCTCGGTGACAAGCCAACATACACGCACCGCCAAGAGGACGCTGATCCGCGGGCGCTGGTTTCTTGACAGCACAGGCGATGGGTCGGTCGGTTATCTGGCAGGCGCGGATTACGACCAGACCGAAAAAGGGCACATGGGCGCGAGTAATTTGTGGAATATCAAATGCCTGTGCGAAGATGAAGATCCGCTCTCGTCAGACTTGCAGGCAGCGTGCGAACTGGCCACCTTTCCGCGCTGTCCGTGGGCGGTCGATCTTACCGAGGCACCTTTTCCTGGTCGCGAGAAGGGGAAGAATACGCCTCAGACCGAGCAAGCTGACAAGTTGATCAGTCTCGGCAATTGGTTTTGGGAAAATGGCTTCGATCGCGATTCGATCGCAGACATGGAACACATCCGCGATCAAAATTTCCGCGCGATGTACGGTGCTTGGGACGCGATCAAAAATGTCGAACACCGTTACCCGGCACATCGGCTCAATTGGGTCGCCTACATTGCCGGTAAGCGCGAATCGCGTCGGTTGCTCGGCGATGTGATTCTCACGGCCGAAGATCTGCGCGACGATCGGCAGTTCCCCGATGGTTGCTTCCCCTGCACCTGGGGCATCGACACTCATTTCCCAGCCTCCGCCTACCAAAAAGGCCACGAAGGCGATGAGTTCATTGCCGATTACACGCATGGAAAAGGCTACACCTACAACGGCCCGTACTGGGTGCCGTACCGTTGTCTCTATAGCCGCAACATCGACAATTTGTTCATGGCCGGGCGAGATATCAGCGTAACGCATGAAGCGCTCGGCGCCGTCCGCGTTATGAAGACAACCGGGACGATGGGCGAAATCGTCGGTCTCGCGGCTTCGCTGTGTAAGTATTTCAACTGCAGCCCACGTGCCGTCTACACGGAGCACTTAGCGGATCTCAAAGAGCTGATGCTGCGCGGGGCAGGCACATCGAACTTCAAGAAGTAGGCTTCTCGGACAGAGGCGTACGTCGTAGCCAGAAGGTGTTTTGATGAAAACGGCAATCGGTTTTTTGGTCGCGGTAACAATCTGCCTCGGCAATCTTTTCGTCATCAATGCCACCTTGGCGGAGGAAACAAGGCAACTGGAAGTTCTTCCTAACGACCACACCGTCACCACCGACCCCTTCACTGGGACAAAGCTGACCTTTCTCACAACCAAGACGCCTTCCACGAATTTTTACTTCCACGATCGCTCTTGGCTCGCCGATAGTTCGATGATCTTGTTCAATGGCCCTCGTGGCCTGATGGGTTATCTCACCCAAACTGGTGAACTGGCCGTTCTTTCTTCCTCCGACGGCAGCCTGAGCAAAGCAACCGCTGCGGCACAGCGCAGCTCGATCTTCTGTATGCGAGGCAATGACGTTCTCGAAATCACGCCGACCGTCACCGTTTCGCCAGACCCTGCACTCGCGCGCTCAAAAGTTGTTGTCAGCGAACGGCTCATCGCCACACTCCCTGCTGCGGGCCAACTGAACGGCAACTTCGATGACCAGTACCTCTCGGTCGGTCTCAAAACAGATCCGCCGACCATCCACGTCATCGAAGTCGCGACGGGTCGCGTCCGCGAAATTTGCAAAATCGAACCGCCGCTGCTTTGGAAGGGACACTTGCAATGGAGTCACACCGCTTCCAACCTGCTTAGCTTTGCCGGTGGCAAGGATTGGCATCGCGAAGAGGGCAGTAGCCGAATCTGGGTTGTCGATCCCAAGTTGGGGATTCCGCACCCCGTTCATCAGCAGGTCAAGGACGAACTGGTCACGCATGAATCGTGGTGGGTGAACGACCAAATCCTCTATTGCGGTGCACCCCCGGCTATCCAATTTAAGGGCGACCCCCAACAACGCGAAATATCTCACGTCAACCTGCTCGACCTCAAGACGGGCCATGTCCGTATCCTCGGCGCGGGAAGTTGGTGGCCCAGAGCGACAGAAGCCGAAATTGGGCGACGTAATTGGTGGCACTGCGCTGGCAGCAGCGATGGCCGTTGGGTGATCGCCGACAACCCTCACGGCGATCTCGCTTTGTTCGAGGGCTCGACCTCTCGTCCACGGCTACTGACCACGGGCCATCGCACCTACGGCGGCGGTGCCCACCCACACCCAGGCTGGGACTGCCAGGGCCAACAAGTAATTTTCGCCTCTCACATGCTTAGTGACCAAGGCCAGGTATGCATCGCCACGATCCCAACCCATTGGCAAGACGAGCATCCGGGCGCACAACGATTACTCAACCACCCAGACAAGAATGGCGATTGAATACAGATGTCGATATCGACAAGCCGTTCTCGTACTACAGCGCTAAGTAAAAAGCTAAAGATCACAGATAGCATTGATATTCACGGATGAAGCCTTGATGAAGAGAATGGAAGTGTTGACATTTCAATGCCGGAGCATACCTGCCAAAAGTCTCCAAAATCAGTGGTATCCGTGCAATCCGTGGTTTTTAACTTAGCGCTGTAGTACGTAGGACGGTTAAATAGGAAATCCAGTTAGGAGTATCTCGCATTGAAAGTTTTACTGCACATCTCAAAACCTTCTGGAAGTGCCAACATTCTCGAGCACTGGCGACGTTCCTCTGGGTTTTGGAATAGGCTCTTAGTTTTCGCGATGTTTTCCCTGCTCGTCATCGCGATTGGCCATACTGCCGAGTCGAAAGCTTTATCGACCGACGGACAGGAATCGCCGTCGACTTCTTCCGCGACCGAGAAATCAGTTCCCGCACGCTTGAGTCTTAGCGAACGATTGTCGTCACGGTTCATGGAGGCTTTTGATGCCGATCGCAAGCAGCTTGCCGAGCAAGTGCAACCGATCGACGTGCCTTATGCGTTGGTGCGCGGCACGTTTCATTTTCATAGCCACTTTTCGCACGACAGCATCGGGACCCTTGAGGAAATCGTCCTGGCGGCGAAGGCAACGGGCACACAGATTATCGGTTTGACTGAGCATCCCAGTCGTGCCGTCGACGTCGTTGCAGAAAACGTCAAAGGCTGGCACGACGGAGTTTATTTTCTAGCTGGTACCGAATCGAAAAATCAACTCCATTGGCCGGGCCACGAAGCAGAGGCCGAGTTGCGGTTTGTCTGTCATCCCGAGGAAGTTCCTACGTTTGACCTGACGCTCTACGAGGGCATGGAAATCTACAACACGCATAGCGACGTCAAGGACGAGCCGATTAGTGCGTTGATCGTTGCGATGCTGTTGAATCTATCGACGGTGCAAGAGCACCCCGAGGCGGCGTTTTGTTCTTTTTTCGATTACCCGCAAGATTTTTTAGCGCGATTCGATCGTTTGACGGCGCACACGCGTTTTGCGGGTATTGCGGGGAATGATAGTCATCAGAACCAGCGGCTCAAGTTAGTCGCCCATGCTGATGGTTCGATCGAAGCCTTCGATGGTACAAACGAGCAAGTCTGGAAAGCCGAAGGCCTCAAGGCGAAGCTTCTCATGGCGGCGTTGGGGCAAAGTAATCCACCCGCCGAAAAGAAAATTTTGGCCAATGTGCAGCTAGATCCTTATGAAACTAGCATGCGTCACGTGGGGACTTTTTTGCAACTGAAAAACGGGCAAGCGATTAACGAACATTCGGTGCGCGAGGCACTCCGCCAGGGGCGTGCGATTCTGGGTTTCGAGCTCATCGCACCGCTGCCGGCGGTCGGTTTCTGGGTTTGAGCAAGCTGGCTCGCCAATCGGCACGGTCGGAGACGACATTGCTTGGCGGGAGGGATTGTCACTGCGAGTCGAACTTCCGCTTGCTGCGGAAATTCGCATCGTACGCAACGGAAAGACCTACCGCGTGACCAAATCTGACACGTTAGAAATGAAATCGCTGCCCGCAGGCGTTTACCGCCTGGAGGCGTTTCAGCAACTGGCTGGGCAGCGTTATCCGTGGGTGTTGAGCAATCCGATCTACGTGTCGAAGCCGCAGTAAGTGGCTCAATGGACGATTACCACAA
Source organism: Planctomycetota bacterium (assembly GCA_013152515.1). Taxonomy (GTDB): domain Bacteria; phylum Planctomycetota; class Planctomycetia; order Pirellulales; family Lacipirellulaceae; genus Bythopirellula. Next base: position 9,295 of record JAADGD010000102.1, read on the forward strand.
ACAGAAAACGCTGGCTACGATTACTCAGAAATGGCCGTTCTTTTGTCTTTTAGCTGTCAGCTTCCAGCCCTCAGCGGGCATCAGAAAAGCGAGGTGGGATAGGTAAGATTCTTGGAATTCGAGGCCCATGATGGGTATTGGACGAGAGCCGTTGACGGCTCTTTTCCGCCGCAGGCGGTAATAGCCCCGTGCTTTACGGCTTGTTGATTTAATCGTGGAATAGGCTTCCAGCCTGTAAGGCGAGTTGGGAGGAATTGGAACAAATAACTAGTGGTCTGTCAAAGTAGAGTTTACTAGTTGTGGACCTTGGTTGGCGCCGACGAAGGTTGGTCGCTGTCCTGCCGGAGATACTCCGGGT
>JAADGD010000162.1 GCA_013152515.1 Planctomycetota bacterium
CCAAGAGATGCACGGCGTCATCAAAAGTCATTGTTTTGGCTTGAAATCGTATTTGTTCCGTTGTTCCTGTTGGTCTGGGCGCCTGTTCTTCTGCTGGTGGGAGGTTTAGAGTGCTACACTGAGCATACCGAGTATTACGTGACTCCGACATAGACAAGGAATTCTGGACTGCCTTGTTGGTGAGCTGGCGTTCGGCTACCACATCTCGCCACCTATTCCACCAACTTCGCCCGCAACAACTCCGCCGGATGCAGCGCCTGTCTCCCGGTGCCGTGCTTAATTTGCTGGCGGCAGCTTACGCCGGCGGCGACGATGGTGGTTGCTTCGCCGGCTTCGCGCACGGCGGGTAGCAATCGTCGTTCGCCCATTGCTTGCGAGATGTCGTAGTGCTCGGCTTCGTAGCCGAACGAGCCGGCCATGCCGCAGCAGCCGGAGTCGACCTCTTCGACTTCGCAGCCCGCCGCGCCGAGTGTTTGCTTGCTGGGGCCGGTGCCAACCAATGCTTTTTGTTGGCAGTGGCCGTGCAGTAAAACTTTGTCGGTGGCCTGTTTGAATTTGAGGTCGAGTTCGCCTTCGTTGGCAAGTTTGGCGATAAATTCCTCGAACAAAAAGGCGTTTTGGGCGATCGTCGCGCCGCGCGGGTCGTCGGGCACGAGCATCAACAGTTCGTCACGGAGCGTGAGCAGGCAACTCGGCTCCAGACCGACAATCGGAATTCCCTGTTCGGCAAAGGGCGAGAGCTTTTCGATGCAATCTTTTGCGGCTGCGCGGGCCTTGTCGACCAAACCTTTGGAGATCATCGGCCGACCACAGCACCAATGTCCTGGCAAGAGGACTTCAAACCCGGCAGCTTCCAGCACCTCGGTCGCTGCGATACTCACTTGAGGATAATTAAAAGTATTAAAAGTATCGTTGAACAGGACGACTTTTTTCTGTTGCGTCGGCTGCGGGCCACGGTTGCGGAACCAAGTCGTAAACGGCTGGCGGGCAAATTTTGGCAGGCTGCGATGACGGCTGACGCCGAGCGTTTTTTCCATCAGCCAGCGGACCGCTCTGTTGCCAAGCATCGTATTCACCAGCGGTGCGATGAAGCCGGAATTCCAGCGGCTGAATCGCGCGATGTCGGCCATTAGTCTTGCGCGTAGCGGGACGCCATTTTTTTTGTAATACTGGGCCAAAAACTCGAACTTTATTTTCGTCATGTCGACCGACGAAGGGCATTCGCTTTTGCATGCTTTGCACTCGATGCACAGGTCCATCGCTTCGTACATTCGCTTGCTCGTTAGCGATTCGACGGGCAATTTTCCTGACAGGGCCGCCCGCAATAAGTTCGCCCGACCGCGTGTGCTGTGTTCCTCCTCTCGCGTTACCATGTAGGTCGGGCACATCGTGCCGGTCGTCGTTTTGCGGCAGATACCGGCACCATTACACATCTCGATTGCCCGATGAAAACCTTGGTCGCTAGAAAAGTCGAGGTGTTCGTCGATCGTTACGACTTGGTATTCAGCGCCGTATCGAAGATCTTCGGTCATGGCCGGAGCATTGACGACATTGCCGGGGTTCAATCGGTTGTCGGGGTCAAAAATGCCTTTGACTTGTTGATACAGACCATAAAGCTCGGGCCCAAAGAACCGCTCGTTCGTGGCACTTCGCGCGCGGCCATCGCCATGTTCGCTGGAAAGCACGCCATCGTAGCCGTGGAGCAAATCGACAGCAAACTCCATGATTTTTGGCAGCTTGGCCACTTCTTCGGCTGCTTTGGTATTCAGTAACGGACGAATATGGATGCAGCCCGCGCTGGCGTGTGCGTAGTAGGCGACCTTCGAGCCGAGATCGTTGCAAAACTGTTCGACCTTGGTCACGTATTCGGCCAGATGTTCGACGGGCACGGCAGAATCTTCGATAAACGGAATCGGTTTGTGGTCGCCGCGAATGCTCATCAACAGCCCCAGCCCCGCCTTACGAACATCCCAGACGTCCTTTTTTCGCGACGGAGTCAGCGCTTCGGTCACGGCGCCGACCGGAACGCCCTGGCTTCGCAAGTGGTCTTTGAGGCGATCGATTTTGTGACGCAGTTCGGCATCATTTTCGCCATAAAATTCGGTGATGAGAATGCAATTGGGCGTTCCCTCGACGAAGTTAGCGAGCAGCGGCGCAAACTGCGCCGTTTTTCGGCAGAGCGTCATCCCCATATCGTCGAGCATTTCTACGGCGGTTGGTCCGACTTCCAGGATGGTCGGCACGGCAGCGAGCGCCTCGTAAATGCCGTCGAAATGAAGGATCACCAGCGCTGTGTTTTTCGGGACAGGAACGAGATTCATTTTCATCTCGCCAATCACGCCCAATGTTCCTTCGGAGCCGCACATCAGCTTGGCTAAATTGAAGCGAGAATCATGCGGACCTTGGAACGTAAAATCGCCCTGCGCAAGTCGATCAAGATTGTAGCCACCGCAGCGTCGCCAATGTTTGGGGGTCGCGGCTTGAATGGCCGCTTGATTTTCGGGTTTCGAGACAAGCTGCGAAATGTCGCGATAAATCTGCCCCTCCAACCCAGCGCTTCGCGTCTTTGCTTCCAGCGTCCCATTCTCTACGGGCCCGAAATTTGCCGCGCTGCCATCGCTCAAAAAAACATGAGTCTCGATCACATGATCGGCCGTCATGCCATAAGTAATCGAATGGCTGCCGGTCGAGTTGTTGCCGACGATGCCGCCCATCGCCGCCCGATTGCTGCTGGCCGGATCGGGGCCAAACTGCAAACCTTTCGGCTTCAAATGAGCATTGAGCACATCGAGTACAACACCTGGCTGCACACGCACCCATTTTTCTTCTTGATTGACCTCCAAGATCTCGTGGAGGTAACGTGTCAGATCGAGTACGACCGCCGCGTTGACCGCCTGACCGGCCAAGCTGCTGCCGCCGGCACGCGGCAAAATCGGCACACGATGCTTGGCAGCAAGTTCAACGGCCGCCTGAAGTTCGTCCGTCGTGCGTGGCAACACCACGGCGTGCGGCATGACCTGATAGATACTCGCATCGGTACTGTACAGTACGCGGCTAAACGCGTCGGTGCGAATGTCGCCCGTCGTCAGCTTGCGTAGCTCTGCCAAATAATCCAGTACAGCCTCAGGCGATTTTTGCTCCAACATCAACAAACCCCTTTTCCTTAGTTACCATACAATCCATGCCTACCAATGATAGAGGCAGAACTGCTGCGGCTCAACCAACAAGGTCGCAACGATTCTACAAATCCTTGACCGTGGTCTCGTGTCTGTGTGAAGTCGCTTTCGAGCAGGCGTAGGCGGCGGCAAAGTCAAAAGGCCGAACGACCGAAAAAAGTTCTTAGAAATGCCAATCGACTGTAGCCTCCGGCTCTGCCGGGGGACGAAAGCTGCAAAAATGCTTCCCAAGGCACTATCCACCGGCGGAGTCGGAGGCTAGATCGGAGTTTTTCGAAACACGCTCTAAGTATTTGTAAACGTTCACGAAACAGCAGGAACGGCTACATAACTGGAGAAGCCAGACGGTATCAGCCGTTGATGTTTCGACGTCGCGTTAGCGTACTGCCGATGCTGCCGAGGACGAGCAACAACAACGTCGTCGGCTCGGGCACTGCGGTCACGTCGAGCTGAAAAAATTGCGCCGTGTTGTTGAGGCCACCGACTCGTACAAAATAGTCGCCGGCGACGGAGAGTTGGAAATTGTCGATCTGTTCGCTCAGTCCAAGTCCTGTGTCGTTGGAGAATTCCAATAGCGAGGTACCGTCGCTGTCGTACAACGCGAGCGTTAGATTGCTTTGGGCGGAGGAAATAAACGGCGCGACGTTGGCGACCGTGGACCCTTCCTCGTAGGTGGGACCTAAAGGTGTCAGCGTGATGTCGATGAGATTTGGGGAATTGATACTGAAGCGAAAATAATCGATGTCCGAGTTATCGTCGATACTCACAAAATCGATTTCGCCTGGGGCCACAAAAGAATCGGTGGCATCGGTACCAACCGAGATCGTCTGACCTGTTAAGACGGTACCAAGCGAAGTAGCCACGGCGAAAGTATCGTTGCCTGTGCCTTCTTCGTTGGCGTCACCGTACAATCGCTGGATACCCAGGATGTCGTCAAACTGGGGGCCATCGAAAACGGTGGCAAGGAAGGGCTCCATCAGCTTCGTCCGATTGACCGGCTCGACATGATTCATGCCGAGGCCATGACCTACTTCGTGCATCATCATGTTGCGGAACAGTCGGTAGTTGTTGGTCGCGTTACTCCAGCGGTTGATTTCATCGGTATCAATGACCATATCGGCGTTGTTCGGGAAGAAATTGTAAGCCAGAAACGTGGGGCTGATCTGACCATCGATCGAATGCCCGCCGATGCGATGATCGCCGCGGGTGCCCAGTATTCCACTGGCCGTGCCAAGTTTGCGGCCGTCGTCGTTGGGTTCGTAGTTGAACGCGATACCAGAGACTTCGTCCCACCGCTCGAAAACAGAGTTCATCAATTGCCACCAAGCACGCTGCGTCAGATCAGCGCCGCCAGGACTGTTGCCGCCGTGATGAACGCCATCAAGAAACGCGATGAGGTTACTGTTAGAAACGGGCTCGCCCAAACCGGTAGGCAATTGAGAGTTGTCTGGCACGATACTCCAGGTGAGCGTGGCTGGTCGACCAAGGCCCGAAGTGCCCGACGAAGTAGACGTCCAGCCGCTGCCATGCGTGCGGAAAGCGGCAAGCCCCCCCTCCTCTCCGACTTCGTCGTCGCCGTAGCCTACGAGATCCTGCGCATGCGTTACAACGGCTGGCAAGGCAGCACAGGAAAGAAAAGCAGACAGCCCAAGGGTGAGGGCTGCGATGTTGTTCCGGTTCATTAGCGAGTCCGATGTTAACGAAAACCAAGCATGCAATCACACTCGATTGTCGGAAAGCCCCTGCTCCACCCTACTCCCAGAGTAATTGCTCGTCCCGTCAGCGACAAGCATTTGGAGAGCAGGTCGCAGGAAAACTGCAAAGTTGCTCTGAATAAAGAGAACCGCCAAGGACGCCAAGAGCGCCAAGAATAACCCCCTAGGAAATGTCCCTTGCCAGCATTTTCTTGGCGCTCTTGGCGGTAAAAAATGCGACTTTGCAGTCCTCCGGCGGGCCGGTCGCAGAAAACACTTAAATCAGGTAGATTGCGGGCACAACGTCCGGTTTCTACGCTTTTTAACAATTTCCTATCAGGTCTCACGATGGCTAAGGCCGCTGCTAATAAAATTGGAGCTTTGAAGTTTTTGACGGCTCCGGGCGACTTTTCGACGGGCGCGGTTTGTGCGGTCGCGGGCGATGATGCCTTTTTACGACATGAGGTCCGTTTGGCTTTGGGGCACTTGTTGGACGGAGGGGATCAAGAAGGTCTCGGCGTGAAAACTTGCGAAGGCAAGTCGGTCGAGCTTCGCGATGTGTTGGATTCGCTCTGTGAGCGATCGCTGTTTGGCTCGGAGCGGCGCGTGGTTGTCGTAGAAGAAGCCGACCCGTTCGTAAAACAGTATCGCGACAAACTCGAAGACTACGTTGCCAAGCCGGCACGCGACGCGGTGTTGATCTTGGAGGTCAAAACTTGGCCCGGCAATACGCGGCTGGCCAAGGCGGTCGCCAAAACAGGGCTGACGATTAGTTGTCAAGTGCCGCAGCAAGGACGCGAGCTGACCGAATTTACCAAGCAACTCAAAGATTGGCTGATTCACCTCGCAAAAGAACAACACCAAGTCAAGTTGGAACGCCCGGCGGTCGACATGTTGCTTGAATTGCTACCGACCGAGGTCGGCATTCTTTGCCAAGAAGTTGGCAGACTCGCTTTGCTGGTCGACGAGAAGCAACCGATCGACTCCACGCTTGTGCGCGAGAATGTCGGCGGCTGGCGCACACGTAAAACTTGGGACATGATCGACGCCGCTGCCGAGGGTCGCGCGAAGGATGCTTTGCATCAGCTTGACCGATTGCTAGCGGCGGGCGACGATCCTCACGCGCTGTTGCCGCAAATGGCTTCGACCTTCCGTAAATTCGCCGCAGCGGCGCGTCTCTTCGAGCAGGCGGAGCAAACGGGTCGGCGCATCTCGCTACGAGCGGCTTTGGAACAAACGGGGATGCCGCCTTTCAAACTTTCCTCAGCAGAGGGGCAGCTCAAGCAGATTGGCCGCCCGCGGGCTAAGCAGCTTTACCGCTGGTTGCTAGCAGCCGATTTGGATCTGAAAGGATACAACTCGTCCAAAGATCGTGCCCGTCGGGTGTTGGAAACGCTGGTGGTGCGACTGGCGAAAGAGGCGAAGCCGCAGGCGGTTGGGGTATGATAGCACTCGTGGTGGGCTGCCAGCAATGAACTTGCCGCATTTGCGATCGTTTTCTACGATTCGTGGCTTAGCGGTCCGTTGCCTTTCTCCTTCATGTAGGTGCCTTGTTGCGTTATTCGTTTGCTGTTTTTGTTGTGCTAATGATCTCGACATTCGTGGGCTGTCGGGGAGTGGGGTTTGCTGGGGCGGCGAAGACGCAAGCTTTGGTGACGCCACAGAAGCCGCAGCAAGAAACGGTTGCTTTAGCTACGAATGAGGCAGAGCCTACTGAAAAGACGCAAGAAGAAGCTTTGGCCGAGGTGCTTGATGAGCTGACCGAGGTTGGCGCTCTCGACGCCAAGGAAAAACGTCAGTTGATGGCCAATTTGCAAGAGGCAAAACGTGAAAACTGGCCTTTGATCGTGCGACAATTCCAATCGGCAATGGCCTATCACAAACAACTGGTGGCTCGCGAAGAGAAAGCTGCCGTTGAACAACAGGCGGCGGAGAAGACCACGGATCTTTTCGCCACCAAACCATCGACTCGACCGCCAGTTGCCCACCTGGAACACACCAGCCCTGCGAATTCTCGTCCGACGGCAGTGCCCGTTTCTTTCGACAGCCAACAAACGCAGCCTCCCAAAGACTCCCCGCCAACAGCAACTCCACCAACAGCAACTCCTCCACGAGCAGCGACCGTCTCGCCCAAACCACCGCTAGTGCTGACCAAGCCTCCGCTACAGGTCGCGCAACAAGTCCAACTTGTCTCGACCGGCCTGCAATCGCAACTGTCTCACGACTGGCAAGTCCAATTACTAGGTGCGATTCAGAATCTCGAAGGCTCGGTCCAGCCAGAACCCGGTTCGACCGACGAAGTGAATCAGCACATGCGACTACGACTATTACAACTTTTGGCAGGCAACGAAGAATCGGCAATGCAGCCTATCCCGGGGGCCACGGCTCCGCAGCAAGACTATTGGAACAAACAGTTGTTTGCGGTGTCGACGTTTCTCGACAACAAGAGGCAACCCGACGATCGGCGGCGCGCTGCGGGTAGCCTGATGCACCTAGATCAAGCGCGGGCCAAGCTTTCCGAATTGGCTACGCTCGAAATCCGCAAACTCGCCTTTGTCGATTCTGTGGAAGGGTATGGCTCTTACGAATTGCACGAAGCAACGAAATTTCGTCCCGGCGACGTCGTCACGCTTTACGCCGAGATCGAAAACTTCAGCAGCGAGCCGACCAAGGAGGGCTATCGTACCCGCCTGGGGACCAGTTACGAAGTCGTCGACAAAAACGGCAAACGTGTTGACAGTGCTCAGTTCCCCGAAGTCGAAGACCTGTGCCAGAATCCACGTCGTGATTTTCACATGACCTACACTGTCACGCTGCCGACTCGCATCTACGCCGAGCACTACGAAATCCGGCTGATCATCACCGATCAGCAAAGCCACAAAATCGGCCAGGCGAGCGTGCCCTTCGAGATTTCTGAGTAGCGTCTCTGAGGGCTGTCTCCGCAAGACGCCCTATAAAAAGCAGGTATCTTTACGGGAGAACTAGCTGAATCAAGTATTACCCAATTTTTGTCTTTTGAGAACATACAAGGACGCCAAGAGCGCCAAGGAGATGGCCAAGATCAGCCAGTTTTCAGGAGTTTCTTCTTGGCGATCTTGGCGGTTCATTTGATTTCCATTTGACTTTGAATTTTTCCTGGGGAGAAAGTCCAGAAGTAGCAAATCTTCGTAGCCTTGCCCCTAGACTCTCAGCTCTTCTCCGCCTGCACCACGCGCGGATGACCCGCCAGATCGGCGATCGTGTCCTGCAGCGCCAGTCCGCTGTCCGCTACCAATTGCTCCACCAGCGCGGCGTTGTTTGGCCCGACTTCCATCAGCAGCCAACCGCCCGGCTTGAGTCGTTCGGCAGCTTGCGGAATCAATCGCTCGATGACTTCGGTCCCCTGCTCTCCCCCGTCGAGCGCCAGATGCGGTTCGTGATCACGCACGTCAGCATCCAGCCCAGCCAACTCCGCCGAAGCAACATAAGGCGGATTGCTAATAATAATATCGTAGTCTTCGATATTATGCTCTTCATTGCACGCTTCTGGGGCTTGCCGTTTCGCAAACAGATCGCTAGCCACAAACTCAATCCGATCGGCCACCCCATGCTGCTCGGCATTCGCTTGCGCCACCGCCAAAGCCATCGGGCTGATATCGATCGCCGTTACGGTACTCGTCGGCAAATATTTTGCACAACACACGGCAAGAATTCCACTCCCGGTGCCTACATCAGCAATCCGCAACGCCCTGCCCTTGGCTAGCGTTTTCGCCAAATCAAGCACCCGAACTACCAGCAACTCCGACTCAGGCCGAGGAATCAACACATCAGAAGTGACTCGAAACGACATCGAAAAGAACTCGCGATGCCCCACTAAATAAGCGACCGGCGTGCCTCCGGCGCGACGACGGACCAGCTCGCGAAATGCTTCGCGCAGTGGCTCAGCAGCTTCTTCCTCAAAGGCAGTATACAGCTCAATCCGCTGGCAACCGCGCGCGTGGGCCAACAAGACTTCGGCATCAAGCCGTGGGCTGTCGGCCCCTTTGTCGCGCAGAAAGTCGGTCGTCCAATTCAGTAACCGGCCAACGGTCCAAGGTTGTTCGTCCGTCATACAATTTCTATTTCCTAGCCGCGTTGCCACGCAAC
>JAADGD010000312.1:0-6896 GCA_013152515.1 Planctomycetota bacterium
TTGGCTGCGGTTGCTTGGACGCGGCATCGGCTTCGATGTCGTCGGCAACATTGAACAAGCCACCACCGCCACCACCACCACCTTGGCCACCACCGCCACCACCGGCACCGCCGATAAGTTGCGGAGTTGTGACCGGCAGCACTAAGTCGGCTACGGGGTAAACTTTGTTTTTCAGGGTCTCATTGGCTTTTTCTTCGGTTGTGATGAGCAAGACTTCGTCGTCGATGACGTAGGTCAATTCTTCGAGCCCTGGTTCTTTGAGCATCAAATTGAGGGCCGACTTGAGCGAGACATTTCGCAAGACGATCGAGACTTCCGATTCAGCGCTAATAGCGACTTCGTCGAGTGCGGCTTTGTCGAAGACGATCGGAATGTTGTATTCGTCGGCAATCGCCTCCAAGACGATATTGAGTGGCTCGGCTTCGTAGTTCAGTGGCGTTTTCAAGGTCTCGCGCAAGGCCGCTTGGATACTTTCTTCCGCTTTGCTTCGGGCGCTGACATCGACCGACTTCCAACGTTCGCGTCGAGTGGTTAGCTCTTGCCAGACATCGGCTTCGGGATAGATGATCGGCGGGACATCGGGGAAGGGGATATGTGAGAGTTCGACCTGATACAAAGCATCCCAAGTCCCTTGATAGCGGGCCGAACGGGCGGCTGCCATCAAGTACTCGTGTCGTTTGAAACGTACCCAGTGAGTTGCAACGCGTGGCGTCACTCCATTGGGATCAATCTCTTCGACAATCTGGGCGACTTCTTCTGCTTCGGAGTAACGGCGCTCATCAGTCAACGCATTGAAACGGCTCATCAATTGCTTTTCACGCTCGATGCGACGTGTGAGACGTTCGTTGATCAGTTTTTGCGCCTGACTGGCAGCTAGTTCTTCCTCGCGTTGTCGATCGAGTTCGTCTTTGAGCGAAGCTTGATAATGGGCCTCTTTGAGAGCACTACGCAGCTTGCTCACCAGCTCGGCACGCCGACTGGCATCCAGGTCGGCGACCCGTTGCACACTTTCTAGGGCAAGTTTCATGTCTTGGATGGCGACTTGCGGGTGGGTCGTCATCAGTGCCCGCGCGTCGATGAGTGTGTTTTGAATTTCTTTTCTAAGCATGTCGACAAAGACCCGACGCTCTTGCTCGACTTGGTCTAGGAATTCGCCACCACCCACGACTTGCCCCGTCATTTGACTGAGCAGACCGCTGCCAAGGATGGGCGCTGGTTCGTTAACCACCGTGCCTGGAACGACCTGCCCAGCAGGCTGCTGGACCAGCGAGATATCGCCTTCCACAGGTGCCAGAGTTGGCGCTGCTGCCGGTGCAGCGGCGGGAGCAGGCGGATCGACGACAAGGGCTCCGCCAAGATGATCGGCAGGTCCGGCATGTTCGACGGCAAACTGGACCGTCCGTGCTTGAGCGTTGCCGGGATCGGCATCTAATACGGCTTGGGCAATACGCTGCGCGGCTTCGTGATCGCCTGTGGCAACGGCCCGTTCGGCCAGCTTGGCGAGCTGGTCCATGCGTGCCCCAACCAATCGAGCCGTACCCAAGAGTCCGACCGAACCAAGTGTCGGTAACGAGAGGCCCTCGTCTGCCTTGGCGGCGGCGAGGATTTCGACCAAAAATGCGTGATCATCTTGCGAGGCTTCGGGCCGGACCACCCAGGCAAGCTCGGTCGAGCCAGCGGCTCCGCCAGTGCGGATGTTGATGGAAACAGATTCGGGTAGCTGGTCATTGGTGACGCCCAGGACGATGCTGTCACGATCGGAGCGTAGCGGTATCATCGTGGCGGGATAGGTTTTGCCCAACTCGCTGGCGAATTGGACTTGTTCGGGCCACAGCACAGTTGCGCTGGTCCACTCGGCCAACTGTTTGCCGGCGTTCTGCGCGTTACGCATGTTTTCGGCTTGGGCACGCTGGTCGCTGATTCCGGCGGCTTCGTCTTGCCAGATCATGGTGTCTTGGATGTAGAGATTGCCACCCGTTTGGTTGGCGAGAACGGCCAGCAGTTGGGTGTCGAGCTTTGGCCCAATGGCGAAACTCGTGACGCTAACACGCGCATCGCGTAGCTTGCCAACGACTTGCGAAAGCTCGGCGGTATCTAACAGATTGGCGATGCTCATGCCGTCGCCGATGTAGACGACCGTGCGCTGTCCGGCGTCGGTGGCTTGCAATCGTTCGGCGGCAGCTTGCAATGCGCCAGCCAAGTCGGTTGAGCCAAGCGGGATTTGTTGTTCGAGTTCTTCGACAGCGGCCACTAGCTCTAAGCTGTCAGCCGCAGCGGGCGCTTCGGTCATCGGCTTTACGCCGAGGTCAACGGCGAGTAGCTCGACGCGATCATTAGGTCGTAGACCCTCGAGCAACGATTCGAGCGACTGCATCGCCGCAGCGCGATAAGCTCCTTGTTGACTTGCAGAGGTATCAAACAACACAACGATCGCGCTGGCGTCGGTTTGCGGCTTTGCCACCTCGGGCATCAAACTCAAGGCATAGAAAGTTTGCCCTTCGTGCTGATAGGTGATCAGCCGCGCCGGTTCAACGGCCTGAGTGGTCGGCGAGCCGACATGGAGAGTTAGTGAAGCAAGTACGAAGAAAAAACTTGTTACGATTTTGTCGTGACGCATTGAAGCGCTCCCGTTCTGTACCATCTGCGCTGTGGCCAATCTGTTCCGGAAAACTGACCACTCCAGCGCAAGGAATGCCCTATCGCTGTCGGCTGAAAAATAAGTAAACCACCGGCTATACTATCAGTCTAGGCTGACTAGGCCGCGACTGCCACAAGAAAGTGGCGAGAACTGGCGAGTGAGGCGAGATATTTGGGCCAACGGGGTCTCAGAACCGGCCCTCCATGTCGTATACCCGTCGCAAACGGCATTTTGGGGGCGATGGCGTGATCCTAACTTGTGGTGAGGCAGTGGTTTGTGGAGAATTGGGCGTTGATGGGACGTTGATGGAAATGCCAAAATGGCAGTTTACGCCAATTGGAGACTTGTGGGCCATTGATGGCCGAAACTCAGGAGGACGGCAAAGTCACTTTTCTCCCCTACCTACAAGACTCTAACCACAACGACACAACGGCCACAACGCACGCGTTGACGAAAGCTGGCACGTCGTGTCCGTCGTGTCGTCGTGGTTTTCATTTTTCAATCTTTGGCTAGAAATATAGGACTTTGCAGTCCTCCTGGCCGAAACTGCAAATAGTCCTCAGCCGCCCAAAAATTCTGATTATTGAAGGGGAAAATCACTCCCAGTTCAGCAACATTCCCGAATAGCCGGCGAGCTACGTCTCGCCGCTTATGCTGACGTGTTAAAATATCACTCCGGTGAGACGTAGCTCACCGGCTATGAATCTACTCAAGGAACGAGAGTCCCTGTTGCCTTTTATCCCATCCCCCCTACCCCTGGTCTTTGCTCAGCAAGCCGTGCTGACGCCCCACGGCTGGATAGCAATTTTTGTGACGATCGCCATTTTTGGGGCGATGCAGCGCCGACATGCGGTGTCGGTCGACCTGCTGTTCCTGGGCGGATTGGTGCTGGTGACGTTGACCGGTGTGCTGTCACCCGAGCAAGCACTCGAAGGATTTTCCAACAAAGCGGTCGTGATGATCGCCGCCTTGTTTGCCGTTTCGGCAGGGCTGCGCGTGACAGGGGTCCTGGATTGGATCGGCAATCGGCTGCTCGGCGGCGCAACGACCGAGCGCGGTGCGCTCCTCCGACTGGCCGCAGCGATCGTGCCCGCCTCGGCGTTTGTCCTCAACACACCGCTCGTGGCGATGATGGCACCGGTGGTTGTTGATTGGTGCCGGCGACGGAGCATTTCGCCTTCGAGGCTGTTGATCCCGCTTAGTTACCTCACAATTATCGGTGGTGTCTGCACGTTGATTGGCACGAGTACGACGTTGGTGATCAATGGCAAACTGGCACAAATGGCAGCAGGCAAAGAATACTCGCCAAAAATCGTCGAGAAGATCGGGGAGCTTTCGTTCTTCGAGATCACCTGGGTCGGCGTGCCGCTTGCTTTGATTGGCGTGACCTACATGTTGTTGGTCGCCCATCGACGCCTGCCGAATCGGACCGACTTGGTGGAAGAGTTCGACGAGCATCGGCGCGACTATTTGGTCGAAATGCAAGTCGAGCAGCGCTGCCCGCTCATCGGGAAATCGGTGGAAAACGCTGGACTACGGCATTTGCCGGGACTCTTTCTAATTGAAATCGGCCGCGGCGACGAGACGATCACCCCCGTCAGCCCCAACGACATCATCCTCGCCAACGACCGTTTGGTGTTTACCGGTGTGGTCACAACGATCGCCGACCTAGAACGAATCCCCGGCCTCGTGCCGGCGGTCGACAATTCTTTCGAGACCCAACCGGCACAACGTGTGCAACGCGTGCTGACCGAGGCGGTGTTGTCGCGGACTTCGCCGTTGATCGGGCTGACGGTACGCGGTAGCAATTTTCGTAAACGCTATAACGCCGCCGTCGTAGCCGTGCATCGCAATGGCGAACGGCTGACGAACAAAGTAGGCAATGTCCGACTCGAACCGGGCGACACCTTGCTGCTGCAAACGCGTAACGAGTTTGTCGAGTCGCACCGCAATAGCCGCGATTTTTATCTGGTCAGCCGCGTCGGCAAGACGACAGCACGCCGGCACGATCGGGCTTTGTGGGCGGGCCTGCTGTTTGTCGGCTTGATTTTGTGGCTGACGATTGCGAGCCTGTGGCCGGGGATGTTGGCGTGGGGAAATCTCACCTCGAAATCGATCGCGGCGATTGCCGTCGTGCTAGCGATGATCGTCACACGTTGCATGACGACCTCCGAAGCCCGCTCGGCGATCGACTTGCAAGTCTTGCTAACGATTGGAGCCGCTTTGGGACTTGGCAAAGCCTTAGAACTCAGCGGCGCGGCGCGCTGGCTGGCCGAATCACTTGTGGACGCTACCACGGCGCTGGGTGTCGCGCCCGACTGGAAACCTTACCTGCTGCTCGCGATCGTGTATCTGCTGTCGCAGCTTTTTACCGAAACGATAACCAACATCGCCGTCGCCTCGATCATGATCCCCGTCGCGGTGAACGTGGCGGTCGCCGGCGGCAGCGACCCACGCCCCTTCATCATCGCCGTCACGCTGGCGGCAAGCCTCAGTTTTGTGACGCCGATCGGCTACCAAACCAACCTGATGGTGATGGGCCCCGGCGGCTACCATCCGCGTGATTATTGGCGTGTCGGCTGGCCGTTGGCTCTGCTGCTGACTGTCTCGGCTTTGGTGCTAATTCCACAGATTTGGTCGTTCGCTCTCTAATGCAAAATCGTTGTCTTTGGACTTGTCGACGAACAAAAAATGCGGCAGGATCGTAGCAGAGTTCGTCGTTTTTTTGAGTCGGCGGATTCAAACGCCAATTGCAACCCTTGTCTTCGTCGCACACCAGGATAACGAAGAAAAAACAATTTTTCCACCGAACCGCGCCCGTAAAGAAGCGTTCGTTTGGGCCAGATGCTTGTAGGAACGCTTCCTTACGGGCGCGGTTCGGAGTTTCGCTACGTGTCGCAGTTGAAGTTTGAATACGCGGGTCTGAATGCCCGACTTGGATATCAGAAATTTTCTCTGGAGATTTACCGATGAAACCTATCCTCCTGCTTTGTGGGGCATGTGTTGCTGTAGGCGTCGTGATTGGGATGGTACTCACGAACGAAGAGGATTCCTGGGATCCTCCGCCTGCGCATGCGCAGGCCATCGGAGTTGCTCAGCCACAAGCCCAAAGGCCGGCGAATGCCAGTGGAAATCTTCTGGGAGCGCCGGTGCCAACAACTCTCGAAGAGCAAACGAATATTTTTGTTTACGAAAACACCAACCCTAGCGTCGTCAACATCAACACAACCAGCATCCAGCAAGACCATTTTTTCATGCGGCAATGGCAGACCGAGGGATCAGGATCTGGGGCAGTGCTCGACACCAAGGGCCACATCATCACCAATTACCACGTGATAGAGGATGCCGATCAAATTGAGGTGAACTTGGCTTCGAATCAGTCGTTTCTTGCCACACTCGTCGGTGGAGACAAAGAACAGGACATCGCCGTACTCAAAATCGAAGCTCCTGCCACAGATTTGCAGCCCATCGCACAAGGCAACTCCAGCAACCTACGGGTGGGTCAGCGCGTGTATGCACTCGGCAATCCTTTTGGGTGGGATGGGACGCTGACGACCGGAATCATTTCGAGTCTCAATCGCGACCTTCCTAGTCGTGTGCCGGGTCGACCGATGCGCTCGTTGATTCAAACCGATGCGGCGATGAATCCGGGGAACTCCGGAGGACCACTTCTGAACACGCAGGGACAGATGATCGGCATGTGTGTTGCCATTTCCACCAAAACGGGTCAGAACGCCGGAGTGGGGTTTGCCATTCCAATCGACCGTATCAAGCGATTTGTGCCAGAGCTAATCAAGAACGGGCGCATCGTGCGGGCCAACATCGGCATCGTCGAAGTTGTCGAAACCGAGGCAGGCTTGGTGGTTCGTCGGCTCGTACAGGGCGGTCCTGCCCAGAAGGCCGGCGTGCGTGGCTACCGCAAAATTGTCCAGCGCCGTCAACAAGGTGGGGTACTCTACCAGACCGTTACGATCGACCGATCGCAAGCCGATCTTATCCTAGCAGTCGATGGCGAGCCCATGCTTACCGGAGTCCAATTCCGTGATAAGATCTGGGAATATCAGCCTGGGAATGTGGTGCAGCTCACAGTACTGCGAGATGGCAAAAAAATTCAGATTCCTATCACGCTGGTGTCAGACTAGACCGCTGGCGTTCTTGCCTGAGATCCGCAAGTCTTTTGTACAAAGAGACTTAGCGTGAATTCTTGATCGCTGCCAGGAGTCACCTTTTCGACTTTTAGTGAGGCTGCTTGCGGGAG
>JAADGD010000312.1:6912-20597 GCA_013152515.1 Planctomycetota bacterium
AGATTGCACCCTTGAACTAGTCTTCGATATCCTGACAATTTATCGCATCAGTCGTAGCTGACCTAATCGTCAAAGAGGGTTCTCGCGAGGTCAGCTAGGGAATTCGCCAAAGTGGCACCATTGTCAGTTTGGCACCTACCTGTAATTTCCCACCTACCGTTTGTTTATCAGAAGCAGTAACCCGTCAGGATGGCGTTTCGCTCGTCTCGCTAGGGACAGAGGCATAGAAAAGCTTACTGCCTGCCAAAGGATTCTGCCGAAGTCGGCTTGAACACCCCACGTATTGATTGCCTCGGCTTGTAGCCTGGGTCAGCGTTCCAAACATTTGGCCGCGCTAAAAATCATTCGTAGGATTCATGCCATGAAAGGAGTTTTGGAGATGGTACATTTTTTTGCTATTACTGCGATCGTTTTGAGTTCTGCTGTGGCCGCGACAGCATCTTCGTCGAGGCCTGTCGAGTGGCAAGCCGACTACGGCAAGGCGTTGGCCGCAACGCGTGCCGATGATCGCCCACTGTTGGTTGTGCTGGAGGTTCCCAGTGACCCTAAGACGGCTGTCGAGGGCGAGCAATTGAAAACCGATGGCGAGCAAGCCAAATTGCTGGCTTCGTATCAGTTGTGTCGCGTCGACGCCAGCACCGAGTACGGTCAGAAAGTTGCCAAGGCTTTTAAGGCGAAGAAATTCCCGTTCACTGCGATCATCGACAAGACCGGCTCGATCGTGCTTCACAAAAAGCAGGGCCAGTTGACCGATGCCGAGTGGAACAAGACCCTCTCGGATTACAAGAGTGGCGAACGCACAGCGTACCAGTACACTTCGGCCTATCGAGGCCAACTACTTGATAGTGGCAACACGTTCAGCTACCCCGCGGCCAATTCGTCGATCATCAGTCCCTCGTACTGCCCGTCGTGTCAGCAGAACTCTCAGCAAAGCTTCTGAGTTCAGCTAGTCGTTTTATTGGCGCATAGAATGGCGGCCCAGGTTTTTCCTGGGCCGCCTTTTTTGGGGTTTGCGATTCAATACTCTCTATCTCTTTTTGCCCTAGCGCGGCCTGATGGCCGCGCTGGGAATTGTAGAGTTGAGAAATTCGGCGAGACGTAGCTCGCCGGCTATTTACGCAAGAAATTGTCAAAATCATGGGTGCGAATGCCCAACATAGGCGACTTCGAACTTCGTGATTGCTGCTTGCAAAGCGACTGCTGTCGCAGGATCGGCCGACTGCTTGCATTTCATGGCCGCGACCATCACGCCGTGGGCGGCGGTTAGCTTGTCGACATAGTGCTTGTCGTTGGCTTTGATTTTTTGCGTCATGAAATACTGCGCGATCGTGTGCTGGATGTTGGTCGCATGGGTTTCTTTGGTGGTCACCCAACGGACCAGTTGATTGTGAGCATTGGCGTTGTGTGTTTCCGACAGTTCGACGATCTGTGCAATCGCTTTGGCGATCGTCGAATAATCTTCTTTCAACTCCGTAATGCGTGCGCCATCGTCATAGATGCCACAAGGGACTTCACAGTGAGCGGCTAAATAAGCCATCGGCAAAAAGGCGGAGCTAACAAGTACGGCAGCAGCAGCGATACGATTCATCGGGCGGTTCATCGGGGGCCTCCTACGGCGGAAATGGGGGGACGGGGTAAAAAATTGAGCGTAATTTCTTACGCCCAATGTAGTGCCCTGATTGGCGAGGGTCAATCAACATCACTTTGCCACCGGGAAGACTGCAAAGTCACTTTTTTCGCTACCTACAAGACTCTAACCACAACGACACAACGGCCACAACGCACGCGTTGACGATAGCTGGCACGTTGTGTCCGTCGTGTCGTTGTGGTTCATTTTTCAATCCCTGGCTAGAAATTAGGACTTTGCAGTTCTCCTCACTTTGCCACGTCGGCCGTCTGAAAACGATACGCCACCGGCTCCAACGGCACGCCCCATTTGCTTTGGAAGTTGATGTGCGAGTGGCTATTCAGGCCGAGTTGATAGTCGCGCCCTGGTTCTAGTGCCACTGGCAGGACACAGGTTTTGCCGCCCCCGGTCCATTTCGGTTTCTTGCCTGGGGTGATCGTCGGAAAACGATCGCCTCCCCCAGTCCACGACATGCCTGCGCCCATTGGCATGTTGAACGTCGCCCGTAAGGCTAGGGCGGTTGGCTTGGCGTCGGCGGCTCCATTCTCGGGAGTGAGCTGCACCAATTTTGGTACACGGACTCGTCTTTGCATCGATTTGCTAGCGCCCCGAGTGGTGAAGTAGATTACCGAGCAGGGCGCAGAGTCGCCCTCGGCACTTTTGAAATTATGAAAACTTGTCGCATTGATGCCGACGCGGTAATACTGACCCTTGGCAAGCTTGACGGGCAATACACAAGTGCGTGTATCGCTCCATTGTGCGTCGACTCCTTTGGGAATGAGTGGCATGAACGTTTTTTTGTTGCCGGTCCAACTCATCCCTCTTTGCATGTCGCGGTTGAAAGTGACGGAGATTTCTTTCAGTTCGGGATCTACGTCGGTCGCCCCCACGGCGGGAACGGTTTTTGCGATCCAAGGCCAGACTCGCACTTGGGGCTCCTCGGCGAGACCCTCTTTCGTCACAATGGTTTCGGTCTTGGCGCTAACCTTGGGCAGCGCCATCGGTAAGAAAAGCACAGCGAAAATCGCAAGTGAGAAATAAGCGGGCAAGCCGAACGGGCGTTTTCCTGGTTCGTAACTCATGATTTCCTCCAATCGGGTTTGAATGTTGGCACCTGGCTCAAAAACACCGACCAGGCTACCTTGCACAGGCGAACGACCGCGGGCGGCGCTGAGCACTGCCAACAAGGCTTCGCCATAACGGGCCGGCTCGCATTTGCCGGTTCTCAAAACTGCTTCGTCACAGACGCATTCTCGCTCGTGCCGCAGACGAGTGTTGGCCAGCCACACTAAAGGGTGAAACCAAAACAGCCCCTGCGCGAACACTTGCACCCAGCCGACCCACGGATCGCGGCACCGCCAGTGATAGAGTTCATGCTGCAAGACGCTCTCAAGATTGCCAGGAACAAGGCTTTCGGCAAGTTGTCTCGGTAACACGATGCGTGGCTGCGACAGTCCAAATAAAAACGGACTGCTCGCTTCATCCGAGAGGTAAAGCTCGGGAAGGTGGGTTTCGCCCAATTCAATCGCGATTTGCTCCAGCCGAATGCGAAGTGGCCCTTCATCGACGAGCTGCATGTGGTTGAGCGATTGTTTCAATTTTTGATAACGCAGCAGAACTAACAGGAAAAACAGGAGACCAGCCAAAGACCAAGCAAAAAACAGCAACGTCGCGGGTTGTAGGTGATCGGAAGTCTTGAACGCGGGTACTACTGCCGTGGATTGTGGGTCGTCATTCGCTAAGTTTGATAACGGATTTTCTTTTGAAGTAGATACCGTCCCGGTATTCCACAGTGGTTGAGTGACTGGTTGGATTTTACTCCAGAGTGGACTTAGTCCCCAACTGCCGACGCCCCAACCGATAGTCAACGAAGGTGGCAAAAAGACTTTGACCAGGACTAGCAGCCACAGTGTATAGCGAATTCTCGGCGATGCTCGACGGGCAAGCCGTACAATCAGTGCCACCACAGCCACAAGAATCGCAATCTGCCAACTGGCCGGAACAACCCAAGCTAGCCAACGCTCAGCCATAGAATCAAAAAAAACAGTCATCGTTTTTTCCTCCGCTTGGGCTTCGTCTCTTTGCGTTTTTCGTCAAGTAGCTCTTGTAGTTTCGCAATATCGTCGTCTGTTAGATCGGCTTCCTCGATAAAATGGGCGAGCACCGGCGACAGGGCGACGCCCATCACGCGGCTAAAAACACCTCGCATCTCTTGACGGGTCATTTGCTCGCGAGCCACGGCCGCGCGGTAGAGATAGGAGTTGCCGATCTGGTCATAGTCGAGCGCCCCCTTGGCCACCAGACGCGAAAGTAGTGTCTTGACCGTTTTGTAGGCCCAGTTCGATTGCTCGGGCAGCGCCGCATAGACATCGCGCGCGGCGAGTGGACCGGTTTCCCAAATAACTTTCATGACCTCCCATTCAGCGCCGGAAATCGGTTGGGAGGGGTGCTGACTCTGAGCTTTTTTCGCCATTTCGTACTCCAAAAAACAGAAGCAAGCCTTCACTTGTTGCCATTGGACTACATTTGTAGTCGATAGTCAAGTCTATTTCTCGCCCGAATTCTTTTGTGCCTTTCGAGCTGATTTCCAGGGCATTTTTGTTCAGCAGGCCGTAGGAGGGGCCACAGTGAAGCGGCGGCCCATCGATTCGGGTGGCTTTGAACCCTTCGATGCGATGGGCCTAACGGCACCATCCTACGACCTGCAAAAAGTGCGTCGGCTTCATCGTCCGACACGTTTCTGGAGGAGTTGCCTCGTTTGACTCGGCTGCTCGCGGAAAGACGGGACTTTGATTTCTGGTCTGGTAGAGGCAACGCTTCATTGTTCCGTTGCTAATCGCAATGCGATCCGACGTGCCCGATGAAACTCGGTTAGGTCTTGCCATTCGTCGATGGTGTGGATGTTGTTTTGGCCGCAACCGAGCGAGACCGTGGGCAGCCCGCGCGCGCTGAGCCAGTTGGCGTCGAGGCCACCGTTGGCGATCGCGAAGTCGGGGGTTTTCCCTTCAGCTTCGATGGCGGCAGCAGCAGCTAGGACGGATGGGTCGCTTTTGCTTAGACGAAACGATTCGTAGTCTAACCGCCCCTCGAAGGTCACTTTGCCGCATTTTCTTTTTGTGTTGCGGACCTGTTTTGCGGCTTTCTGAAAGGCTTTTTCGATCTCATCTCACGAACAATCCGCTGGCGAAACTTAGGGTTGTGACTGCGCGCTTCGACCCGCAAACGGACCAAGTCGGTCACGACGTTGGTCGCGGCGCCCCCTTCGATGACCCCCACGTTGCTCGTGCCTTGCTGGCGGCCTTTTTCGATGAGGCCGTGCCAGCCCTGCTCGACGAGGTCGGCAATCGCTAGCGACGCGATCGCGATCGCGCTGACGCCTTGTTCGGGATGTCCGCCAGCGTGGCTGGCGATGCCGTGGATTTCAATTCCCATCCGATAGCCGCCAGTAGCGCCGAGTGTCAGCCGATCGGCGAGGCCACCATCCCAATTGAAAATGAGCTGCGGCTTGCCAAGTTTTCCTAACGCGACGTGCCGCGCTCCGTAGAGACCCACCTCTTCTTGCACCGTCCACAAAAACGTCAGCGGCGGGTGGGGTAGCTTGTTTTTCAATAGGGCGAGTGCCGTGGTCAGCAAGACCGCACAGCCAGCACGGTTGTCGGCGCCTAAGCCGGTGTGAGCGTCGGCGGATACGATCTTTTTGCCGCGCAACACAGGTCGTGCACCGGCGCAGATCGGTACCGTGTCCATGTGAGCCACCAACATCCGTCGAGGCCCGCGCAAGGTGCCCGGCAATCGCAATAGGAGGTTGCCGATTTCGCCGCCCAGCGCTGAAAGTTTGTGAGCCCGATCGTAACTCAAAGCCTTGGCAGGCGCGCCCGCTTGTTGGAGTTGTTTGCTGAGAAACTCGGCAACCGGTTTTTCTTCGCAACTACGGCCAGGGGTGGCCATGAGCCGCATGAGCAAGTCGGTAGCTCGCTGGTCGGGGATCAACCCTGTCGCTTCAAACACTGTCCACATCACCCCGCCAACGAACAAAACCTTCGATGCCTTCGTACTCGGCTAAGCCGAGGGCGTCGTACAAGGCGGCGGTCTTGTGGTTACGGTCTTCGGCCCGTTGCCAGAACTCGCGCGGGTCGGGACCGGGGAACAAGGCGCGATCTTTTTGCGATTCGTGCTTGAAAATGGCGGTTCGTTTGCGAAGCAGTTCGCGCGGGCTGAGCGGGACGGCCATTTCGATTTGGTGCGGGCTCCATTCCTGCCAAGCTCCACGATAAAGCCAGACGAGGCACTGCTTGTACCAGTCCTCGTCTTTGAGGCGATCACAAGCTTGGAGGACGGCGTTGAGACAGGTGCGATGGGTGCCGTGCGGGTCGGAAAGATCGCCGGCAGCGTAAACTTGGTGAGGCTGGATCGATTGCAGGAGGTCAATCGTGATTTGAATGTCCTCGTCGCCCAAAGGCATTTTGCGGATACGGCCAGTCTCGTAGAACGGCATGTTCATAAAGTGCAGCCGGTCGTCGAGGATGCCGCAACTGCGAGTGGCAGCGCGGGCTTCGATGCGGCGGATCAGGCCTTTGATCTGTTGGACCGAGTCGCAGTCAACTTGGCCAGAAACTTTGTTTTGCAGGAAGTGGGTCACGTCGCCTTCAAGCTTGTTGGTGCCCTCAGAATCGAGATGAAACAGTTGATTAAACTCTTTGGCGAAATCGAGGAATGAGGTGACATCGTCGTCGAAGACAGCGATGCTGCCCGAGGTTTGGTAGGCAACGTGGACTTCGTGACCTTGGTCGGCCAGACGGATGAGCGTGCCGCCCATCGAGATCACGTCGTCGTCGGGGTGTGGCGAGAAAATAAGGATGCGTTTGGGAAAGATGTCGTCGTTCGGACGGTCGCGGTCGCCAGGCTGTTTGGCATGTTCGGGCTTGCCTGCCGGCCAACCGGTGAGAGTCGATTGCAGGTAGCGGAAGACTTTCAAGTTGATGTCGTAGGCGGGGCCATGATTGGCGAGCAGGTCTTGGAGGCCTTCTTCGTTGTAATCTTCTTCGGTGAGTTTGAGGATTGGCTTGCTCAAGTGTTGCGAGAGCCAGATGACCGCCTTGCGAATCGTGGCGTCGTCCCACGTGACTTCGCCAAGCAGCCAGGGAGAACGCGCACGTGTGAGGTGTTCGGAGGCTGCTTCGTCGAGGATGATGTGCGCGTTGCGATGCTCTTGTAAAAAGCTCGCGGCGATGATGGTCGAAATATCTTCTTCGACCGCTTTTTTGATGACCGACGCTTTGCCTTCGCCGAACGCGAGCAAGTAGATTTTCTTCGCTTCGAGAATGGTGCCCACGCCCATCGTGATGGCGCGGCGAGGAACGTTCTTTTCGCTGAAAAAATCGCTCGCCGCGTCACGACGCGTAAGTCGATCGAGTGTGATGAGTCGGGTGCGACTGTTGCGGCCCGAGCCTGGTTCGTTGAAACCAATATGCCCCGTGCGTCCAACGCCCAAGATTTGGATGTCGATGCCGCCGACATCGTTGATTTTTTCTTCGTACTGCCAGCAACTCTCGTGGACTTGGTCTTCGGCCAAAGTGCCATCGGGAATGTGAATGTTGTTAGCATCGATATCAATATGGTCGAACAGATGCTCGCGCATGAATCGCACATAGCTCTGCAACTCTTCGGGCGGCATCGGGAAGTATTCGTCGAGGTTGAAAGTAATGACGTTTTGAAAGGAAAGCCCTTCTTCGCGGTGCAGCCGCACGAGTTCGTCGTAGATCTTGGTCGGCGTGCTACCAGTGGCGAGGCCGAGAACGCATTGCTTGCCAGCGGCGGCCCGTTGTTGGATCAGCTCAGCAATCTGCTGGGCGACGTAGATGCTAGCGTCGCGCGCGTGATGAAAAATCTGACAGGGGATCCGTTCCAACTGGTCAGGATCTGCGGAGGCGAAATAGACATCAGTGTTTTCTGCTTTCATCGACTCGTACTCGCATTGCAGGTTATTTTGATCGAACCCACGATTGTACTTCCAAGAGGGAGACCGTGGAAGGCACCGTTTGGACTTATCTGTCCAGTTGTCCAGTTATCCAAAACGAAGCTAAGAAATGGCGGATTTCCTGGGTCATTCGGTCCCTGGCCATTGAAGCATTCCCTTTGCCTGCTAGCATTTGAACCGATATTGACCCCTCGGGGGGTTTGGGACACATTCACGCATACAAGGCGAGCAGTTGCACTGCCGCCCACGACCCAAATTTTTCACCCGTAGTGCAAATGGAGGTGCACCCATGAAACGAGACCTCGACTTAGCGCGGCAATTGCTGCTCGACATTGAAAACCGCGGCACGGATTGCTCGGTGAGCGTCTTACGATCTGGTTCGAATCACCAGTCTGAAGAACAAGTTCGATATCACCTGCGTCTGCTGATCGACGCGGGCCTGCTGAAAGAAATCGACCGTACCAGCGCGGGTATTCCGTGCGTACGTTTGACTTACGATGGGCACGAGCTGCTCGAGCTTGCCCGTAGCGAGCCACGTTGGCGCGAAGCGAAGTACGCTTGCCAAGAACGCCTGGGCGGATTATCGCTGACGGTAATTCGCGAGATATTGCTCCGCTGGGCAGTTGCAGCGACGTCGCGACCAGCACGTTTGCGACGTCCCCCTGTTGCCCGTCGCTTGCGATACGAGTCGGATTTGCCGCGCGAGCGCGCTGCCTATCATGCGGAACCGTACCGCGCAGAGCCCTATTCGGTCATTGATCGGCCGATTGAACGCGACTATTGGCAAGAAGACAATGTCCGCTACGACAACGTCCGCTATGTCGATGTTCGCCCCGAAGTCAATGGTTACCGCGAACGCCAGTTCCGCAATGGGATTGAGCCTCGCTACGGCGTTGATCTCGACGGCGATGGCCGCATCGACGTTGAATACGATTCGACCCTGCCGGGCTACTTGATTTAAGCGTTATTGAAAATCAATGTCACAACAAAAGGGCATCGCCTACGGGTGATGCCCTTTTTTGGAGTTTCCCTCATGTCTCTAACTCAGCAAAGATCTCGCAATCACACGATTCTTTTCGCACTGTTTGTCAGCGGTGGAATACTCGTCCATGCCTTACGAGCCGATGTCTTTGTCGACGAAAGCCCAGGAGACAGAAGCCGCCCGTCAGCCGTCGCTAGCGACCTAGCCCCCGTGCCTGCCGAAGCAGTCGCGCGTGAGGTCTTGAGATTGCAACAACAAATGGGCGGTTCGGTAGTTAACAATCGAACAGGCTTGCAAGGCTGGAACCATTCGCCTGGGCCAGTAAAATCAAAGAAATCCCTTGCCACGGGGCCGCGGAGAGCAGAGTTGCCAGCCAATCACTACCAGCCGGGTAGGCAGCGACCGGCAAACAAGGTCAACGAGCTGCGCGAAGCTGCTTGGCAACTCGACACGACAGCCCACCGCCTAGAAAAACTCGATCTCTACGATCAAGCCGATGCGCTACGCGACGTGGCCGACCAGTTGCGTCGCGATGCTCGCGAGATGAAGCAAGCAGAAAAATTGCAAAGCCAGTACGAAGCAACCTTCGACAGAAAAAAAGAATAGCAACGGAAAAGTTCCAGGCGAACAGCAAAGTCCTTTTTCTCAGACCGATAAGAAGCTAACCACGACGACACAACGGGCACAGCGGAAGAAACTCGTTGTGTCCGTTGTGGTTCAAATTTCTCCCCGTGAGCGGTTACGAGGGATCTTCTGACTCGTGTGCCGCTTGAAGCTCCAGCAATTGTTGTCGCGACTGTTCAAAAAAACGTACCGCTTGCGCTTTTTCTGGAAAATCGCGTTCTTTCAGTTCGCGGATGCGCTCGTCGAGTTGTTTGAGCAATTCCTTGAGATCTTCGGCGTGATAGGGTTTTTTGCCTTCCTGGAGGATCGTTACTGCATTGGTGTGCGCTTCGGCATCGGGGCGTCCTGTTCTCGAGAGGCTGTGAGCCCGAGCGGCGACCCAAGTAGGACCGTCCACGGACAGTCGATGATGGAATTCGTGCCACTGGCCCATATTCTCTTTGCCTTGAGGTAGGGTCCAGCGACGGGCCGTCTTGCCGCCAACAATCAAGTCGAGATAGTTTACTCGCGTGACTTCCGAGCGGACCCGAATCCGAATATCGAGGGAGTCTGCTTCGGAGTCGTTCAATTCAATCGTGTCGCCAGGCTGGTGGCCATCGACTTCTAGCAACAGCAAAGGCCCGGTCGTAATAAAGCTATGTCCTGCCGCGGCAGCACGAGTCCAAGCGGCAAAGTCGGGACGCTGGGCGCTGTAGACATAATTTCGACAGTCTCCCAAGGCACGCACGTAGGGAAAATCGCTGCCTGCTAAAGCAGGAAAAGGGAAACCTATGTTCATGATCCGATACCACCCAGTAAGCCCGATACCCCGGTAGTGGGCCATTTGTAGCAGCTCGACTCCATCGGTCGCCTGTTGAACGTAGTCGGCGTAGATTTCTTTGGAGTACCCTCCGTGGGCGTGGAAAGAATACCCACCCAGCTTTCTGGTCCGGAGACCGATCTCTCCAAAGACGGGCCAACGGTTCGGGTCGACCGTTCTCCCTTCAAGCACGAGGCGGTCGTGCATCAGCAAACAAATATGTCCGAAATTCTTGGACCGATATTCCTGAGCAGAGACAATGCCATAGATGCCTCTTGTTTTCACCGAGTTGCTCCCAAAGCCGTTCGATTGGGGCCATTCTTGACGCTCCATTCCTCCGCTGTAAGTCCGAGGATCATTCATGCAGAGCAGAAAACCATACTGGATATCTTCTGCCGCCATCAAATCGAGCGCCCGTTGGTCGTCTGCTTCGTTGCGCCGATCGAGGTGAATGTGCGTGTCTCCCGAGTAGTAATCGAACTCCTGCATGGAGACCGTACGTGCGATTTGGATCTCGACCTCGTGAGAACTCTCTTCGACAACTTCGCCGACTTCAACGACTTTGTGTTGCGGACGATATTCGTTTCCCTTCCACACCTCGATTCGAACTGTCCCGACCGGGACGGTCACCTCGAACTGTCCGTTGGTGTAAAAATACCAACCGTAGTAGCGACTTGGTCCATGCGTCTCGCCACCAGTAATTTTTTGACGGCTCCAGAGAGCAAGCAGATTGACGAAAGGTTCGTAAAAATTACCGTCAGGACCAACCACGTTCACGCGGCATCCGGTCGGTTTGCCCGTCGCCCGATCGAGGATCGTCACTTGCAAAACGGTCGTTTTCCCCGCGGCAATCACGGCCTTACCTGGCTTTTGGAACCCAGGCGGCGTGTGCATAAAAGCCTCTTCCTCTGCATTGTAGCGTTGGTTGGGACCGCCATTGGCCAACTGACCTGGGTCCCATGCCGGCGAACGTTGCGAAGGAGGATGAGCCACCCCTGCGCTGGTGAGACAAGACAGCGCAATCAGCCAAAAGCCTACGATTGGCAACCAGCGGTGGTCGGGAAGTGACATGGCAGAAGCCTCTATTTCTTTGCTACCTTTGCGTAAAATTCGATTGCTGCTCGTGGACCTGTGAATGGTTGCCAATCCTGTGTAGGTGCGAACCGAAAAGTAGCGCCGCGGCAAACAGAAGTAGCAAGCTGGTTGAGGGCTCGGGAATGGCCAGCAGCGTCGCCTCGCCAGTGGAGTACAACTCGGAGAGATCCCAAACGTAAGGACTCTCCACGGTAAACGCGCCTGTCGGCACCACGCCCGTCCAATCAAAAAGATCAAGCGTACGTCCCACTTGGCTGCCCAGTTCCACATCAGCAGCAAACTCCAGGCTCAGCGTCCCCCCCAGCGCAACCGGAATCCCCGGCGCAAAAGAAATCGTCGAGCCCCAAGCGTCAGCCTCAAATCGCAACTGCAGATTCCCGCCTGCCTCCATGACGAATTGCTGCTCGACGGTGAGAGGAATCGAATCGATGGGCGTAAACGCATCAGGATTGCCATCGTAGTCACGGACCAAAAGCGTCTGACCACCAGAGAGGTTCAGGCCGTCAATAATTCCGTCCGGTCCAATTAGATTTGAGACGATGGCGTCATTAAGGTTCGAAATGAAAGTCCCACGCAGATCCGCTCCCGAAAGGTCCGCATTCGTCAGTGTGGAACGGCTAATATCCGCATTAGTGATTTTCAGCCCAGAGAAATTCCAACCGCTCAGATCGTTTCTGCTCAAGCTGATGCCCGTCAAATCCTGAGATTGATAGCTGGAAGTCGAGTAGAGTTGAGACGCTGTAAAACCTACGAAGGTAGCACCCCAAAAGCTTGCCCAGCGTACCTCAGCCCCCGTCAGGTCAGTATTGGTCAAAGTGGCACGATCAAAAATTGCATTGGTGAGGTTTTGGCCGGCAAAGTTCCAACCGTTTAGGTTGTTAGCGAACATCCCAATACCTGACAAATTTTGAGACCGATAGCTGGCAGTCGAGTAGAGTTGCGATTCGGTAAAGCCGTTGGATGTGGTGTTTGCAAAATTAGTCCCGAGTATTTTCGCCCCTGTTAGGTCCGCATCGGTCAGTGTGGCACGATTGAAATCCGCTTTAGAGAGGTTTGCCTGCCGGAGGTTGGCATTGAGTAGCGTAGCAAAAATAAAAAAAGCATTAGTAGCATTTACTTGGCTGAGGTCTGCCTTATTCAGCATAGCAAAATTAAAAGTTGCATTAGTGAGTTTTGCCTGCTTGATGTCAGAGTTGGTCAACAAGGCAAAGGAAAAATTTGCGTTTGTTAAGTTAGCCCGTTTGAGATCTGCTTTGAGCAACGAAGCGGAGTCAAAGTTCGTATCAGCGAGGTTGGCCTGGTTGAGATTTGCATCGGTCAATAAAGCTGAGCGGAAATCTGCTTTGTGAAGGTTTTGTTTGGAAAAATCCCAGCCGCTCAAGTTATTGTCCTGCAACTTAATACTAGACAAATTTTGAAGCTGATAGCTGGCCGTCGAATAGAGTTGAGACGCGGTAAAGCCTCTAAAAGTAGTGAAACTTAAGTTTGCATCGAATATCTCTGCCCCTGTTAGGTCAGCATCGGTTAGTGTGGCAAATCTAAAATTCGCATGAGAGAGGTCCGTATCTATCAAGTAAGCCCTCGTCAAGTTTCTGCCATTTAAATCAGCACCAGGAACAGCATCACGCCCCGCTCCGCCTGGAACAAGCGTACTACTCTCTCGCTTCCCCTGCCCTGGATCAGCAGGATCGATATACTCCCACTCAAAAATATCGGCCCGGGTGACCGTAGTGGAGCAGAGGGCGAGCACAAGGGCAGTGAGCGTTAGGATCGTTTTTATCATGCTCAATCCGAGAGTGGTGTTTCGGTGGCCGGTGTTTCAGTAGCAGGCGTTTTGGTGTAGGGAGATTATTGGTCAGACGAGTGCCATGAGTATACCCGACCCAAATGGCGACGACAACAAATTTGGCGAATGGAATCTGGGCAACGAATGCCGACCTTTTGTACCTCAACATGCTCCTGGATTGTGGTCCACGTTTCTTGCGGTACTTCGTTGCCTTCGTTAGAATGCTTTGATCGTAACCCCCCTCTCCTAAGACTACTGTGATAACTGCAAAAAAACAGGACCACGGATAGCACTGATATTCACGAAGGAAGCCTTGAGGAAATCGATTTATGATGTTGACCATTCACTACCCCAGCAGCAAACTTGCCAAAATCCTCCAAAATCAGTGCTATCCGTGTGATCCGTGGTTTCTGACTTAGAGTTGTAGTCCTGTCCCCTCCCCCGAAAACGGAAGAGGGGCGAATTGGGGTTGCCCCTTTGTCTCCGTAGCTCAACTGGATAGAGCGTCGGCCTCCGAAGCTCCTTCCAGACGACTTGGGAGACTCGCGAAACCGCAAGAAACGACATGTTTTGTAGGGTGAAACGCAACTTCTCTCGTTTTGGCTTGGGTCGACAAATTGACCTATGTCGTCCCACATCGACCCGAAATGTAGTACGAGATTTTCTCGCCTGGACACTTTGCCAAATAAATGTTGACGCTTGCCTAAGAAGGCCAAGTCCACTCATTTGGCATCTTTCAGTGCCGCGTCGATTAGCTCAGAGACCATTATTCTCGCTTCTTCCGCTTCCTTCTGA
>JAADGD010000059.1 GCA_013152515.1 Planctomycetota bacterium
TATCTGTGGGTATTTCTTGTCGGGGCTGTCACTTTAGAAGGTATGGAACTGCTGCACATGGCCTACGAAGCAGGCGGAGAATGGGAAATCATCTCGACGCTACTGACCGAACACTTGGCCGTTTCCTATGGCGTGATCCAGGTGTTGATTGGGGCCGTCGTACCGTTTTTCTTACTTCTGGTAGCATTCATTCCACGATTTCCAACCCGGTTGCTCGCCGCCGTAAGCGGGCTCGCCTCCGTGCTTGTTTTGGTGCAAGTGTTTGCCATGCGTTGGAATGTCGTCGTCGGAGGGCAGTTGTTCTCCAAGAGCTTTCGAGGATTCGTTGAATTCCCCCTGCACTGGCTCGGTCGCGAAGGAATCCTCGCCGCAAGCGTGATCATGGTACTGCCACTAATCGCACTCTGGCTCGCCGCCAAAATCGTCCCCCTTTGGCAAGAAGCCGAGGCAAAAGCCTAGCGTCAATCGCTCCGGTCCGCACCAACGCTTGCGGTTTCGCAGCCCCCTCAATCAAAATCACCCCAACGCTGCCCGCACCGCCCCCAGCACCGCCACCTGCGCCTCCTCCAGCGTCCCAGCAAAAGTCCCCCCCGACGCTGCCTTGTGCCCACCGCCGCCAAACTGCGCCGCAATCGCCTGCACATTAAAAGCGGTCCGGCTCCGCAAACTGACCTTGGTCACCTCCGGCTCTAACTCGACAAACAGCACCGCCACCTCGCTACCCGCGACCGTATGCAGCGTATTGATCGCGTCCTCGGTATCGGTCGTCTTGGCACCTGTCTCACGAAAATCTTGCTGCGTCACATGCGTCGACAGCATCCGCCCGTCGGCATCCGACACCACGTGATCCAAGATTCGCCCACGCAAATAGAGCCGCGCCAAACTGTGCTGTTCGTACAGCGCCGAAAAAATCCCCGGCGGATCGGCTCCCGCCGCCACTAACCGTGCCAGTGCCAAAAAGGTCTCTTCTTTCACCGACGAAAACCGAAACCAACCCGTATCGGTCGCGATCGCCGCAAACAGCGGCATCGCAATCTCCGGAGTGATCGTAACGCCCAGCGCTTCGCCCAACTCCAAAATCAATCGCCCCGTCGCCTCTGCGGTCTCCTCTTTGAACTCAATCGCGCCCATGTCATCTTGGCTAACATGATGATCGACAATCACCCGCTCGCCCGGAAACGCTTTGACGACTTCCGCCATCGGCCCCAGCTGCACCCAAGCACTCGTATCGACTATGATTAACACGTCGATCTTCCAAAGCTCTTTCGGTTCGACCGCCCCGTCCTGCCCCGACTGGCCCAGCACGCGCACTTGGTTCTCGGGATCAATAAACCGAATATGCTCCGGCACCGGATCGCCATTCGAGATCACCACCGTCTTGCCGAGCGACTGTAAGATCTGCGCCAATGCCAACTCGCTACCGACCGCATCGCAGTCCGCGCGGCAGTGGCTCGTCAACACAAACGATTCGTGCGACTTGATAATCTCGCAAAGAGGTTGCCAATCGATTGCCATAGAATTCCTGCAAAGTAATGAAGTAAAAATTTGAAACGCTGAGGTCGCAGAGACGCAAAAGACGCAGAGTTTTTTACTCACATTTCTCTCTACGTTTCGGCGGTTTCTGCGTTTAATCTTTGAAACCAATCTCTCGCGCCCGCCCAATATCCCGCTGCAACTGCTCCACCAGCGCCCCTTGCTCCTCAAATTTTTCAACGCCGCGCAGCCGCTCCAAAAACTCCACTTCAAGCGGCAACCCATAAAGCGTTTCCTCAAAATCGATGAGGTGCACCTCGACCTTGAGGTGCCCTTCGCCAAACGTAGGATTCGGCCCCAAATGAATCGCCGCCGCTCGCGGCTTAGTTCCCCTCGACTTCGCCCCCACCCAAGCCCGTCCCGCATAAACGCCCGCCAACGGCAACAACGTGTCGACCGCTTCGAGGTTCGCCGTCGGAAAACCGAGCTTCGCTCCCCGCCCAGCCCCGTGCGTCACCATACCCCGAATCCGATAAGGTGCCGAGAGCAACTCCGCCGCGCGGGCGACCTGGCCCTCGGCGATGAGTTGTCGGATCAACGAGCTCGAAACCAATTGCTCGCCAATCGCCTTATCTCCGACCGAAAGGGGCTCGACCACGTCGAGCGTCATTCCCGCCGCTGCCGTCAACTTTCCAAGCAACTCGACATCGCCTTCACGATTATGCCCAAAGTAAAAATTCGGCCCCTCGACCATCGCCCGCGCGTCGAGTGCCTCGCACACGATCTTGTCAAAAAAATCTTGCGCCGAAAGCCCGAGCAACGCCTCGTCGGTCGGATACGCCACGATCTTATCCACTCCGTGCGCCGCCAGTAACTCAGCCTTTCGCTCCGTCCACGTCAGCGGTGGCGGACACTCGGCCGGTCGCAACAAACGTACCGGATGCGGATCAAATGTAAACACAATCGCCGGCCCGCCGACCTCACGCGCTCGCTCCAGCAACCGCCGCACAATTTGCAAATGCCCCAAGTGAACACCATCAAAATTACCAATCGCCACAGCACCGCCCTTGGCAGTAGTTGGCAATGCAGCAAGGTCACGAATGATCGGCAAAATGTTTGCTCACAAAAAATGAAGCGACGCCACTTGTGGCGAACTAAAAACACACAGCTTGTGTGCCACTCAAACCACGATTATTCTGCACGTAG
This sequence comes from Planctomycetota bacterium, assembly GCA_013152515.1. Taxonomy (GTDB): domain Bacteria; phylum Planctomycetota; class Planctomycetia; order Pirellulales; family Lacipirellulaceae; genus Bythopirellula. The sequence continues at coordinate 2,680 of JAADGD010000059.1, forward strand.
CCACTCCGGTCAACTTCCCCAACATTCCTCACTCATGCCCGACCAACAAACCTACCTCGCCCCCGACCTCGTCCCACGGCTCGCCGCGATCGATATCGGCAGCAACAGCACTCGTCTAGTCGTCGCCGAAGCCAAGGCGGGCGGCCAATATCGCATTCTCGACGAAGAACGCGCATCGACACGGCTCGGTCGTTCACTCAGCTCCACTGGCCGTCTCGACGACGAATCGATCGAAGCGACACTAGCCGCCCTCCGCCGTTTTCAGACGATCGCCGCCGGCTTAGGCGTCGAAAGCGTCCACGCGATCGCCACCTGCGCCATCCGCGAAGCGACCAACGGCACTGACTTCTGCCAACGGGTCGCCGAACAACTCGACCTGCCGATCGAAGTGATCAGTGCCGAAAAAGAGGCCCACCTCGCTTTCCACAGCGTCCGCAGACGCTTCGATCTGGCCGGCAAAAACACCTTGCTCGCTGACATCGGCGGCGGTAGCACCGAAATCGTCCTCGCCACCGGCGAACAAATCGAGGCGATCTACACCACCAACCTCGGCGCTGTGCGACTGGCCGAAAAATTTGGTGGCGGCCAAGCGATGGCGGGCAAAGATTTCGACCGCATGCAAAAGTGGATCGATCGTCAGCTCAAAAAAAACACCGACAAGCTATCCATCCCACCCCATCTGCTCATCGGCTCCGGCGGAACTTTTACGTCGCTCGCCAACATCGTGATGTCTGACAAAGGAAAATCGCGACTTCCCGTGGCCGGTTGCCAAATTTCGCGTGCCGAGCTGCGCCACCTCATCGATCACCTCAGAAAGCTCTCCGTCAAGCAGCGTCGCGAAGTCCCCGGTCTCAGCCACGACCGGGCCGACATCATCGTCCCCGGCCTCGCCGTTATCGATCGCATCATGCGCCGCTTCAAGGTCAATCTCATTCAAGTCCATGCCTACGGCGTCCGCGATGGGCTGCTTCTCTCATTGATCGAACGAATGCAGGGCAACGAAGCAGCCGCCCCGCCCGACGACCTCGCCCAAATCGAACGCTTCGCCAAAGCGTGCGGTGTCGAACTCGACCACGCCCGCCACTCGGCCAAGCTGGCGACCGAAATCTACGCCGGCCTTTGCGACCTTTACGAACTCGACCCCGCCGACAGCCGCCTGCTCGACACGGCCGCGCGAATGCAGGATGTCGGCTACCTGATCAACTACGAAGGCCACCACAAACATTCTTACCATCTCATCGTACACAGCCGCCTCGAAGGCTTTCGCCCCGAAGAACTAGAAATCATCGCCAACGTCGCCCGCTATCACCGCGGCGCCGAGCCCAAACAAAAGCACGACCACTTCCGCCGCCTCAACAAAACCGACCAACACCGCGTCCAGTGCATGGCCGCCGTCCTCCGCCTCGCCGGCGGCCTCGACCGCACGCACAACCAAACCATTGAGTCCGCCCGCATCACCGGCGGCAAAAAGCAAGTCGAACTCACCGTCACCGCCAAACACTACCCCGAAGTCAACCTCTGGGCCGCCCGCCGTCGCACCGGCCTGTTTGAAAAAGTCTTCGGCAGCGAAATGACAATCCAGTGGGCTGGCGAATCGGCAGTAGTTTTGCCAGAATCGTGAAGCGTGTGAAAGAAAAAATCCCACAACAAAAATCCCACAACAAGAATTACACAACAAAAAATAGCCACAAAACAACAGCCGAAAACAATAGCCGGACCGCCACGCGGTCCGAATTTTGGCATAATCCCCATACTCCATAATTCAGCGGACCGCGTGGCGGTCCGGCTAAAGGCTCTCGCAATGAATTCATATTACATTCGCATCGCGCACCTAACGGCTGCTTTGCTGCTTTCATCCACGTTTCCTCTGCAAGCCGACGAGGGGATGTGGCTGTTCAATGATCTGCCCAAAAAACTCCTCCTAGAAAAATACGACTTCACGCCCACCGATTCTTGGACTGAGCATCTCAGACTCGCCTCCGTCCGCTTCAACACGGGCGGCTCCGCCTCGTTTGTGTCAAGCAACGGGCTCGTGCTAACCAATCACCACGTTGGTGCCAGCACGCTGCACAAACTGTCCGATGCCGAGCACAATTACGCCACCGATGGTTTTCTTGCCCACTCGACGAGCGAAGAACTCAAGGCTCCCGACCTCGAATTGAACCAGCTCGTCTCGATCGAAGACGTCACCGCCCAAGTCAACGCTGTCGTGATCGATGACATGGACCCCGACGACGCTGCTACCGCTCGCCGCGCTGTTATGGCTGACCTTGAAAAAAAATCGCTCGACCAAACCGGCCTGCGCAGCGATGTGATCACACTCTACGGTGGAGCGAAGTATCACCTGTATCGCTTCAAAAAATACACCGACGTCCGTTTAGTCTGGGCCCCCGAAGCGTCGAGTGCATTTTTCGGCGGCGACGCCGACAATTTTGAATATCCGCGCTACTGCCTTGATGTCACGCTGTTTCGCGTCTATGAAAACGGCAAACCGGCGAAAATCGACCACTTTTTGCGTTGGTCCGAAAACGGCGCAGGCGCGGACGAACTCGTCTTTGTCTCGGGGAATCCCGGTCGTACCGAGCGAATTTTTACGACCGCTGCGCTCCGTTACCTCCGCGACAAAAAGCTGCCGCGCAGGCTTAATTACCTGCGCCGCAAAGAAATCATGCTCCAACAATACAGCCTGGCAGGCCCCGAACAACAGCGACGCGCCAGTCGTACCCGCTTCGGCATCGAAAACAACCGCAAGCGTTCGCTCGGAATGTTGCAAGGTTTGCAGACGCCCAAATTCATTGCAACCAAACAGCAACAAGAGGACGCTTTGCTGGCCGCACTTCGCGGTCGAGCAGACCTAAAAGATGCTGAATCCGCTTGGCAACAGATCGCCCAAGTCCAGCAAGAGCGCGCCGCGTTCATCGGCGTTTGGACCGTCATGGATGGCCAGTACTATCATTTTGCCAATCATTTGCTGCTGATGGCCTCGGAAGATCAAAAACCGAGCGGCGAGCGACTGCGTGAGTATCGCGACTCAGCCCGCGAATCGCTCCTCCAAAAATTATTCTCGCCGGCACCGATTTATGAAGACCTAGAAATCGCCAAACTGGCCGATTCGCTCTCGCTTTTCGCAGAAGACCGCGGTGGCGACGACCCGCTCGTCAAAAAAGTACTCGCCGGCCAAAGCCCTCAACAGCGCGCTATGGCCCTGATTCAAGGATCCCAACTCGCATCGGTTGAAGTACGCCAAAAAATAGCTGGTGACGACGCAGCTAGTTTGGCCAATTCGCCAGACACGATGATACAGTTGGCCCAACTGCTCGAGCCCGAATACCGTCGCATCCGCCGAATTCGTGACAAGCACAAAGAAATCGAACGTCAAGCCTACGCCCAAATCAACGCCGCACAGGTCGCCCTCCACGGCACCGATAGCTACCCCGACGCCACGTTTTCACTGCGGCTCGCCTTCGGTACTGTTCGCGGCTATCAGGAAGCAGGCCAAACGGTCGCTCCCTGGACGACGATGGGTGGTGCTTTCGCACATCAAGCGGCACACCAAGCGCATGGCGATTGGCGACTGCCAGAATCATGGACCAGCCATGAGAGCCAAATCGACAAACGGACGCCACTCAATTTCGTCTGCACCGCCGACATCATCGGCGGCAACTCGGGCAGCCCTGTTGTCAATCGAGCGGGCGAGTTCGTCGGCATCATCTTCGATGGTAACATCCAATCGCTAACCTCCGCCTACTTTTACACCGACGAAGTCTGCCGAGCTGTGTCGGTCCACAGCAGCGCGATTCGTGAGGCACTGCGTAAGATTTACAAAGCAGGGCATCTGGCGGATCAGTTGGGCAAGTAACTGCTCATTATTAACCGAACCGCGACCGTGAGGGAGCGATCCACCAGAGCTAGAAGCCTACTCGGACGCTCCCTCACGGTCGCGGTTCGGTTTTTGTGCAAGCTTCACAAACGCAGCCGGCAAAAAGTCGATCAAATCACTCGCAATCAACGACACTTGCCCCAATCGCTCCGCTGCCAAATCACCCGCCATCCCATGCACATGCACGCCCAAACGCGCCGCCTCCCAAGGGCTCAAGCCCTGCGCGACCAGTGCCGTAATTATTCCCGTAAGGCAATCGCCCGTACCGCCGGTCGCCATGCCGGGGTTACCCGTTGCGTTAACGGCATATTGCTCGCCATCGGTGATAACCGTGCGATGCCCCTTCAGCACCACGATCGTTCGCCCACTCCCATCCCGATCGCACAACGCACCCGCTTGCCCCGCCCGCTTGTCGGTTTCGCCCGCAGCTTGCTGCTTAGCCAACCGCTCGAACTCCCCCGCATGAGGCGTCAATATCCGCACACCACCCGGCTTCTGCGAAAACGCCGGAGCTTTCGCCAGCGCATTAAGCGCATCAGCATCAACAACCATCGGCTGCCGAACACTTGCATAAAGATCACCTACCAGCCGGGCCGTACTCGCGCCACGACCAAGCCCTGGCCCTATCGCAACAGCATCCTTATTCGCTGCCGCATCGAGGATTTCGGATTGACTTTCGGCAAACAAAGAATCATCGCACGGATCGCCCAACCCGAAGGTCATGATGCTTGGCTCAAAACTGGCCACTGTACTTTGAATTGAACGTGGCACGACAAGTGTCACCAACCCCGCCCCACTTCGCAGCGCCGCCATCCCCGCCAACGCCGGCGCGCCCGCCATCTCGCGCGACCCCCCAACAATCAACACACGGCCATAGTCGCCCTTGTGGCTATTGGCTTGGCGCGGAGGAAGGTTCGGCAACGGTGTGGAGGTGACATCTTGCATTGAATAACTCGTTTCATATAAGAGGTTTGATTGAAGATTGAAGATCTAAAATATCTTCATTCTCACATCTTCATTCTCACTTCCTACGTCGCGTTGCAACTAATCCCGCCAGATAGCCCGCCTTAAAACCCGCATCGATGTTCACCACTGCCACATTGCTCGCACAACTGTTGAGCATCGTCAACAGCGCCGACAAGCCGCCCAGACTCGCCCCATAACCGACACTCGTCGGCACAGCAAACACCGGACACGGCACATAACCGCCCACCACGCTCGGCAGCGCGCCTTCCATGCCGGCGACCACCACAATCGCATCCGCTTCGGAAAATTCTGCCAACCGCTCCGGCAACCGATGCGGTCCTGCCACGCCAACGTCGTGCACCATCGTCGCTCGCACGTTCATCCAGGCGAGCGTTTCGCGCGCCTCCTCGGCGACGGGTAGATCACTTGTTCCGGCGGTGATTATTGCTACTTGCCCCGCCGTTTCCGCTGGCGGCTGTGACAAATCGATACGCAATGTTCGCCCTAATTCATTGTAACGACCCGCCGGAAATTGCCGCAGCAGCTCTGCTCCCTTGTCAGCTTCCACACGTGTCACCAACACGCGCTGCTCGTTGGCCAACAACTGCGCGGCAATCTGAGTGATCGCCTCTGCCGTTTTGCCCGGGCCATAAATCACCTCAGGAAAACCGCAGCGCCCCGCCCGTTCGAGATCGACGGTGGCAATCTCCGGCTGTCCTACTTCGACCGCCGCCAATCGCAAAAATTCCGCCGCCGAAATCTCCGACGCCGCCAGTCGGCCCGCTAAGTTCACTAATTGAGTGCTATCCATACTGTCAGTCTACTCCGAATGGTGCAAGTAAAACAATCGTGTACGGAAATGTGAGCTACTCAACCAACACACCTCAACCGTTTCCCATACAATACTCGCATGACCACACCGCAACGCATCGCCTGCTTCGGCGGCATCTATAGCAACCACCTCGCCCTCGCGACCGCGCTCGACGACGCTCGGCAGCGGGGCGTCGACGCCGTTTACTGCCTTGGCGATTTTGGCGGCTTTGGCCCCAGTCCGAATCGCAGCCTCGAACTCTTGCGCAACAGCAACGTCGTCTGCATCCAAGGCAACTACGACAACTCGATCGGCAACGAGCTTGACGATTGCCAATGCGGCTACACCGACCCGCGCGACAATCATTTTGCACAGATCAGCTACGAGTACACCCTTCGCCACACCGACGCCGATCATCGCGCATGGATGCGTGCCCTCTCCGAATCACTACGCATCGAACTCGGCCCTCGCAGCTTGCTACTTAGCCACGGCAGCCCCCGCAAGATGAACGAATTCCTGTGGGAAAGCACGACTTCGACCCAATTCTTAAACGCGCTGGCCGAACAATCCGATGTCGATGTGATGCTTACCACACACACCGGTATCAAGTGGCAACGCGAACTCACGCACGACCGTCGGTTCGTCAATGTTGGGGTGCTTGGGCGGCCTGAGAACAATGGCTCGACCAACGTTTGGTACACCGTGTTGGCACACGATGCTAATGGGTTGCGTGTTGAATTTGTGCCCGTTCACTACGATCACGCCGCGCTCGCCGCCGAAATGCGTGCCGAAAAACTACCCGAAGAATTCGTCGACACGATCCTCAACGGCTGGTGGACGACCTGTCTAGAAATTTTGCCAAGCAAAGAACGCCGCCGCGGACGCTACTGATGCAACGCAAGAAAAAGGATCCAGCTCACACAACAACAGCCAAAAA
>JAADGD010000290.1 GCA_013152515.1 Planctomycetota bacterium
CCCAAGTCGACCAAATTTATGAAACAGCAAACAAAAGAAAAACAGGGGAAACCACCACCAGATTCAACAAAGTAAGTGGCATTGGGCTAGCCCCCCGGCTCTGCCGGGGGATTACGACCGAAAAATAAATACTTCCTCCCGGCTTCGTCCCCCGGCAGAGCCGAGGGCTACGGGGTGGGACGGAGCAGAGCCGAGGACAACGGATAGGACGGAGAAGAAGGGCAAAAAGTTCCCTGCTACCACGACATCAAAACGTTGATTTCTTGCAACATCGCAGTGACTAGGGACCATCAGTTGCAGTTTTGCCGCTTCAATCGGCTCAAACGGCCCAATTCTCTGGGGTTCTGCGGAGAGATAGCTACCCGCACGTGGCCCAAGAAAACGTAGAGTTGCAAGCAACATTCTCTCTCGAAACTAACTCTAGGTGACACCCGTGGCAGATTCTCCTGATTTCAAAGTGCAGACGCACCGTTCTTTTGTCGATGTCGTTTATCGATTGCTCGATGCGGCTGCGATCGTCAGTGCTACCCTGTTCGCCACGCGTTACACCGATAACGAGCACCTCGAAAACTTGGCTGTCGTCGGTGCAACGACTTTGATCATCCACATGATTGCGATCGAAGTCAGCGGTCTCTATCGCAGCTGGCGTGGTTCGCGGTTGACGCTCGAATTGTGGTGCGTGTTGCTGAATTGGATGTACACTGCCCCTGCTGTGCTGGGAATCGGTTTGCTGACGAAGTTCAATGCCGAATTCAGCTATCAAACCAAGATCGCTTGGCTGATCGCTACGCCGCTGCTGATGGTTAGCGGTCGCGTTGTTTTGCGGATGATTCTCAAAAACCTACGCAAACGGGGATTCAACACCCGTCGCTTTGCCATTTGCGGTGTCAACCAACTCGGTTTGCAATTAGCGCAGAACATCGAATCCTCGCCGGAGCTTGGACTAGAACTCGCCGGTTTTTTTGACGATCGTCCCCCCAGCCGAAACAACGACATCGACGAGAAAGAGTGCCCACGCGCTGGTACGCTCAACAAGCTCGTCGGCTTGGCGAAAAGCGGCGAACTCGACATGGTGTTCATCACCTTCCCGATGCGCGCCGAAAAACGCATCCAAGACTATCTCGACAAACTCGGCGACACCACCGCCTCGGTCTACATCGTCCCTGACTTTTTCGTTTTCCAGATGCTCCACGCCCGTTGGAACCAAATCAACGGCCTGCCCGTCGTTAGCGTCTTTGAAACACCTATCAGTGGCATTGACGGTGTGCTCAAACGGGGATTTGATTTGTTAGTCGCTTCGCTGGCACTACTGCTGTTGGCGCTACCGATGGCGATCATTGCTTTGCTGGTAAAACGCTCCTCGCCAGGCCCCGTTTTTTTCCGTCAAAAGCGTTACGGCCTCCAAGGCGAAGAAATCGGCGTCTGGAAGTTCCGTTCGATGCGCGCCAGCGACAACGACAAAGTCGTGAAACAAGCGACCAAAGACGACGACCGCATCACGCCGATCGGTCGCATTCTACGCCGCACTTCACTCGACGAGCTACCGCAATTGCTGAATGTGCTAGGCGGCAGCATGTCTTTGGTTGGCCCGCGTCCCCATGCCTCGGCTCATAACGAACAATACCGTAGCCTCATCGACGGTTACATGCTTCGCCACAAAGTCAAGCCAGGAATCACCGGCCTAGCCCAAGTCAACGGTTGGCGCGGCGAGACCGAAACGCTCGAAAAAATGGAAAAGCGAGTCGAGTTCGACCATCGCTACATCCGCGAGTGGACGCTCTGGATGGATGTCAAAATCCTCCTTCAAACTGCGTTGGTTGTTTACAAACAAGAAAACGCCTATTGAGTGCGAAAATAGTCGGCGACCTACACGTCGCAGAAGTCCCCAATGAAGTCCCTCAATCGCCATAGAATTGGCTCCATAGCCCCAAAACTTCCCTCGCGTTATACTGACGCCATTAGTTCGGTGAATGCAACCGTAGGGAGATTTACGATGCGATGGAAATGGTTCTCGGCAGTCACTTGCTTTTTATTCTCGCTGACCAATGCCAAGGCTGAACTCCCATGGCCCCAGTTTCGCGGCCCCGACGGTCAAGGAATCTCCAACGCCACCGGCTTGCCGCTTCGCTGGGACGAATCGACCAACATCGTCTGGAAAACTCCGGTCATCGGCGTAGGCTGGTCGTCGCCAGTCGTCGCTGACGGAAAAATCTGGCTCACCTCCGCCACCGAAGTCGCTGCCAGCGAAGCAGAACGTTTAGCCAAGGGCACCAACCCAGCTGGCATGAAGCTGGAGGTTGCGCACACGATCACGCTTTGGGTCAGCGAAGTTGATCTCAGCACAGGCAAGCTGCTCAGGAAGATCAAACTGGCGGACGTCGACGCTCCCCAAGCGATCCATCCGCTCAACAGCTACGCTTCGCCCACGCCAGTTCTCGCCGAAGGTCGCTTGTATTGCCATTTCGGCGATTACGGCACGTTTTGCCTAGATACGACCGAAGGCAAGGTTCTGTGGCAGAAACGCATCAGGATAGAACACGCCGTAGGTCCTGGCAGTTCGCCGCTGCTGTTCGAGGATTTGTTGGTGCTAACTTGCGATGGCATGGACGCACAATACATCCTTGCTCTCCATGCAGCCGATGGTACCAAGGCTTGGCAGACCGATCGTCCACCGCTCCGCACCGATGTCCCCGACTTTCGCAAGTCTTTCAGCACCCCGTTGTTGATTAACATTCACGGCGAAGACCAACTGGTGATCCCCGGTTCCCAATGGTGCGTCGCCTACGCGCCGCGTACTGGCAAAGAGATTTGGCGCGTGGATCATGGCCGCGGGTTTTCACTTGCCCCGCGACCGGTCTATGATGGACAACACGTTTATATTTGCACAGGGTTTATGCGTCCAGAACTGGTAGCCATTCGCCCCGACGGGCATGGCGATGTTACGGAAACCCATGTTGACTGGAAAAAGTCAAAGCAAATCCCCAACAGCCCCTCGCCGCTCGTCTATGGCCAGCGAATCTACACAATCAACGACAGTGGCATCGCCCAATGTTTCGACACGACCAGCGGCAACCAGCTCTGGAAAAAGCGGATCGGTGGCAAATTCTCGGCCTCGCCGCTCTACGCCGACCGTCGTATCTACCTTTGCAGCCGCGAGGGCCGCACAACCGTGATTGCCGCCGGCGACGAGTACCAAGAACTCGCCCAAAACGACCTAGAGGGTCAGCTCATGGCATCGCCAGTCGTCGCGGAGGGCGATCTACTGCTTCGCACCGACACGCACCTTTATCGCATCTCAGACGATGATCGGTCCGAAAAGTAGGAAGGGCAAGCGAGTCCAAACACGCTGCCCCAGAAGATCGGGCTTACAATCCCTAGTCCCAGGTGAACTGCAAAATCGTTCTGGATAAAGTGAACCGCCAAGGACGCACTTTGCAGCCCTCCTCTCCCTAGTCCCCAAACCCTGGCCCCCAGCCCCCGTGGCTGAACGTGAGAATTCTAAAACAAGTTCTAAGGCATAGCCTGCTGAACGGATAACGCAGCTACCGCAATACCGAGCCCTAGTACATTCAGCAGAACAATCAGAAATCCAACTCCCCAAAGAGTGCGATTTCCGGTGTCCGCTTTTTCGGCCGAGCCATTGCCTCGCCGCTTCCGATTCCAACTCTCGATGACTCCACACACCCAGGTCCAATGCAGCATGACGTGGAGCAACACCGTTGCCAGCATCGCACAAAGGATCGCAAATTGGATGTCGGTCCAGGCGAGGTAGTCCAAACCCCACAACGTCCATCCTTCCGACAAAGTTGCAACAGGAAACACATAGCGTGTCACGACAGATGCCCAGCACAACAACAGAAAGACGACGAGTAGTAAGACGTCTACCCAGAAATTGATTTTCGTTTTGTTGAAAGCTTTTTTGGACATCTGTGAGTCGGCTGTAACGTCAGATTTATGTTGAACAGATTGCTCGGGAAAAAGAAGCTTTCAGCAGTTGAAATTACCTATTCACGCAAGTATAGGTCGAGAAATCCACTCAAGGCTTGCAAGCTAAGTCTCGACTGAATGTAGGGTTTACACCTCAGAAAGTGATTTTGAAGAGCCGCTTTTCACAGAAAGTTGGGCTTTTTGGGATCAATTGAACACACTTTATTTCCTCACGAAGCTGACCGTCAGGTTACGTGTTCTGTTGCGCCAAGTAAGTTAGATATCCGCCGCTAAGATTGCTGACCTCACGGTCTTTTTGTAGGAGAATGCGCGTCGCGGAATAACCACGCTGGCCTACTTGGCAGTAAACAATAATGGCTCCGTCAGCCGGTACTTCTTCGAGGCGTGACCGAAGTTCTTCGAGTGGGATGTTGGTCGCACCCTTGATGTGCCCCGCTGCGAATTCGCCCGGCGAACGGACATCGAGCAAGTAGGTCGATGGGTCGATCGAACCGGCAAGCAAATCGCTCGAATGCACGATCGGCTGGTCACCTCGCAAGACGCCTGCGGCTACGAACCCAGCCATGTTGATCGGGTCTTTGGCCGAACCGTACTGCGGGGCATAGGCCAACTCCATTTCTTCGAGGTCGTAAACAGTCATGCCGGCTTGGATTGCGACGGCCAACACGTCGATCCGCTTATCGACTCCTGACCGACCAACAGCTTCTGCGCCGAGGATTTTTCCCGTGTCGAGCGAGAACAACAATTTTAACGATAGCTGCTGGGCGCCTGGGTAGTAGCCGGCATGATGAGCGGGATGGATGTAGATTTTCTCGTAAGCAAGCTCCGCAGCCAGGAGGGCTTTTTCGCTGAAGCCGGTCATCGTCGCCGTCATATCAAACACACCGACGACCGCCGTGCCTTGTGTTCCGCGGTAGAGTCCAGGGCGACCGAAAATATGATCGGCCGCCAAACGGCCTTGGCGATTGGCCGGGCCGCCCAAAGGAATCTGGCAAGGCGAGCCATCCACGACGTGTCGAACTTCTACTGCGTCGCCGGCGGCGTAGATATCGGGGTCGCTGGTCTGCATCGACTCGTTGACGCGAATGCCGCCACGCGGGCCAACTTCGAGTCCTGCGTCGACCGCCAGTTGATTTTCGGGACGGACACCGACACTCATCACGACAAAGTCTGCCGTAAGCGTTTCGCCCGATTTGAGTTTCACGGCTAGTTGTGAGCCACTCTTTTCTGCGGATTTGTATTCGATCGCATTGGCCGCATCAGAAAGTTTTAGGTGAACGCCTTTCTCGCGCAAATGGTTGGCGATCGGAGCGACCATCTCGGCATCCCACGGCGGAAGAATTTGATCTGCCATCTCGACAACGGTGGTTTTGATGCCCAGATGAACAAGATTTTCGGTCATCTCGAGACCAACAAATCCCGCACCGATAACAACGGCCTGCTTAGCATCCGAGGCCGCTTCGCGCAAACGATCGGCGTCGCTCAGGTCGCGTAGAGTGTAGACGGTGGGTAAGTCGGCCCCTGGAATCGGCGGACGCAAAGGAGCGGCACCCGGTGAGAGGACAATTTTATCGTAGGCCTGCTGGTATTCTTCGTTGGTGGTCAGATCGCGAACGTGTACGCATTTTTGATCGCGATCTATGCGAAGGACTTCGGCCCGCGTGCGTACGTCGAGCCGGTAACGATCAATCAATCGCTGCTTCGGCGAGACCAGCAAGTCGTTACGGTCTTCGATCACGCCGCCGACATAATAGGGCAGCCCGCAATTGGCAAACGAGGGCGCTTCGCCCCGCTCGAAAAGAATAATCTCCGCCTCTTCGTCTAGCCGTCGAGCGCGTGCCGCAGCCGACGCACCTCCTGCAACTGCACCGATAATAACCAGTTTCATTTTGTTTTCCTCCCTGTGCAAAAAGTATTGAACATTAGGCGAGCGGCAGTTGAAAACGTACCCTCTACGAAACCGCAGGCTAGCGCCACCGCGGCTGAATTTTATCGGCCGAACAGTTTTTATCAGCCGCAGTGGCGCTAGCCTACGGTTCTCAAAGAGTCAATTCTCATCTGCCGCTCGCCTTACGGTCAATCGCAACACACATGCGGTACCATTCGACGCCTGCAACCTGTATGAAATACTCTCGGACTCATGGTATCTTAGCAAGCAGCGGCCTCATACCACAGGTGTCGGCGTATTTGGGGAGAGCAAACCTCTGCGACTCACCGCACGCCAAGCGGTATCGCCACTCCTCCAGGCCGGAGTCGTTGGGTAATTGGCCCCTGCGGCACAACCGGCGCCAAGGCCACCGGAGCTGGTGTTGGACTTGGCGGTACGACCGAGGTGAAGGGTACCGACGATTGAAATCCAAGCTGCGTGTTGCTGAAGGATTGTGGCGAAAGACCGACGAAGGCTGGGGAGGCGCCAGTCGTCCAATCGTTGCTGCCAGCACTGCGTATCGGTGCTAGACTGCCCGGTGCGGCGGTTCCCAAATCGATTTGCGGGGTAATAGCGGGCAGGCTCCAGAGCGCAGGGTTGTCGGGCAGCGTGTTGAGTTGCACGGTTCCGACGTTGATAGACAGCGAGAGCTGTGCGGCGGGCAAACGCAATTCAATTTTCTCTGGCAACGAAACGCCGACTGCTGGGTAATATCGATGTTTACTCGCCCGCGTGCTTGCGACCAACGTCCCCGAGGCATCATAGACGTGTTGTTCGAGTACCCAAGCGCGACGAGCGTCAATAATCGTGCTCTTGGACATCTGGCCTCCTCGTGTTTGAATGACCGAACGAATTTCGATTTCGCCGTTGCGTTGCGAAGAGGGGCCATGCGGAAAAGGTCCTTCGTGGCGATCGTTGGGCGAGAATTGCATCATGCCCAACGCGTCGAGCAACCATTGCGGCTCGATCGGCATCACTTGTTTGGCAGCGCTATTGGCGAATTGGTCGTGACGACTAAAGTAAAGCGCCGGCGGTTCGTTCCGTTTGACCCAAAACCAAAACAGCTCGTCGTTCGATCCCAGATCGACCTCCGGGCCAGTGAATGTTGTTGACGCTTGTAGTCGAACCTTGCCCGGCGCTAACGCGGCGATGTTGCCACGTAGCAGCGGTATTCCAGGCATTCCTGGCACGGTAATCGAGGCGTTGTTTGTTTGGTAGCTGACGATTCGTGACGCGTTTTGATTAACGGCGGCAACGACTTGGTCGAGAGACATTCCCATTTGCAAGACTTCGGGAGCGGGTGGACCGGTTGTGGCAAACGGGTTGCGGAACGCCCGATTGCAAGAAGCCCCCGAGCCGCAAAACACGATCATCAGAAGGAGCAAAAGACGCTTCGCCTGGCGCTGCGTGGCGCCACGGCTGATCTTCCGCCTTCCGCCTTCCGCCTTCTGCCTTGGCTTGTCATTCGTCATTGCCATCTCCGTAAAGGCCATCTCCATAAAGCAAGTCAATCATCCGTTGTTGAATTTCCTCAGCCTGTCGTGGGTCGGGTTCATTGACAACCAGTTCGTAACGCTGGTCGCGACGCGGCGCGAAAAGTATCAAAATTTCCTGCCCTTCATCATTACAGCTTGCCTCTTCGCGTCGCAACACGCGCCGGCGAATCAACAGCAGCCCTAGCAGATAACGAAACTGCAAGTCGCTTGGCTTGTCAGCCAAAGCAGTAAACAGATTCAACATCACGTCAGTCGGTGCCAGCTTCGGCTTCTCGTCTTTCACCGGCACTCGCGATCGCCACCAGCCGAGGCTACCTTTCGGAGGGCCTTGCCACGATTCTGCGCCGTAGTCGCGACGAATCGTTTCTGCCTCTTCGACTTCTAGCACCGAAAAATAGACCTCGCCCGGCTGCAATGCCTTGCCCGTCTGGGCACAAAGGCGGCTACAGCTACGGACTTCAAAATCAAGCAACATAATGAAGAACAACGCAAGAGAGGCAGTCAAAGTTCGGCGGCAACAAAAATGCTGGCCAATCGTAGAAAAATTGGCCAGCGAGGACAAGCGAAAGAAGAACTCGTGCTAGCAGCTATCACCGACCAGCTTTTAACGCCCGACTCTTGCCTCTCGACTCGATTCAATAGGCCTTAAAGAACCGAGAATCGGTGCCGCCAGAGCCAATCTTTAATTGGACTCGCTTCGCGCAGCGGGGACAGTTGCCAACGTAGGCAGTTTGTTCGCGGTTGGCATAGACGCGTGAGTAGACGTCGCAGCAGACAAAATGGATGCCTAGGAAGCGGTTGCCGACCCTTGACCGACTGGCTTCTGCCAAGTCGTCGTCACTCGTCAGATCGAGTTGTTGTCCTTTTTGGGGCATCGTTTATCGTGTTAGCAGAAAATCGCGCGTTTTTAAGAATTTTCCAGACACTATTATATTTCGACCAGAGAATGCCGAATACCCAGCGATTCCCGGCACTCTCTTTGCTGCTTGTGCGTAAGTCGTTGTAGTCACGTGAGTTAGGGCTCTGGTTTTGATCCTTCTTGGCACTCGCCTTTCGCGATGCAAGGCAAGCGTTGCCCGCATTGCTGTCGCTTGGTTTGGTACTCTTTTTGCGGTTGTTTTGGCAAGCCTTGTTCACTGCCAACCCGAAACTCGCCCGAGTGCCTCATGCTCAAAACACCCACGCCTCGAAAACATCCTTTCTGCCGATGCGTTGTTTCGTACGCTCTAACTTCGACTTTCGCAGCTAGCACGAGCGTGCTGTGATTAAGGTAGTGAAAAAATAGCCGCGTTCTTCCGATATTGAGTGATGTGTAGCCGACCCATCACCGAAAGGAACGCGACCATGGATATTGTTAGCTCTTTTTCCGATTTATTGCAAGTCTTTGCGATGACGATGACACCGGCTACGCATAAAAATCTTCGAGAATTGACGGTTGGCTGGGTGTTTGCTCCTCGTCGAACAATCACGGGAATGCTTCGCGCGGGGGGCGTCGATCGGCATCACTCCGCCTTTCATCGGATTTTTTCTAATGCAAAATGGTCGATCGAT
>JAADGD010000245.1 GCA_013152515.1 Planctomycetota bacterium
CCATCAGGGCGGTCAACGCCCCCGTGCCGGTGCCGATCTCCAGCACCACGTCGCGATACGACAAGTCGGCCGAGTCGACGATCAACTGCTGCAGATTCAAGTCAATCAAAAAATTCTGCCCGTGCCGCGTCGCTGGCTGAATGCCAACTTCGCGAAAACGCTGCATGAGAAAGGTTTTGGTTTGGCGGGACATAAAGAGGCGCTAGTTGTGAGGCGCGAGGCGCTAGTTAAGAAGAACGAGTTATAAAGGTAGCCGGCGAGCTACGCCTCGCCGACGTTGCAGATTCCATACCTATCTTATGACTTCCACTCCAGCTGTCGCTCGACGTATTTCGCCAGCAGATCGGTTTCGAGGTTGACTCGATCGCCGACCTGGCGGCTGCCGAGAGTGGTCACCTGCAACGTATGAGGTATCAAAGCAACGCTGAATCGCTCGGCTTCGACGTCCACCAGCGTGAGGCTCACACCGTCCACCGCAACCGAGCCTTTGCTGGCCATCTGGCGGGTGAGTTCGCCGGGCACACGAATCCAAAAAGTCGACCACTCTTCGTCGTCTTGCCGCTGGTCGACGGTGCCGACACCATCGATGTGGCCGCTGACCAAGTGGCCGCCTAACGTGTCGCCCATGCAAAGCGAGGTTTCAAGGTTGACCGAATCGCCGACGGCCAGCTTGCCGAGCGTGGTGCGGAGCAGGGTTTCGGGGCCCGCTTCGAAGGTCAGCGTCTGTTGATCGTTTTCAACTACGGTCAGGCAGCAGCCGTTGGTGGCGATGCTGTCGCCCAGCTTGGCGGCGACAGCAATTGTCGGTTCGGCAATCGTCAACCGCACGCCGGGGCCATCGGGAGTGATCGCATGCACGGTCGCAAGACGTTGAACTAATCCGGTGAACATCGCTTAAACTGCCTCGTTGGGTGTTGTTGTGATAGACGTTTTGGTAGGAACCATCCATTGCCAAGCCGTACGCAAAGCAGGCACAGCCACATAACCGCAGCCCAAGATCGGTATCGCATACCAACGCACAGTCAGCAACGCAATCATCGTCACGACAATCGTGACGACATGCGAAAAACTACGCTTGCCACGGAGTAACTGCGTCACAAGATGCGGATACGGCACCCGAGACACCATCAGCAGCGCCACGCCAGCAACGAACAGCGGCAACAGTCGTTGCATCCACCAATCGAAGTCTGCGTAGATTTCAAAGTTGATTTCATTGCGAATCGTGTACGAAAGAATTGCAAAACTGGCGACGACTGCCGCAGCTGCAGGCGTTGGCAAACCCGCGAACCAACCCAGATCGTCCGTCTCGTCGGTTTCGACATTGTAGCGGGCCAAACGCAACGCCGCACAACATGCGTACAGAGCGGCAATCGCCCAGCCCGCTTCGCGATGTAAATTCGTAAACTGTGGGCACATTTTCACGAGCAAAAAAGCCGGTGCCACGCCAAACGACACCACATCGCAGAGGCTATCAAGCTGGCCGCCAAAGTCGCTCGTCGTTCGCGTCAGCCGAGCGACCTGTCCGTCGAACATATCAAACAGCATCGCCAAAAAAATCAGTCCACCGCACAGCATCAGATTATGCGTCGGGTCGACGCTGCCCCACAACTGCCGCGCGGTCTCTAGCCGAGGGGCCGGCACAAAATCCAAAGTGCCCGACTTCGCAATCCGCGACGCGACCACGATCGCAAAAAAACCGCAAACGAGGTTTCCCAACGTAAACAGCGTGGGCAGCACAGCAATGGCACGAATACGACGCATAGCAGATACAAATGACGAATGACAAATGACGAAAAACGCGAGCCCCGACCGTAAGGGAAGGGAGCCAAATGACGAGTACACGTCATCCCAAGTAGCGAGCAAAGACCGTGCTGCCAGCCTGTACTTTCTGGCCAACCTCAACTTCTACCCGCACGCTGTCGCGGGGCAAAATCAACTCGGTCCGCGAACCGAGCTTGATCATACCAAATTTCTCGCCCCGCTGGACCTCCTGCCCCGGTTTTAGGACGCAAACAATCCGCCGAGCAATCAGCCCCGAGATCGCTCGCACAGCCAGTTTGCGTTCGGGCCGCTCGACCTCTTCCAGCCCGATCCAGATAAATTCGTTCCGCAGAGCACTCTCGGGATTCATCGCATTGAGGAACTCACCCGGCTTGTAGTGCATCGCAACGACGCGGGCGTGGCGAGGGGCACGATTGATGTGAACATTAAAAATCGACAGAAAGATGCCGATCCGCACGGCAGGCCCGTCGAAGAAGTCGTAATGATCGAGTTCAGTGATCTCAGCAATCACACCGTCTGCCGGCGAGACGATTGCGTCGTCGTCCTGGGGGATGATGCGTACGGGATCGCGAAAAAAGTAGACGATCAAGCCAAACATCGCCGCAGGTACCAGTAATAGCCAACACCACGGTTCGCTTAGATATCCTATCAAAAATGTCAGCAGCAACAGGGGGCCACCCATCAACAGCAACTCGGCCAATCCCCAGCGAGCAAACGGCAGGCTTTCCCGCCAACGAAACGGATCGTCTTCGGGCTCCCAATGGGCCGTGCACAGATTGCAGCAATACTTGAGATCGCGGGGATCGAGAATTTCTTGCGGAGCACCCGCGACATCGCCCTGACGCAACGCAGCCATTCGCTCGACATAGCCTCGCCGAAACGTCTTGAGGTACCACCGCCGCAGCCGCCCCCAGGCGAGTTCGATCTCATAGCATTTTCCGCCGCCCGGCTGGACGCTGCGGATATTTTCTGGGAGGGGGTCGGGCAGTGGAGGGTAGGAGTCGGTCATCAACGCTCTGTGGGGAAATCTTGTAGGAAACACCACAGAGTACCCAGCGCGGCCCGTGGCCGCAACCAAAAACAAATTTGACAGGATTTACAGGATAGACAGGATCAAATCCATGCACTGCTATCCTGTTGATCCTGTAAATCCCGTCAAAATGCTTACGGGCACCTCGAAAAACGTCACGAAACAGGCCACTCCCCTGGCCCGCGCCGGATTTTCACGGACTGTTGGGATTTCAGAACTCAAAAAACCATCAAGTGTGCTTGCCAAATGGGGAGCTTGGCGCTAGGACTTGAGGAAGTCCCTTTTGTTTCCAGGAGTTCCGCGATGTAACCGACGTTTTTTGCTTGACACCTTTTGATTTTGGCCAAAACCGCTGCGAAGACCTGCAGAAAATGCAACCGGCTCAAACCTTGGTTCGGCTGAACGAGTTTATGGACGGCGAGATTTTTCGCCCGCAACTAGAAACGATTCGTGAAAAACCTCGTAAGGCGAGCGGCAGTTGAAAACGTACCCCTACGAAACCGCAGGCTAGCGCCCAATGCCACTTACTTTGTAGAGTCTGGCGGCGGTTCCCTGTTTTTTTCCTTTACCAGCTGTTTCATGATCTTGGTCGACTTGGGTCGCCGCGGGTGTGCACGCCGCGGGTAGCTTCGCCCTTTTCGGTTGGGGAGCTTCGCTTTGGAAGCGGATTTCCAAGCCCTTTCATAGCGCTCGAGCCATTCCGAGCACGAGCAAGTCGGTTGCTGAAGCAAATAGCACTGCATCGTCGTCCAGACGCCGGTAAAGCTGAGCTGGCGTGGTTTTACTTTATGCTGGTTGCGAAACCGCCAGCGTCTGTTTTGGCCTCTGCGTCGATTCTTTGCTGAATTCCTTGTTGAACTATAGCGCTATTGAATGCGTAGAGGTGAAAGGATGATTCATTCGCTGGCGGAGTGTTGATTTTTTGCAACATGGTGTAGCGAAGTGGCTTGTTCTTCATCGCGCTCGTTACGAAGCCATCAACTTGTCGGCACGAGACTCGATCGTGAGTTATAATACACCAAGAGGTTCCCAGAGCCTTGCTGTCAGTGATAGCAGGCGGACGGGTGCCAGCGTTCCCCGGAAAAGTCGCCAGCGTTGCTGAAAAAAGTACAAGGCTCCTCAAAACCCGCAGTCGAAAAGTCGTAAGCTTCCTAGATTGCAAAGTCTCCCCAGATAGTATTCACAACCAAATCGCTCGTTCTCGGCAGAATCTCCTTGTCAAGACGTGCGGTGGGAGATTAAACCAATAGTAGCGAGACCTGTCAGGTCTCTTGCCATTTTCTGAATTTCAGGACACCTATTATGAAATCAATTGTTATGCGTTCGATGGCTTTACGTTCGATTTTGGCTGGCATGGTGATAGTCGGAATGACTTTGTTGTTTGCAGTCGACGCTTCTGCGCAGTGCGCGACTTGCCCTGCGCCAACGGTTGCTTATCGACCTGTCGTTGCCCAACCGACGGTGGCCTACAAGCCGTACACGGGTTGGTATCCCGGCAAATGGGTCGACCAGTGGCGTTTGCGTCGTGCGGGCGTTGGGACAACGGCTCCGGCATACACTGCCGCCTACGCGCCAACGTATACGGCTGCATATGCACCAACCTACACGGCAGCTTACGCATCGCCGAACAATTACACGGCTGCTTATCGGCCTTACGTTACCGCGTACGCACCGTTATCGTCACCGATTGTGCAAACCGCTTATTACCCGGTCACCCAAACCGTTGCCCGTCAAGTGTTGATGCGTCCCGTTGCTGTAGCACCCGCCTGCAATACTTGCAACTTTACGCCCAGTTGTGGTTGCGACGTCTCTTCGACGGGCGTGAGTCAGGCGGCCTATAGCGAGCCGGGCTGCTCAAGTTGTGCCGGTGGTAGCTCTGTGGGCAATGTGCTTCCTCCAAGTAATTCAGGGCTACCCAATGTCGGTCCACAAACTCCTCAGCCGAGCTTTAGCCCCGAGCCTGCTCCAGCCAATTCGCCGTACGGCGCCAATCGTCCCGTCGAAGGACACGACAGTCATAATGTCGAGCCTCCTGCCGACGAAGTGGATCCCTTAAAAGAACATGATCCAGGCCCCGCCAAAACGGAAGTCGACCCCAGCACCTATTACAATGCTCCACGCTTGCTCGATCCGCGCGACCGCACGGCGGCCCGCAGCTACAAGCAGTCGCACAAGCCGACCGTCGAAGTGTGGACAGCCGTCTATCGTGGTCCGGCGAAGCATCGCAACATTAGCAACACGAACAGCCAGCCCCAGCGTTCGCAAGCCGAAATCGATGCCGATGGCTGGACGGCTGTGCCCCGTAGCCGCTGATTCGGTAACCCTAGAATGGAACTGCCCTGACGCCCTGGCTATCTTTCGATAGCCAGGGCGTTTATCATTGAGGCCGTTCGAGACGGAGCGAATCTCTGTTGCTCCATCATCCTGCTTACTATTCCTCCATTTCTTCATTGCGATATTTTTCATTTGGGTGGAAGTTCCCAGCAGCTAAGGATCGTTCGAGAAAATAGTGTCGCAAATGGAGGCCTCGTCATTTGTCAATAGTTCATTGTCGTTTGTCAATTGTCATCCGCCTGCCCCGCATCTCCCCAACCTTTCTTGCTATGGCCAATGACGATTGACAAATAACTATTGACAACTTTTTTCGTCACGCCACAAATCAGGCAGTTATTTATCGAGCGATGCTAACCCATACCGACACCATGCCTCCCCGCCTCTCTGAAGATAGTATCGCCCTCATAATCGGCGGCACAATACTGACCATTTGCCTCGCAGCCGTTTTGCTGACCGTTGCGCCCGAGCAAGGCATTGTCAGTCCCCTCAAGCCGTACCTTACGAAGCCCGGGAAATGGGTCGAGTCGCCGCTCGAAGGGCTAAAAGGAATAGAAGTGGGATTGCTTGGCGTGGCGGTGCTTGTGGGCGTGTTATTTACGGGCGGGGTGAAACTGGCGGGCGGCGACGCGGGGAGTTTTGCGCGGGCTTACCTCGGGCTTTTTTTGCTTGCTACGTTGGCGTTTGTTTTGGCTCAGCAAAAAGTCGTGAGTTACTACGGCCTTGGTTATGCTCTGTGGGCGATCGTGCTTGGGCTCGCTATCTCGAATACGCTTGGCACGCCCAGTTGGCTGCGCGATGCACTGCGTGTCGAGTTGTTCATGAAGGTTGGCCTCGTGTTGCTCGGTGCCGAAGTACTGCTCAGCAAGCTCGTGGCGCTTGGGTTGCCTGGGGTGTGTATCTCTTGGATCGTGACGCCGATTGTACTCATCTCGACTTTTTGGTTTGGCCAACGAGTGCTGCGGATCAGTTCGCCGTCACTTAATATGGTGATCGCCGCCGACATGTCGGTCTGCGGCGTCTCGGCGGCCATTGCTACCGCCGCTGCCTGTCGTGCAAAAAAAGAAGAGCTTTCGCTAGCAGTTGGCATGTCGATGGCTTTTACGGTGGTGATGATGATCGTGTTGCCGATTGTCGCCCGCTTGCTCGACCTCGGTCCCGTGATTGGGGGCGCGTGGCTGGGGGGTACGATCGACTCGACTGGAGCGGTCGGGGCGGCGGGGGCACTGCTTGGCTCGGAGACCGACGACACCGCCGTCGTCGTGGCGACCACAGTAAAAATGATCCAAAATATATTGATCGGCGTGATGGCCTTTGGCGTAGCAACCTACTGGGTGACGGTCGTCGAACCAGGACAGCAAGAGAGCGACGCCAACAGCGACGCCAGTTTGCCTCGTCCCGGACTGATCGAGATTTGGCAACGGTTACCGAAATTCATTTTCGGTTTTCTTGGGGCGTCGATTCTCTTCTCGCTGATATACAATTTCTATCCCCAAGGCGAAGAGATTTTTACTGCGGTTATCAAAGGAAGCACTAAGACGCTGCGTGGTTGGTGTTTTTGCTTGGCTTTTGTCGGCATTGGCTTGCAGTCCGATTTCCGCGTACTACGAAAGTCGCTCGACGGGGGCAAGCCGCTTGTGCTCTACGTGTGTGGTCAGAGCTTAAACCTCGTGTTGACGTTGTTGATGAGCTACCTCATGTTTGAATGGGTTTTTCCCGATGTCGCTGCCCAGTTTATCCAACCCTGATTTGTGCAATCAAGATCGTCCGCGATGGTTTGGCCGCCTGCTGTTCGTGATGGTGGTGGCGCTCGCGGCGGTGTTTTGGTTGGCTTGCCTGCCTCGGCTCGCCCGACAGCCTGGGTTTGCTGCTGCTTTCCAGCGTGTCGAGTCGCGCGGCGTCGATCCAGGGGCACTTTTTTATAC
Source organism: Planctomycetota bacterium (assembly GCA_013152515.1). GTDB lineage: Bacteria > Planctomycetota > Planctomycetia > Pirellulales > Lacipirellulaceae > Bythopirellula. The sequence continues at coordinate 7,069 of JAADGD010000245.1, forward strand.
CGACCATCCTCGTGCGTGGGGCGACTAGGGCTGGATGCTTTTTTGTGGTGAGGGCTTTTGGCATGGCGCGGCATAGCCGCGTCGCTACTTTTTTTGAGGGCCGTAATTGTTGTTTGCGCGGGGATTGCGACCCGGTGATCCGATCCTATCGACTCGCGAAGCAAGAGCAAAGGATCATCATGCTCATCGCCATCGAGCCTCCGAAACGTGACCCGTGGGTCGCAGTGGTGGGAATCGGTGGCGTAAAACTTGAATCGGCCGAGTAAACGGCGACCGCTAGACAGGTTAACGGAATCGAGGGCGAATCGAGGGCATTACCCTGGAAAGTACGTCGGACGATGAATCCGTACCACTTTCAGCGCAAGCGGCTTTCGTGCCAATCCTGAGTCTCCTTCCGACGGTAGGACCTCGGTACAAAACCTCAGAATTCCCCATCTCGCTAAATACGGGGGCGTTCGGTTATAATGGCCTACAAGGCTACGGCCTTCCGGAACCTCATTCGATGCCTCATCACGATTGAAGACCGACAAATGACCCGCATCCTGAAGCTCTCCCTGTTCTTTTCAGCCCTCTACCCGCTTGCCTCGGTTCACGCCCAGACCACCACGGTCGTCGTCCAGAAAAGTCAGGCCGCGCCCGATGGCAACGGCACATTCTCGCAATTTAGATCTCCCACGCTCAACGACGCGGGGCAGGCCGCTTTTCTCGCCAGCCTGACCGGCACCAGCGGCGGGTCCAGCGACGACTTCGGCATCTTCCTCGGCGACGGGGCGGGCGGCTTGACACAGATCGCTCGCACAGGCCAGGCCGCGCCCGACAGCAACGGCACGTTCTCGGATTTTGACTTTGGCGATCCCGCGCTCAACAACGCGGGGCAGGCCGCGTTTGCTGTCCGCCTGACCGGCGTCAGCGGCGGTTCCAGCGACGAGTTCGGCATCTTCTTCGGCGACGAGGCGGGCGGCTTGACACAGATCGCTCGCACCGGCCAGGCCGCGCCCGATGGCAACGGCACGTTGTCGCGTTTTTCTAACTTTCCCGCATTCAACGACGCGGGGCAGGCCGTGTTTGTTGGCTTCTTGGCTGACTCCGACGGTGAATTGACCGGCGGTTTCGGCTACTTCCGCGGCGACGGGGTGACCGGCCCGACGCGGATCGCCCGTACAGGCCAAGCTGCGCCCGACGGCAATGGCACGTTCTCGGGCCTTAGCATTGCCGGCCGTAAATTCCGTCCCGCACTCAACAGCACGGGGGAGGCTGCGTTTCTTGCCCGACTGACCGGCGGTAGCGGCATCTTTCGAGGCGACAGCTTGAACAACCTGACGCAGATCGCCCGCACAGGCCAGGCCGCGCCCGACGGCAACGGCACGTTCTCGGATTCTGGCTTGGGCGACCCCGCGTTCAACAACGCGGGGCAAGCCGCGTTTCTTGCCCGCCTGACCGGCGTCAGCGGCGGGTCCAACGACGAGTTCGGCATCTTCCTCGGCGACGGTGCAAGTGGCCTGACGCAGATCGCCCGCACAGGCCAAGCCGCGCCCAACGGCAACGGCACGTTCTCGGGTTTTGGCTTTGGCGACCCCGCGCTCAACAACGCGGGGCAGGCCGCTTTTCTCGCCCGCCTGACCGGCACCAGCGGCGGTATCGGTATCTTCCGGGGCGACGGGGCGACCGACCTGACGCAGATCGCCCTCACAGGCCAAGCCGCGCCCGGCGGCAACGGCACGTTTTCGAATTCTGGTTTCGGCGATCTCGCGCTCAACGACGCGGGGCAGGCCGCGTTTGTCGCCCGCTTGACCGGCACTAGCGGAAGGTTTAGTGACAATGAAGGCATCTTCTTCCAC
>JAADGD010000238.1:0-420 GCA_013152515.1 Planctomycetota bacterium
TGGCAAGAATAGGTGTTTTGCATAGGGGCGTTTTTGTTCCACACTTAGTGCCTCATTGGTCCAAAGGATTTTACCACGGAGGACACATCGCGACCGTATGGCCGCAACCAAAAGACCTATTTTTGGCAGGATTTACAGGATCGACAAGATTATTTCAAGGCACCTCGATCCTGTTGATTTTGTCAATCCTGTCAAAAAACTTACACACGCTTCGCAAACTTTGTCAAAAACTTAACGATGTTTGAGGTTAGTAGTACAGAGGACACAGAGAACAGGACTCTTGATGAGAATTCTCTGTAATACAAACCCGTAAAAGCCTGTTTTCTTGGCACACTTTTTTGAAAGAAGAAACCGCTAATCAACGCTAATAGACGCTCATCAAGGACAAAAACACTCATGTTTAGCGTTTTTTTGTGTTCA
>JAADGD010000238.1:506-10777 GCA_013152515.1 Planctomycetota bacterium
GGAATAAAATCCGGATAACGTCCAATGACTTACAACCCCAACTTTTTAACAGCCCAGGGCGAACCTTAAAATCGCACGATGCCTGTCGGGTACTGATTCGTGATCGCTTCGCAGTCTACATTCCCTGGGACCAATTTGAGAAAAACCGAGAAAAACTAGCGAAAAACAGCGTCTTGGGAAAAATGCTCGCCGCTCCCCGGCATGGGCCGAGTGTATTGGCCGGCTTGGTAGTCTGCGGCCGCTGCGGGTGCCGCATGCTCGTTGGTTATAGCAACGCGAATGGCAAGAAGGCATTAAATTACCGTTGCCTCCGTAACGCGATCGACTACGGAGAAGCCAAGTACCAACATCTGTCGGGCGCAGTGCTCGAATCGCTGGTGGTCGAGCGGATGTTGCAAGCCGTCTCGCCTGCTTCGCTGGAGCTGAGCCTAGCTGCAACAAAAGAGATTCAGCACGAGCGAAAGCAGCTCGACGATCACTGGCAGCAGCAGCAGCTGACGCGTTCGTGCTACGAAGTCGAACAGGTGCGCAAGCAATACGCAGCCGTCGATCCCGAGCATCGTCTGGTGGCTGGTGAACTCGAACGGCGCTGGAATGCCCGAAGATCGGCAAACGATTGCGCGCCTGCTATTGGAGCAGGTTGCCGTGACGATCGAGGGGAATACCGATCGCGTCGACGTTGAGCTGCGTTGGACTGGCGGGTTCGTCAGCCAGCATGCGTTGACGCGTCCGGTGCAGACCTACGAACAGTTGTCGAACTATGACGAACTGTTCTCACGGATTAAGACGTTGCTCTCCGAAGATCGAACGCTCGGCGCGATCGCAACGCAACTCAATGAAGACGGCTTTCATCCACCGAAGCGATCTTCAACATTCTCCGCTGGTATCTTGACTCGATTCTTGCGAGATCGTGGCATTCGTACTGGTCGGCTACCCAAGAGCGTAACGCATGAGAATCACCTTCATGCTGACGAGTGGTGGCTGTCTGACTTGGCCGCAAAAATCGGCATGCCTATCGCCACGCTTCATCGCTGGCAACGAGTTGGTTGGTTGACATCGCGCAAGGTTTCAGCGGCGGGGAAACGCTGGGCCAGCTTCGCCGACAGCGACGAACTATCTCGACTAACTCATCTGCGTGAGAGCCCGCGAGGTTGGCCCAATCCGTACCCACCACCCACCAGAGTTGATAACTCCCAAACCGAACCCAAATTTCGATATCCCTAAATCCCAATGCTAGCTAGGGCCGATGCCAATGAATAATAGCAATCACACTCGGCTTTTATGGAGGTAGTATGACTGGCAAATTGAAGTCTATTTCAGAACCTTAAAATCAGGTTGTCGCGTCGAAGAGCGCCGCTTCGAACATATCGATCGCGTACTTCCTTGCTTGGCAGTTTACTTGATTGTGACTTGGCGAACCTTATTCGTCTGTCGTTTGGGTCGCGAGTTCCCTGAGATCAGTTGCGAAGCGGTGTTCGAGCCCGCAGAGTGGAAGTCGGTGTACCACGTGGTTCACAAGGAGCCGCCGCCTCCCACTCCGCCGACGTTGCAGAAGAGGGTGCGCATGGTTGCCCAACTTGGCGGCTACGTAAATCGCAAGCGAGCGGATGAACCGGGGCCGCAAACTGTTTGGCTCGGGCTGCAACGGGTTCACGATATCGCGAACTGCTGGCTCATGTTTGGGCCAGAGAGAAAAAATGAGAAAATAAGCGAGGAAATACTTGTGTAGCACAACGAGGCCGTTGGCCTGGGCTAGGCAAAAGTCCGAGGCTTCGCCCCTAAAACCCCTGCAGAAATGCTTCACAGCGTTGCCTTTCGAGGCGTAGATCACCCCGCCTGCTTCAGCGTGCGCAACATGCAATCAATTGCGGCGTAGGTATCAAATTCGATCACGACATCCATGTTCGGATGTCCCGCCGCAACTTGACGGCGATCGAGGACCGTCGCGCCATGCGTGAGCGACCCGGCGGTCTCCACGTCGCAGAACAATCGTTCGGTCGTCAGCAATTCGGGATGCACCGCCGCGACCACGGCGATCGCCTCGGGGACAAAAATTCCTTCCACGCCCAAACGCTGCCGAAAGGCGCGAAAGGCTCCCGGCAAGGTTGCCTGCAACACACGGCCGATGCCGGTCGACGCGTCGGGCAACTGTTCCAACAAACCGATGTCCAACTCGGCGGTCGAACTCACGTCGAGTGGCAACAGCGTTTTGGTCACCGGTGAACGAAAAACGTAACGCGCCGCCTCGGCATCGCAATAGATGTTGAATTCTGCAGCAGCCGTCACGTTGCCGGGGCCGCTGAGAGTTCCGCCGACGATGATCAAATGCCCTACTTGCGTGGCCAGATCAGGCTCACGCTGGAAGACCGCAGCCAAATTGCTGAGCGGTCCGCCAGCAATGATCGTCAATTCGCCCGGAGCAGCGCGGATTTCGTCGGCGATAATCTTGATCGACGAATGCCGATGATGAAGCTCAGCGACGCTAAAATCAGCACCACACAAACCGTCGCTGCCAAACAGCTCGCGACCGTCCGTCCGCAGTGGTTGCAGCGCGTCAGCAGCCCCGATGCGCGGCCAGCGGGCCGGATCGATCTGCTCGATAATCGCCTGAACATTGCGTGTCGCTTGCTCAGGCGCAACATTGCCGCCCGTCGCGGTGACCGCCACCACTTCAAGTCGTGGATCATTCAGCGCGAGACACAGAGCCAGGGCATCGCCGATGCCTGGATCGACGTCGAGAAGAACCTTTCTTGTCATAGCTGAGCATTCTAGGGTAGAGGTAGACCCAAAACAAGAAGAATCCTACAAAGATATCTGCAAAGATGTTTGATGTAGGATTGTAGATAGAAAATCCGAGAACATTATCAATCTCACATCTTCTATCTTACATCCCTTGTTGTTTTCCAAAGGCCGTTCACGATACAATGGCCTATTCAAATTTTACTGCACGTCCCAAAACCCCTGGGTGTGCCAGCCTTTCCGGCCGCTGGCACCCTCCCGCAAGGTTCTGGGATAGGCTCTTCATCGCGACACTTGGATAACGAAAAAAACTTTTCACCGAACCGCGCCCGTTAGGAAGCGTTCCAACAGGCGTCTCGCTCAATGGGACGCTTCCTTACGGGCGCGGTTCGGTGTTTCGCAAGGTGTCGCAGTTGAAGTTTGAATACTGCCAATCGAATACGCACCCAACTGTATGTTTCGAAAGACCTGTCCTCTATGAACGATTCCATCAACCACTTGCTAGGCCGTCTCTCGGCGGGCGAAGATTTGTCGTACGACGAGATGGCCGACGCCCTCGGGCAAGTCATGACCGGCAAGTGGAGCGAACAGCAAATTGGCCTGTTGCTGACCACTCTTGCCGCCAAGGGCGAGACGGTCGCTGAGGTGGCCGGCGCTGCCACAGCGATGCGCGCCAACATGACCCCAATCCGTAGCCGCCACAGAAAGCTGCTCGACACCTGCGGCACGGGCGGTGGTGGCAGCACGACCTTCAATATCAGCACCTCGGCTGCGCTGGTGATTGCCGCCGTCGGCGTGCCACTTGCCAAACATGGCAACCGCAGCGTGACGAGCAAAAGCGGTTCGGCCGACGTACTGGCCGAACTGGGCGTCAACATCGAGGCCGACGTTCCGCAGGTCGAGCGCTGCCTCGACGAACTGGGCCTCTGCTTTTGCTTTGCACCGCTGATGCACCCCGCCATGAAACACGTCGGCGCAGTCCGCAAGAAACTGGGCATCCGCACGATTTTTAATTTACTCGGCCCGCTCGCCAACCCGGCGGGGGCGACCTATCAACTGCTCGGCGTCGGCCTGCCTGAGTTCCGACCGCTGATCGCTTCGGCGCTGGGGATGCTCGGCACCGAACGCGCACTGGTCGTCAGCGGCGGTGACGGGCTTGGCGAGGTTTCGCTGGCGGGCCCGACCGCGGTGACTCAGGTCGATAGCGACGGTGAGCGCGAATTTGAGTGGCAACCCTCCGATTTCGGCTTGCAGCAATCGTCGCTCGAAGCAATTCAAGTGACGAATCCGAGCGAGAGCGCGGCGATCGTGCGAAGCGTGCTGGCTGGCGAACCAGGGCCTGCGCGAGACATCGTGTTGCTCAACGCGGCCGCCGGTTTGTTGGCGGCTGGGCACTGTGCGACGCCGGCGGAAGGGACTGCGCAGGCGGCGGAAGCGATTGATCGTGGGGCGGCGGCGAAAATGCTAGAGCAGTTGGGGCGGTTGTCGCATGAGGTGGTTGGGTAGTGAGGTAGTGTTGGTTCGTTGTTCTCCCGTCCCTTACGGTCGGGGTTCGCCTAGTTTTTTTGGTTTCGTCATTCGTCATTCAGGTTTCGTCATTCCAGCTCTTGAGTCTGCTCGTGTCTCGTTCCGTATTCACTCGTGATATCACCGGCCAGCTTGTTTTCCTTGGCACGGGCACCTCGGTCGGTGTGCCGGCCATCGGCTGTGGTTGCGCGGTCTGCACAAGCGACAACCCGCGCAATCGCCGTACGCGCTGCGGGCTGGCGTTGGGCTTGCCCGAGGGCAATTTGCTCATTGATACGCCGCCCGACTTGCGCGAGCAACTTCTGCGCGAGCAAATCGGCATCGCTCATGCCGTTCTCTACACGCACGAACATGCTGACCATGTTTTTGGTTTGGACGACCTGCGTTTGATGCAATTTTACCTGGGCGGCCCAGTGCCACTCTACTGCGAACCGCAGGTCGAAGCACGAATTCGCAAATCGTTTGACTACGCCTTTCAATCACGCGATGGCTTGCACGTCGGTGCCGTGCCACAGCTCGCAATGTACACCATTGGCCTAGAGCCGTTTGAAGTGCTGGGCGCGCCGGTCGTGCCGATGCGACTGCTGCATGGGCCACGCTTCCCCGTCCTCGGTTTCCGCTTTGGCAACATCGCCTACTGCACCGACACCAATGGCATCCCGCCCGAAAGTCGCGACAAGCTGCAAGGGCTCGACGTCCTCATCCTCGACTGCCTCCGCCGCAAGCCTCACACAACGCATTTCGGTTTAGACGAAGCGCTCGCCGTCGTCGCTGACTTGGAGCCAAGACGGACACTTTTGACGCATATTTCACACGATTTAGATTACGAAAAAATCAGCGCAGAGTTACCGTTGAATGTGGAACTTGCTTACGATGGGTTGAGTCTCGATCTGACGTAGGCCCCAAGCCTACTCCCACATCTTTTTACCGCGCAACCGCCACACGGTTTGCACCTAACAGCTTGAGATAATCGAGCGCAATGGCTACGACTTCTTCGTTGTAAGGTGCGATGAGGCTGTCTTCGGTGAGCGGAAAAATGGGGCGATCATCTTCTTGCAGTTGATCGGAGATTTCCTTCTTGTCTTTTTCCGAATTGACTTCCTCACGCTCGGCCAAGAATTTTTCTTTATTGAGCGTGACCGTGTCTTCGGATTGACGTTGAATGAGTCGGTCGATCTTGTGACGTTCCTCGATGAAGAACTCCGACTTTTTACGACGTTGCTCAGAATTTTGATTCAACTCGCTGATGATTTGCGCGCTGGCATTGGGGTAGTTGATGTGTGGGAGTGGAGCTACTTGGTCGAAATCCAACGCATAATCAAGGTCGGCTTCGCCAATACCGTCCAAAAAGGACGTGCGATAGGGCAATTCGACGTCGGCCACGACTCCGCGATTTTGCGTGCTATCTCCACCAGGACGGTAGAACTGCTGAATCGTAATTTTCAGCGCTCCGTAGTTCGGCGGATGCACCGGCATAATTTCGGCGCCCAACTCGGTAAGCTGTTGCACGGTGCCTTTGCCGTGCGTTGTATGATCGCCGACGATGATTCCTCGACCATAATCTTGGATCGCTCCGGCAAAAATCTCACTGGCACTGGCGCTAAACTTGTTGATCAACACGATCAACGGTCCCGACCAAACCATCCCTGCTTCCTCGTCGGGATAGGGGGTAATCAGCCCATTAGAACCTTTCACTTGCACAACGGGACCTCGGTCGATAAACAAGCCGGTTGTCTGCACCGATTCGGGCAGCGAACCGCCACCGTTGAATCGCAAGTCCATCACGACGAGGTCAACCCCTTGGTGCTTGAAGTCTTCGAGCAACTTGCGGACATCGCGCGTGGTACTTCGGAAATTCGGATTCCCGGCTCGTCGGCCAGCCATATCCATGTAAAAGCTAGGCAAGCTGATGACGCCAATCTTTTTGACGGTGCCATCGCTCAACGGCTGTTCGACCACCTGTCCGCTCGGTTCTGCCGCATTCTCAGCCGCCTTGGCACTGGGGCCACGCTCGATGATTTCGCTGCGGGCTTCGCTATCTTTCAATTCAATTCGTGCCCGCGTGATGTTGTAGACTTTTCTTCCCGACTTATCCGCCGGTGTGACTTCGAGGCGGACGATGGTGCCCGGCTTGCCGCGGATGAGCTGCACGACGTCGTTGATCTTCATCTCGACGATATCGGTAAACTCGCCGTCCACACCCTGAGCGACGCCAGTGATCACATCCTCGATTTTTAATTGGCCATCCTTTTCCGCCGCTCCACCGGGGACCAATCGCTTGACGATCGTCTCGCCGTACTGCGACTGCAGCGAAGCTCCGATTCCGTTGAGTTCCAAACGCATTTGGATCGTAAAATTCTCTAGCGTACTAGGAGACATGTAGTTGCTGTGCGGATCAAAGCTCATGGTCAACGCACTGAGGAACCATTCGAGTAGCTCGTCGCTGTCGGTTTGCTCCCAGTTGCGACGGATCGAGCGATAGCGTTTGTGCAATTTCTCGATGGCCTCGTCATGCTCCACGTCATCGGCAATCTGTAGCAAGAGGTCAAACTTCACACGCTTTCGCCAACGCTCGTCGGCTTCGGCGAGAGTGGTCGCGTAGACCATCTTGTCAGGATTGCGCACACGAGTTTCGTCGAGTGTAAAATCGTGCTCCGCGTCGACATATTTTTGTGCGACGGCAAAACGCTCGTTCACCCGTTGCAAAAAACGAGCGAACACCTTTCTCGGCATTCGCAAGTCTCCTTTTTTGACATAGTCATCAATCGAAAATCGTTCGCGAGCAAATTCATCGATATCGCTCTGCAGGAAAAACTGTTTCATCCCGTCGAGAGTTTCGACAAATTTCGTGAATGCCCGTTGCGAGGTTTCGTCGTTGACCTGCAAATCGGAAAGATGCTTACGATTCATCAAATGAGCGACGAGCAGCGAAATGTGCTTTTCGCTACGCGTCTGCGCTTGGGGTCGCGCCCAAACCAGCGGAGCCAACACGCCCACGACAGCCATCACTGCCGCCAAAAGCCCCAATGCCCAGGTGCGAAACCCTGGACGGCGACGACGTGACTGCAATCCTCCCAATCCGGCAGAATCCATAGCATTCCCTCTCTGAAAAATCCGATGAACGGGCCAAAACGGCCTCGTGAATAGTAAATAGGCGTTATTACGCAGTTATACTAGCGACCCACCCCTCAAACGGCAAGGTCGAAGGAACCGCCCCTAGCGCACAACCTCTTGCTATCAAAACACTTTGAGCACGTTAGCAAGTACGGCGACAGTGGGCTCTTACGGGCTATCGGTCGAACTTTCCGCATCGTCAGGCGGAGTCTCGCCATAGGCGAGCAGTGTTGTGACGCTCCAACGGACAAGCTGGCCTTGGGCATCGAAATCGGTCGTCCAAACGGCTACTTCGCCGCCAGGAACTGTTCTGTTGAGGTAAGCCAATCGGAGCGTATCGCCTTTGGGCCGATGGCGAAATGCACGCAGCAAACTGCAAGCAAGCAACTGCTCGCCAACCTGGTGGGGAACTGTTTGGGCCATCACCTCTATCAACTGCTCGGCCTCAGCAGTCGCGTCCGTGGCAGCCTCCTTTGGGCTGCCTTCGGCTGGGACAAGTTCGGGGAAAGTTTCGCGATGGAGTACAAAGGGAAAACGCTGTGGAGCGTAATGAATTCGATCGGTCAGCTTTCGCGAACCTTCGCGATAGTGCAACTCAAACACCTGACACTCCACCGTGCGGCCGGCCAAGGAAAGCGTCTGATCCTCCAGCCGATGCGAATCGGTTATCGTTCCCGCGCCGTCTGTCGCCAGATGCAAGGTGTGATTCTTCCAATCACCTACGATCCGCTTACCACTCAAGTCGACCGTTGCCTGTATTTTCAGAACATACTTGCCCTCGGCAACGGCCTGGAGAACTTCTTTTCGTGTCGTTACGTTTCGACTAACGACTTGTCCCGTTTCGTCAAACGTTTCGGTGACGGTCTGTAAATCTCGCCATGCGCCCGGTTGAAACCGCGCCCACAGATGCTGCTCGGCGGGAAGTTGAAAAGGTTCAGGAGCGGGCGGCGGTGTCGTTTCTGACGGAGTCGTTTCCGTCTTTGCCGTTTCCGTCTTTGCCACCTCCGCAGATGCCGTCTCAGCCGGTTGCGTGGTTGAACTCTCCGGAACCACTTCAGGCGCAGCCTGTGCTAAAGCGGTCGACGAAAAAAACAACAGCAGCAGCACCGACAAGCACACCGGTCGCAACAAAACACAAATCAATAATGGGGACACGCGGTAACCTTTCCGTCAGCTCGTCTGATCCAAAGCGGTAATCAATTGCTGATCCCAACGCGGAAAAATCGCCCGAAAATCTAGCACAAACTCCCCGTCTTCCTCGCGTCCCACCACCTGCGGCGTCGCCTGCTCGTACAGATGCGTGAGACGCTCGATCGAACCGTGCGTCGGGCGCAACGCAATCGCCCAGCTTGCAGCCGACATTTGTGAACTCCCTGCATCTAGCCAAATCGACTCGCGGGCAACGACTTCGGCTGTCTCGATCTGTTCGCACTCGGCCAGCAGCGGGGCGATCCGCTCGCACCGTTGTTGCAGATTCTCTAGAGGCGTCGACAACAATTGAAGCACGGGAATCTGATGGATCACTTTGTCTGGAGTCCGATAGATTTCGAGCGTCGCTTCCAAGGCAGCCAGCACCATCGCTTCGGCTGCGAGCGCCGATGCGAGTTCGCTCTGTTGGATCTGTTCGACAAATCGCTTTGAGCCAACGACGATTCCGCAACGCGGCCCACCCAGTAGCCCCGAACCGTCGACCACTACCAAATCGGCACCTTCGTCCAATCGGCTCGCCATCGTATCAACATGCCCGCGCCCAAACTCGGTCGGGTCGAGCAACCCAATCAACGGACTAGAAACCAAGGTCGCGTCCTCGCACTGACCTGTCATGCTGACTGCCGCCTCAAAACTGCTGGCGACCCAAGCCGCTTCGGCACCGCTTAATTTGACGAGCGACGCAGCGACTTGCTCCATCAACGCCGCGCTCGGCTGTTGATAGTCCGACGCGAACCGCAGCAACTCATGCACCGCCGCCTCAGCCAGCGGTGCCTGCCAACGCCGGCTGCAAAGCACGCCCGTCGCGTTGACCTGCGGCGTTGAATGTCGCGAACGCCCAAGCAATCGGTGCGCCAGTCGCTCGGCCAACTCGCCGACCGACGGCATTCCCCCCTGCTCTTTCCAGCCCGCTTGCAGTTCGTCCCAAAAACCCGCCGCGCGCTGCGCGATCGTCGTCTGGTTCACACGCTCGACCACGCCCTGGACAGTAGGGTGCTTGAGCAACTCGCCAAGCGAGGGGAGCTTAGAAAAGGGGGACTCAGGTTTCATTATCAGTGATATGAGGTTTGTAGTGGGTGATACGTGTTGTGTATGCGTGAGAGCAAGAAGCCTCTCCCTACTTTACCACGAACCACCCACCACAAACCACCCACAACATCCCAGTAGGACTGCAAAGTGACTTTTCTCCCCTACCTACAAGACTCTAACCACAACGACACAACGGCCACAACGCACGAGTTGACGGATAGCTGGCACGTTGTGTCCGTCGTGTCGTCGTGGTTAATTTTTCAATCCTGGGCTAGAAATTAGGGCTTTGCAGATAGGGATGAAAGCCCGTTGCTCTGGGGTAGAACTTGTTTTGTACTGAACTTGTTACCCCCCAAAAAGGAGCAACGGACAATGAGCATTCTAACGATTTACGTCGGTTGGGACTATCACCAGAATTCGATCCAGGTTTGCGTCATGGACTCGTCGGGCAAGATTTTGGCCAATCAAAAATGTGGCAACTGGTGGACCGAAATCCGCAAGATCGTGGAGCGTTTTGGACCTGCGGCCCAGGAGGACTGCAAAGTCGCTTTTCTCCCCTACATACAAGACTCTAACCACAACGACACAACGGCCACAACGCAAAAAAACGTCGTGTCCGTCGTGTCGTCGTGGTTCATTTTTCAATCCTTGGC
>JAADGD010000238.1:10784-11846 GCA_013152515.1 Planctomycetota bacterium
CCTGCGGCCCAAGTCGCCATCGAATCGTGCTGCGGCGCAGCCGATCTGGCTGAGGAACTGATCCGAGAATGCGGCTGGTCGGTTTCACTCGCTCACCCAGGCTACGTGGCGCGCATGAAACAAGGCTCCGACAAGACCGATTGGGGCGATGCCCGACTGTTGGCCGACTTGGTTCGGGTGGGTTACTTGCCCAAGGTTTGGCTGGCTCCAGAAAAGATCCGTGCCCTTTTGCAAAATCAGCGCGTCGTCGCTTGGTTCGTTACCGTCAACAACGGGCCAACGAACGCCGCAAGGTAAAACTTCGCATCCGTGCCCTTTTACGAGATCAACGCGTCCGTTACGAATCCAACGCTTGGACCAAGGTTTGCCGAACTGAAAACTCTGGAACTGTCGACTCACAGTCGATGGATTCTCGAGGAGCACCTTACCGAATTGATACGGCTCAAAGAAAAACTGGCCGAGACCGAAAAACCCGAGACCACGGCTGATGATGCCATCGTTACCAAGCTGCAAACCTACAAGGGCGTTGGGCTGATTACTGTCGTCACGCTGCGGGCAGAAATCGGTCGGTTCGACCGCTTTCGCAGCGGCAAGCAACTGGCCCGCTTCTGCGTTTTTCGCCTCGCAACGCTTCGAGCGGAGAGCGCGTCGCCGATGCTGGATTGGTCAAGGCAATCAATCCGCAACTACGGGCAACGCTCCTCCAATCGGTGCCTTGCCTCAGCCGTTACGACGAGCGGTGGAGTGCCATGCGGAGTCGATTGCTTTTAGCCGGCAAGCCGAAGAATGTGGCGACTGCAGCGGTTGGCAACCGCTGGTTACGTTGGCTGTACCACGAAATGAAACCCCTGAGCGTGAGTGCGTAAGAGAAAAAACACCTCCAGAAAAACCAAGAGACGTTTGAGAGGAAGTGTGCAAGTCCGTGCTAGCGGAGGTGAGCTCGAGGAGAACATGGGTCCCGGCGCGCCGGGACTACGTTCGCAACACCCACTTGGGCTATCCCATGCTTGCATGGGAGATGCTCGGATAGAAGAAGGGACCATTGCATATTTCTTCGGAAAA
>JAADGD010000006.1 GCA_013152515.1 Planctomycetota bacterium
CTATCGAAGAGTTCGAGTCCTTGTCGAAACAAATCCTCCGAAGCCGGGATCAATAAGTTGCTTTCATCGCTCTCAAAGGCAAACAGGAATTTTTGGATCAAATGCCGATTGCCCGAACGGCCAATGCCATCCGCAAGTTCGGTAAACACCCAGGCTGTAGAAAGTAGAGCGGGGTTTTGCTGGTCCGAGTAGTTGACGCATGCTTCATGTGCCGCGTCGCGCGGATTCAGGATCCCGAAGAAATAATAGGTATCAGCGAAAACGCGATTCATTCGTTCTTCGGCGTCCCATGAATATAGTGATCGTGGTTCTCCGCCATGTCGACCGGCAATCCTTCTGCCTTGCCGATGAGATCCTTGAATTGCTCGGCTAAAGTGGGACGCTGCTGTGTCGAGTCAGACGGTGGCCCCGGAGCGACCAACTCGACGCGTACCTTCGTCCCCTCGGGCAAGGCGGTGGGCAACTCGTCCAACACAATCACGCCATTTTCTACGTGTCCGGAATATGTCATCGGTATAATCCTCACTTGCTAACTGACGTCTCCCTCTATCATACACAGGTCGTAGAATTCGCCCAAGACGGGTAGTGGGGCTAGGAGGACTGCCTACCTACAAGACTCTAGCCACAACGACACAACGGCCACAACGCACGCGTTGACGGATAGCTGGCACGTCGTGCCCGTCGTATCGTCGTGGTTCATTTTTCAATCCTGGGCTAAAAATTAGGACTTTGCCGTCCTGCTGGACTGGGGGTTTCGGTCGCTTGACCCGGTTTGTCGCTCGGCGTTATATTTAAGTGCTTATCCTATTTTCCATTGTCGTGCGGTGGGGACTATCCGAATGCGGGCCAAACCTGCACTCAACGATCCCCGCACAAAACCAACATTGCGGCTGCGGGCAATCGCGTACATCACTCAACCTGTGCGGAGCAACAGGCCCTAGCTTATGCCACCTCTTGTGATTGACCTACGCCGGGCAGATGACCATCGCGATGTGGTGCATCGGGCTGTTCAAACCTTGGCGGAGGGCGGCTTGGTCGTTTTTCCCACGGAAACGGTCTATGGATTAGGCGCTAGTGCACGTAGTGTGGCTGGCGTCGAAAAAATATTTGAAGCCAAAGGACGTAGCCTGCAGGCACCGTTGGCCTTGGCGATTAAAAGTGCTGAGGAAGCACTCGACTATGTCCCGCAAATGGGACGGATTGCTGAGCGACTCGCGCGACGTTGTTGGCCGGGGCCGATCACGCTCGTAGTCGAAACAGGCGAGGCGGGCGGACTGGTCGAGCAGTTGCCCGAGGCAGTTCGTCAAGTGGTGCTCCCGAGCGGATCGGTCGGGCTGCGGGTACCGGCCCATGATACGACGTTGGCGGTGTTGCAGATGTTGGCGGGGCCCATTGCTTTGACCAGTGTCAACCTGTCGGGCGAGCCGGCGGCGGTGACTGCCGCACAAGCGGTCGAGAGCTTGGGGGACCACCTGGCGCTGGTCCTTGATGATGGGGCTTGCCGCTATGGCCAGCCTTCGACGGTTGTACGTGCGACGGCCGACGGTTTTAGTTGTCTTCGTGAAGGTGTGGTGAATCAGTCAGCGTTGGATCGACTTTCGAGCATGATCATATTGCTAGTATGCACCGGAAATACTTGCCGCAGCCCGATGGCTGAGGTCATGATGCGTCAATTGGTTGCCGAAAAGCTAGGCTGCGCGGTCGAAGAGATCGACCAGCACGGTGTCCTGGTCGCTTCGGCAGGCATTGCCGCAGCGCCCGGCTGCGGCCCGAGTGCCGAAGCGGTGGTTGTGATGAAAGAAAAATCGCTTTGCTTAGCGAACCATGCTTCGCAGCCGTTGACAGAAAAGCTGGTCCGACATGCCGACGTGATTTTGACGATGACCGGCGGCCATCGTCAGGCGATCCTCCGGCGCTGGCCCGACGCGGCATCACGAACTTTTACACTACGGCCCGATGCGGGCGATATCAACGACCCGATTGGTGGGCCGATTTCGGTCTATCGCGTGTGTGCCGAGCAAGTCGAGAGTGCGCTGCGAGAGCGAATCAACGAGTTGGAATTAAAATAAAAAGAGTCGTGAGTAAACGGTGTCATTGTATTCTCACGACTCACAACTAACGCCTAACAAATAGCGACTAACCGGAAAGGTTATTGAAATGAAAATAGCGATCGGCAGCGATCATCGGGGCTACCACCTGAAAGAAAAGCTGGCAAACATCTTGCGTACCAAAGGCCACGAGGTCACGGACGAGGGGACCTCGGTTACCGAAGCGGTCGATTATCCCGACTTCGCTGCAATCGTTGGTAAAAAAGTCAGCGAGGGATCGGTCGATCGGGGTATTCTTATCTGCGGCACCGGAATTGGTATGGCCATCGCGGCCAACAAGTTTCCGAATGTCCGCGCCGCCGCCTGTACTGACGAAGTCACGGCCGAAATTAGCCGCCGACACAACGACCTAAACGTCCTTTGTCTGTCGGCCGACATGCTCAGTCCCCGCAATGTCGAGCGGATGGTGGATATTTGGATCAAGACCGAATTTGAGGGCGGTCGACATCTGCGGCGAGTCGAAAAGATTCACCAGCTCGAACAAGAAATCGAGGGATAGCCGCGTTGCCACGCAAGGCAAGGCGAGTGAAACGGAAATACAGACACACCACTTTGGGCCCCTTGTGCTGCGTGGCAGCACGGCTACTCGGCGTGTTCTAGCGATTTGAGGATGGCTTGGCGTAGTTGGCGCGACTTCACCGGCATTTGCAATACCGTGCGGTGTTTGTCGATCTCGGCTTTTTCGGCCCAATCGCTATGGTTTTCTCCCAAGAGCAAGATGACCGGGACTGTTTTCGTCGAGGGTTCGGTGCCGAGACGGTTGAACGCTTCTACCACCGAGTGACCGAGATGCCCTGTGCTGAGCAGCAGCACGTCCGCCGTCTTGTTGTTTTCATAGAAACGTTGAAAGAGCCGTTCGGGATCGCTCGTGACCAATACGCGATAGCCACGTTTTTTGAATAGTTCGCGAAACAGGTTCTGCATTTTGGTGTCTGCTTCGACCACCATCACTTTACGAGGCTCGCCTTGGGCATCGTGTCCTTCTAGCGGTTTGTTTGCATCGGCGGCTTCTTCGGCGTCTGGACGCTGCTCCGATAATCGCTTCATCGTCAACATGAGATCTGCGAGCATCTCGCCGGGCGTCTGATACCGTCGGTCGGGATCGAATTCGAGTGCTTTGTTGGCGATTCTCACCAACGGAAGCGGCAAGTCGGGGGCGACCGAAACTAGCGGTTTGATCTCTCTGTAACGTGTTTTATCAAGCCTTTGGACCCGGTCGCGAGTTTCGGCAATCGCGGGCCTACCACACAGAAGCTGATAGTAAATACAACCGGAAAAGAAGATATCGCTGCGCGTGTCGTCTTTCCGAACATTGGTCGCGCGCTCAAGCCCCGCGTAATCGATTGCGCGAGGGTTGGCACCGTCGCCTTCGTTCGGGTCGTTGCCACCAAGCCCCGCTAGGCCAAAGTCAACGAGTTTGGCTTCGCCATCGCTCGACAAAATCACGTTCGACATTTTGAGGTCGCGATGCGTGATGCCTTGCTGAAAAGCATAGTTGAGCCCCGCCACCATGCCAGCGGTGATGCGGCTCGCTTCGATCGGCCCAAATTTGCCGCGGACTTTCGCAAAGTCGCGCAGATTGTGGCCTTCGACAAAATCCATCACGATGTAATGCGATTTGCCTTCGGAAGCGACTTCGTGAATCGCCACGATGTTGGGATGTTTGAGCTTCATGCCCAGCTCACCCTCGCGACGAAAAAGGTCGGCTTCGCCGGGAATCTCCGACTTGCCTTTTCGCAATACTTTGACGGCGAACAACTCGTTGGTGACCCGATGCGTTGCTCGGTAGACGCGGGCGAATGTGCCCGAGCCGACAAGGTACAGCACCTTGTAGTCACCGTAGAAAAAGCCCGTCCGAAAGTTTTGCAGCAAACGTTCCAACTGAAAGTTGGTGATCAACCCGCGCCGGACCATGAGCTGTTTGAACGGTTCGTACTCAACATTGCGAGTACCAAACTCACCCCAGACCGAGCGCAACTCGGCCTCTGTGACAATGTTGACGTCCAAGGCGCGTTGGGCTAGCAGTTCAGCAGTTAAGTCAGTGCCCATATCGCGCCATCACCCAGAATCTAGCAACAAACAACTTCGGAATTTTACCAACGACCAGAGAACGAAAGTTTCGCCATTCGCTCACTCCTCAAGCCCTTTACTGTTCAAGCTTGAGGCGGCCTATTCTTCAAGCTTCAAGCGATAATCATCTCGCTCCCGCCGCGTCGCTTCAAGATCAAATATGAGGTATTTCATATCGAGTCGAAGCTGACCCAGTGCGTCTTGGACAAGGGTCAGAATACGCCGTCGGCGACGCGTGCTTTCTACCACAGCATCCACCAGGGGTGCCAACCGAACCGCGTACTCATCGGGAATGTCGTTGAGTGCGATAGCCAGTTTTTGCAGATCTGCTGGAATTTGCTCAGGTGTGGCGACAGAAGCTTCGGATCGGTTCGTCATAGTGCGTCTCTCCTGGAAAAATGGAAGGTCGACGCGGTTAAAAGCACTACGCATACCGAACAGGGCATCCTCTCCAATCCACCCGCCGCAAGTAATTATATCGTAATGACTTGCATCGAATCAACGGGCCTGATAGCAGATTTTGATTGGGCGCGGTCCTGTGGTGTTTTCACTACAGATCGAACTGGCATATTTGCGGAAATGCTGTTATAAGCGCGACTTACATCATTTTGGCTTGGTTCCGACCGATGTTGACCCAAGGCAACACGTTAGCGGCCCAAGGCCAAGCTGAGAGCAAAGAACTGAGGGCCAGGGGCCAGAACCGCGTTGCTGGCCCTCGTTTCTAGGCCCACAGCCTTTTGTTTGATAGGCCCTCAGCTCTCTGCGAACTCATTATAATCGAATGCAACGGCTGAGGCGACTAATCTGTGCGGCTGACAAGCAAAGTGCCTCTTTGGGGCAACTCGGGAGGGAGAACTGTAGCCTTGCAAAAAGCAGAAGAAACCGCCGAGGACGCCAAAAGCGCCAAGCGGACACTCCTGGTATACGATCGGACGCTCTTGGTATAATAGCCCCGCTCAGTATTTTCTTGGCGCTCTTGGCGTCCTTGGCGATAAAAAAATTGACTTTGCAACTCGCCTGGCGACTTTGGCGGGTTCGTAGCCTCCTCATGATCTTTCTGCTAGTGCCGCACATGGCAGCGGGGCAGTCGTCGGGTACTACGGCAACGCCGGCCTTGCTCGACAACATGGACGGGCAGACGCCTGTTTTGCTACCACTGCTCTCTGGCAGTGGCTTTAGGGTGGGGCAAAGGTCGATCGACCGCAAATCGTTTCGGCATGGCCGCGGCGCGGAAAGAATTCTGCTGCAAGGTCCCGCTGGTCGAACGGCTCAAGTGGCCTACCCCCTGCCACCAGCCCCGGTGATTCAGGAGCTGAGCATCCGTGTCGATTTGGCAACGAACCGGGCCGGAATTCGGCTGGCTGCAAAGGTCGTGTTGCCGCGTAGTCTCAATCGCTCGACAGGGCGTCCGTATGAGTTGTTGGTCCGTGGTGGCAAGATCGGTTCGGGCGGCGGTTGGGAGACTCTCACGCTCGAGAATCTGCCTCAGCAGCTAGCCAATCATGCGCGTGTGGCGCGCGTTCAACATCATGCGGCGCTCGACGAGCGCGGCGCGTATGTGTCGCAAATTGTTATTCTCACGTCAGGTGGGGCTGGCGTGACCGAGCTGATCGTCGATCGCGTTCAAGTCTTTGGCGTCGTGCAGAAGCAACTGCGTGTTCCCACTCTTGTTCCCACTCTGGCGTCGACATCCAAACAAGCCACGATTCCGAGCTTGGCTTCCCGTGCAGATCGAGCGGCGGACTCTCGTCGTAGTTTTTTTCGTCAGAAATTTTCTCGTCTGCCGCGGATTGTCCAATGGCAAGGCGAGCCGTTCGAGCTGCTCAAGCAACTCGGGTTCAACACCGTGGGCATGAGCCGTATGCCTACTGCCGAAGAACTACAGCAAATCGAGCGACTCGGTCTGTCGCTGTTTTGCCCGCCACCGGCAATTCCAGTACTCAACGACGAAGGGATTTCGGCGGACCTCGACACCGTTTTGGCGTGGAACCTTGGCGAGCAGATTTCTTCGGACGATCTTGATCACCTCGAGCGTTGGGAACAGTTGGTCGCACGGCACGATCCGATTGACGCGCGGCCGACCGTTTTGGCACCGCAACTACACACTCTCGAGGCGAGCCGGATTAGCGACGTTGTCCTGGTCGGTCGGGCGGTCGTTGGCACCGAGCTGACGATCCGCGAACACACCGCTTGGCTCGCCCAGCGACAACGATTGGCGCGACCGGGCACTCCTTTGTGGACCAAAATTGAAACTGAGCCCAACCCCCGCCAACGATTGCAAAGGACTGCCCTCAGTGCCCACGGTGCGGCTAAACATGATACCACCTATGCCCAGCTCACGGCGCTAATTTCGGCATCGTTGAACATCAAAACGCGAGGATTTTACTTTCAATCGCAAAACTCGCTGTCTGCCCAAGATAAGGCAACCGAGCGGCGCGCGTTGACGCTGGAGCTGACGAATCTCCGTTTGCAACTGGCCGAACCGTGGTTGGTCGCGGGCAAAGAGCTTGCTTCGGCACGCTCGACCCAGTCCGAACTGTCGGCGCTGGTGATGCAAGCCGAACGGTCGCACCTGTTGGTGCCGATTTGGTGGTCGCTCGACATGCACACGTCACTTCATCCTCGCCAGACGGGGCCCGTTTCGTTCATCGTGCCTAGCGTGGCAGAATCGTCCGAGGCGTTTTTAGTGACCTTGGCGGGAATGCAGCGGTTGCGACACGAACGCGTGACGGGCGGGATACGCGTTTCGCTCGAAGCCTTGCCCTTCGACAGCTTTTTATTGCTCACTGACGATCAGCAAGCAATCTCGCAGGTCACTCGTTACTTACGTCGCATCGCACCGCGTGCAACCAAAATACGACGCGAGCTGGCAAACTTTCGACTGCAAGAGGTGGCTGGCTTACTTGCCCAGCTGGGTACCACAGCAACAAGTCCCAACCAAACGCAGGCCATGCTTTTGCGTGCCCGAAGCGAACTCGCAGCTTGCGACCGTTACTTGAGCGCTCGCGACTATTCACTGGCATACCTTCGCGCTGATGCTGTCGACCTCGCGCTCGACGAATTGGAAGGTAAAATACAAGCTGACGTCGGCGGGCCTCGATCTTTGGCGCCTATGACTCTGGCAAATGGGATTCTGGCAAATGGGACATGGGCAAATGGGTCTCTAGCAAATGCAACAACTCACTACGGCCCGCTGGCGTTGCCCGACCGATTGCAATTGCAACGGACGCTTGCCCGAGCCCCCGTCAGCGCGAACCTGCTCTCGGGCGGAGGTTTCGAGAATCTCTCGGCCATGCTCGACCACGGCTGGCGGCATCAGCAATTGCCGATCGAAGGCATCACCACCGCTGTCCGTTTGTCGCCCGACACGCCACACAGCGGTTCGTACTGTTTAGAATTAGAAGCACGCCCACTCGACCAAGCGGCCCCCGTCACGATTGTGCCCACCGCGCCCGTCTGGATTTCCTCTGCCCCACTGCAAGTCCGCGCGGGCGACCTGCTAGAAATCACTGGCGTAGCCCGTTTGCCCCAGCCGCTTCTCGGCAGCGTGGACGGCCTCCAAATCATCGACTCGATCGGGGGGCCTGACATGGCGCTACGCATCCACGAAGCGCCAAGCTGGCAGCCTTTCCGTTTGATTCGCTCTGCCACCAGCGACACGCAAGTGTCGGTGACGATCGCACTGTCGGGATTGGGCAAGGCACAGATCGATGACGTGGCGGTGCGAGTGGTGAAACGCCGGTGAAGAATACGAATCGGACCAGTTTTGCAGCAGAGTGACTATCAGAATGATAACCAATTCGTAGTAGCCCCAGTTCGTACAGCCAGCTAGAATGAACATGGAAGCACCCACTGATGCTTATTTGTGAGGATGTTTTGCATGACGCGAGGAAGACATTCCAACAAAGAGATCGAGGCTTCGCTGCAATATGCTGAGAGCCGGGATTGGATCGTAGTTGAATCGGCGAGGGGACATTGTTGGGGTGTCCTTCGTTGCCCACATGGCCGTGGTGGTTGTCAAAAGTCGATTTGGTCGACACCACGCAGTCCAGAGAACCATGCACGCGAGATCCGACGTAATGTTGATCGCTGTCCGCACTAACCTAGCGGAGTCAGGAAAAGGATGAAAAACTTTCAGTTCACATTGATCCTTTCGGGAGTGGCCGAAATTACTCCTGAGTTAGCCAATTCGCTGTATGAGGCTACGGGAGGCGACATCGAGTTGAATTCGTGCAACAACGTCGCCTTTCTTGAATTCGATCGTCAGGCCGACTCGTTGGAGGATGGCGTTCATTCTGCAATCGCCCAAGTTGAAGGTGCCGACGTGGGTGTCCGTGTTGTGCGGGTCGAATCGGCTACGGCAAATACGATTGCTAAAATCAACGCCGACCTGCTGGGCATTGGCAGCGGTAGCTGAGTTATGCTAACTGGATTGGGCAAGGCACAGATCGATGACGTGGCGGTGCGCGTGGTGAAACGTCGGTGAAAGGTTCCAGGGGGCCATGCTCTAACTTCAATCGCGACACATTGTACAAAACGCTGAACCGCGCCCGTAAGGAAGCGTCGATTGAGCTAGACGCCTGTGAGGACGCTTCCTTACGGGCGCGGTTCGGTGAAAAACTACTTTTCTTCGCCATCCTAGAGTAGCGACGAAGGCAAGTGTCGCGATTAAAGTTTGAATACGTCGGAGTCTTTGA
>JAADGD010000089.1 GCA_013152515.1 Planctomycetota bacterium
GCGAGGAATCGATATCGGCTCAGCGGCGTGGAATGTGAAAGTGATGCTTGCGAGCTGCATCGGTGAGGCGTAGTTTTTTAGTTCAACGTAGGAGGGTGATAAAGTGAACATGACGCTTGAGACTGAGGAGCCTGACGATTCGGACTCTTTCTGCACTATGGGTGAGCTTGCCGAGCAATGGATCAGCCAGAAGGATCAGAGTTCGTTGAGCAACGAAGAGAATCGACCGGATCGTCTAAAACCACTGAAGTTTTCGTAGAACTTGGACCAGGATACCAGTACACTGCTCCGGCCTATTCGTATCCATGTTCAGGCCCAGGAAACTGACCGTCTCGAACTTCATCGCGGAACTTGCTGACCGCGCCAGTAATTTCAGTTCGCAAGTCGGCGTAGGCTTTCACAAAGCGGGGAACGTAGCCGCAGGTCAGGCCTAGCATGTCGTGCAAGACAAGCACCTGACCATCGCAGTCGGGGCCAGCGCCGATGCCGATGGTAGGAATATCGACATGTTCGGTGATTCGCTGTGCCATGGTGCTGGGAACGCATTCTAAAACCACCGAAAAAGCGCCTGCTTCGGCGGCGGCACGAGCATCTTGCAACAACGCATTCTCGTCGCGCTGAACTCGATAGCCGCCCAACTGGTGGACGCTTTGCGGTCCCAGGCCACAGTGGGCCATCACCGGAATGCCGGCGGTGACCAGCGCCTGAATCGTTTCCGCTTGATCGACGCCCCCTTCGAGCTTTACCGCCTGACAGCGAGTCTCTTTAAGAATCCGACCCGCGTTTTCGATCGCTTTTTGTTTTCCTACCTGGTAGCTCAGAAAAGGCATATCAACAACCACGAGCGCGTGGTTGACCGCTCGGCCCACGATTTCGGCGTGATAGATGATTTCGTCGAGCGTAGCAGGCAGGGTATTTTCATGGCCTTGGACGACCATCGCCAAGGTATCACCAACAAGCACCCCTTCGACGCCCGCCTCGTCAACCAGACTTGCCATCGGATAATCGTAGGCGGTGATCATCGTGATTTTCTGTGCCGACTTCTTGAGCGCAGAAAACTGAGGAACGGTGATCCGTTTCTGCCGGGGCGATTCGCTGGAAGAATTGTCGTTTGCCATGAGTTTAGGCTAGCCGACAGGATAGAGGGTAGTCAACGTGGCAGAATATACAGGCAGGGCCAATCGCTATTTTAAGCCTGAGACAAGGCATTAGACGAGCGGCAGTTAAGAACTTACCTTGATAACCCGATGCGTAAGCGAGGGATTGGGGAGAACGGGGCAATTCCCTCCAGGACGGTTGCAAAGCCCTCGGTTCTCGGCTGTGGGAGGCGTCTTCGACGCCGACTTTGTAAATCCCATGAAATTCCTGGCCAAAATATCGCGGGTACTTCCCATTTGGTCTATAATCGCCCGGTCTTTGGTATAGGTATGTTTTTTTGAGGGGAGCTGCTGTGTCTCGGCAGGATCGTTTTAGTTGGTTTGCGGCTCGGCTGCGTCATCCGGAAACAAGTCGTTCGGAAACAAGTCGTCCAGGAACAAGCCGTCGGCGGTCGTCGCAAATCGCTTCACCGTACGCACGTCGATTGCACGTCGAAGCGCTGGAAGATCGCCGCATGTTGGCCGGTGTGACGGTCGGCAATGCGCTCGATCTGGTCAACGCGCCCGACGTTTCGTCGATCGCAGCGCTGATCACAGACGACGGCGGCGATGGAATTTCGCTGCGGGAAGCGATTACTGCGGCCAACAACACGGTCGGCGCCGACACGATTCTTTTCGACGCGTCGCTTTCGAGTGGGACAATCACTCTCGGCGGCACGGAGTTGGAGATCACCGAAGCACTCACGATCGACGCCACGGCGTTGGCTCAAAACGTAACGATCGACGCCAACAGCGCCTCGCGCATCTTCAACATCACGGCTGCTACCGGAGATTTTACACTCGCCGGGCTCACGCTCACCGGCGGCCGCACCACCAGCAACGGTGCGAACGGCGGCGGCATTCGGTTCAACTCCAGTGGCCAGCTAACGCTCGACCAAAGCACCGTCAGCGAAAACAGCACCGCGGGCGACCAAGCCTTAGGCGGCGGGATTCGTTCCTCTGGCGCCGTCACGCTCACCAACAGCACCGTCAGCGGAAACAGCACGGCGGGCTTCGGTGCCTGGGGCGGCGGGATTCTTTCCCAAGGCGCCGTCACGCTTACCAACAGCACAGTCAGCGGAAACAGCACCACGGGCGACTTCGCCTTCGGCGGCGGAATTTTTTCCTATAGCGCCGTCACGCTCACCAGCAGCACCGTCAGTGGAAACAGCACCGCAGGCGTTGCTGCCTACGGCGGCGGAATTGTTTCCTATGCTGGCGCCGTCACGCTCACCAGCAGCACGGTCACCGACAATCATGCGGACTACTCGAACGGCGGCGGCATCTGGAATGGCAACGGCACGATTACAATCACCAATTCCATCGTGGCAGGGAACACGTCGGGCGGCGGCAGCCCCGACCTCAGGCCCGGCACAGGCACGCTCTCTGTTGATTACAGCCTAATCGGCGATACGACGGGCATCACCGTAGCGGAAACTCTGTTCAGCGAGGACTTTGAGTCGTACGCAGATACTGCCGCGATGCAATCGATTTGGGGTGCTGCGGGGACAGCTACGCTGAATACTCTAGGCAACCCAGGAAACTCTGCCACGTACTCGGGTGGTACGCAAAACCAGGTGGTGTTCGCGACTCCGTTCGCACCCCCCACCTCGGCGAATCCGTTGGTCTACTCGGTCGACATCTACGACGATGGCATCAGCGTCAACCGGCGGTTGACTGCTGGATTGCGCTCGTCCTCGCCCAAAAACATCTTCGAAATGGGGATGTATAACAGTCCGAGCCACTACGCGATCCGGACCGCCTTACCGGGCACCGACTGGCTTGCCTTCTCGAACATCATTGACGACAGCGCCATGTCAATCACTAACGCTCCGGTCGAAGGTTGGCACACGTTTCAAGTCGTCCTCGATGGCTCCACAGCGACGTTTACTCTCGATCTTCACGGCGATGGCAATATCAATGCCACCGAAGTTGTTTCCGTGGCGTTCGATGATGCTTTTCCGCTCGATACGATTCGCATGGGTACGGGACTCAGTTCGGCCGGTGGCGGCGCTAGGTTCGATAATTTCTTGCTGCAAGATACCGGCCTGAGCAATCTAGGCACAGGGAACGTGTTGGATCAGCCGGCAATGCTCGGCGCGCTCGCCAACAACGGCGGACCGACACAAACGCACGCGCTGCTGCCCGGCAGCCCGGCACTTGACGCAGGCGATCCGAGCATCGTCTTCAATCCGGCAGAATTCGACCAGCGTGGCGCACCGTTTGTGCGCGTGTTTGACGATCCCGTGGCAACTGGCTCGGGAATCGATATGGGGGCGTATGAGCGGCAAACTGTGGCCGTGCTGAATCTGACGGTGGACACGAATTTCGACGAGAACGATGGCGATTATAGCGCGGGCGACCTGAGCTTGCGCGAAGCCGTGGGACTTGCCAACGGCAGCATCGGCGCCGACACGATCACCTTCGCCGCGGCGCTCAGCGGCCAGACGATCACGCTCGGCGGTACGGAACTAGAAATCACCGAAACGCTCACGATCGACGCCACGGCGCTGGCGCAAAACGTAACGATCGATGCCAACAGCGGTTCGCGCATCTTCAACATCACGGCTGCTGCTGGAGATTTTACACTCGCCGGGCTGACACTCACCGGCGGACGCACCACCACGGACGGCGGCGGCATTCAGTTCAACTCCGGTGGCCAGCTAACGCTCGACCAAAGCACGGTCAGTGGAAACAGCACGGTGGGCTTCGGTGCCAGAGGCGGCGGGATTCTTTCCTCTGGCGACATCACACTCACCAACAGCACCATCAGCGGAAACAGCACCACGGACGACTTCGCCTTCGGCGGCGGGATTAGTTCCTCTGGCACCGTCACGCTCACCAGCAGCACGGTCAGCGGAAATAGCACGGCAGGCGACTATGCCTTCGGCGGCGGGATTCATTCCTCTGGCACAGTCACGCTCACCAGCAGCACGGTCAGCAACAATCATGCGGACTACTCGAACGCCATCGGCGGCGGCATCTGGAATAGCAACGGCACGATCACCATTACCAACTCCATTGTGGCAGGCAACACGGCCGGCGGCGGCAGCCCTGACATTAATCCCGGCTCCGGCATTTTTGACATCAACTTCAGTCTGCTTGGCACAGCCGTTACCCCCGACGCGGGCGGCAGTGGCAATATTTTCAACAACACCCCGCTGCTCGGCCCGCTGGCCGATAACGGCGGCCCGACCCAAACACACGCCCTGCTGTTTGGCAGTCCGGCGATTGACGCGGGCGATCCGGCGATCGTGTCGCCACCATCGTTCGACCAACGTGGCAGCGGCTTTGATCGTGTGCGTGACGGCGACGCCATCCCAGGAGCAGTGATCGACATCGGTGCGTTTGAACTCCAAGCCCCTATCGTCCCCTCCGCTGATTTCAACGGCAGCGGCTTCGTCACAGGACTCGATTTTCTTGCTTGGCAACGTGGCTTTGGAACGCCCGCCCCGACTGCCGCCAAGACTGATGGCGACGCCGACAACGATGGCGATGTAGATGGCACGGACCTAGGTTTCTGGGAGAGTCAATTCGGAGGACCCGCACCGTTGGCGGCCTTGTCAACGGTTAGTACGGAGTTTGTTCAACCTGGGCCCCCAGCCGCTAGTCTAGAACAAACTGCGCCCTCTCTGTCTTCCTCTCTGTCGGCGACCGAGTTAATCAATGCCGCGCTGGCTTGGGAATTGGCTCTTGAGATTGGCGACGAAGAAGAACCGTTGTTGGATAACCGATCGACTGCCAGTGTGGCTTCGCAGGACGCCTACTTTGCTACTGGCACCTTTGCACCAACTTTGCGGACTGCTGACGAAATCGATCTGCCGGCAACGAGTTCTCGTGAGCTGGAGGAAGCGGAAGCTTCGTGGCTAAGCGAAGAACTGCTCGAGCGCGTCTTCGGCTAATTCGGCGCGTGGCGATCTTTCTTCGTAGAAAAGATGGCAGCAGGATTGGTCATTGGGGCCTTGGTCATTGGTCATTCAAAAATCCAGGTCTTTTGTCAAACAGACCCTCTTCCCACGGCTGGCAAAAAGTACGTTCGTAGTTCCGCACACCGGCAATCTGGGGTGCTTGTTGAGCAGATCGAGCAACGCTATAATCACGGGTTCGATTTACGCTCAGGACGGCCACCGGGGGGCATGATTCTTCGGAGAGGACCGTCCGTGATGAATAAATATGGCCGATATCCCGACCGTCTCAAATAAGTAAACGATCATTTACTTATTGAGCGACAGGTCGAGTCTGTTTAAGTGAAGGAGAATAACGTGGCAATTCGTGTAGCAATCAATGGTTTTGGTCGTATCGGGCGTCTAACGTTCCGCAATCTGCATGCTCGCTCAAGTGAGTTCGAGGTCGTTGCGATCAACGATCTGACCGACAACAAGATGCTCGCCACCCTGCTCAAGTACGACAGTACCCATGGCCGTTTTTCTGGCAAGGTCGAGCACGACGACGAAAACCTGATTGTCGATGGCAAGAAGATTCGAGCGATGGCCGTTCGCAATCCAGCAGAGTTGCCCTGGGGCGATCTGGGGATCGATGTCGTGGTGGAAAGTACGGGAATTTTTGCCAGTAAAGCAACCGCAGACAGGGCTGGCTACGATACGCACCTTGCCTCTGGAGCGAAAAAAGTCGTGATCAGCCAGCCGGCAAAGGATGGGGCAGATCTTACCTGTGTCTTGGGAGTGAACGACGACAAGCTCACCGCCGACATGAACTGTGTCAGCAACGCCAGTTGCACGACCAACTGCTTGGCTCCCGTTGCCAAAGTGTTGCACGAAACCTTCGGCATCGAGAAAGGCCTGATGACCACGGTCCATGCCTACACCAACGACCAACGCGTGCAGGACATGCCGCACAGCGACCCTTATCGTGCTCGCTCGGCTGCTCAGAATATCATCCCGACCAGCACCGGCGCTGCAAAGGCTGTAGGACTTGTGATTCCCGAATTGCAAGGCAAGCTCACCGGCATCGCGCTGCGAGTGCCCGTCGCAAATGCCAGCGTTGTCGACCTGACCGTCGAGCTGAAGAAAAACGTTACCGCTGAAGAAGTAAACGCCAGCATGAAGGCCGCTGCCGAAGGGCCGCTTAAGGGCATTCTCGACTACAACGAAGACCCGCTCGTCTCGACCGACATCATCGGCGATTCGCACAGCTCGATCTTCGTGCCGGACTTTACCCAAGTCATTGGTGACAACCTGCTGAAGGTCGTCAGCTGGTATGACAACGAATGGGGCTACAGCTGTCGCACCGCCGACCTGATCGCCCTGATGGCTAAGGTCTCCAAATTGTAAGAGCCATCGCAATCCACGAGGCTGGGGTGAAGCTGAATGTTTCGCCTCAGCCTTTTTTTGTGCTTTCTTCAGAAGCCGTGTTTAGCGAGTCACGTTCGGTGGCGCCCATTGGGGACGCTCTAGTTGCGACGCAGCTGGACCAAAGGAGTTGCGCCCGGCTGTCCACATGGGCTTCTTGCTTGGAGGAGCTGCTGCCGCCTGACGCACCGCTGTGGAATGTTGCCCGGAAGCAATCCGTGCATGCGGCTCACGGCCACCTGTCGGCTGCGACGTCCAGCCTTTGGCTGCTTTGGCGGTCGAGGAATATCCGTCGGAGTTCATGCGGCTCTGATGATGCGAAGCTCGCCACTGTGTGCCGGCTTTGCGTGAGTTTTTTTTCTCGACCGTAGCAAGATCCCGCTCGACTGGATGAATTTCTGCGACTTCCTGTTGTGACAATGATTGAGCGTTGTGCTCAGCAAGTTGACTGTCGTCGGTCATTAGGATTGGCTGATTTTCCATCGCCTCTTCCACCGAAATTAATCCCTCCCACGGCAGCGGCAATTGAGCAAGCAATTTACGACCATCTGAACCCACAAGTCGGACCCACAATTCCAGTGGTTCTTCCGATTCAACTCGACCTTCCAGCGGCAGCTCCAAATGCAAGCCGTCGCCCAATGGCGAGGACTGCCAAGCAGATGCCGTTTCTTCGGCGTTGAAATCCCAACGCTTGAGCCGTTGTGGACCTACCGAATCGGCGGTCATGATCATCAGCGAAACCTTGCCGTCGAGATCGACCGGCTCTTCATTCACATCACGCGCCTCGATCACAGTCAGCAGGCTCGTAGGTTCCTCTTCGCTTTGGTCACCACGATAAACGCCAATGATTACCAGCCGCTCGACATTTCGATAATCAAGTTCGGCAGGTTCTTCTTCAAAAAGCTTTTCTAAGAACTCTGCCTCACTGGCATACTCGTCATTTGACAAATCCTCGGTAGTCGAGGTAAGCTCAACGGCGTCGTCCTGATAAAAAATCAACTCATCATCACTCTCAAACACAGCTTCGACTTGCGAAGCGTCTCGGCGTGTTTCTTGTTGGCTAACCGGTTCGGCAGTTTCGAGCTCCAAATCAGGGATGTCAATATCCTCAGGCGACAAGTCCTCAGGCAGCAATTCCTGTGGTTCTTCCGCCTCGGGTTCAGGCTCTGGATGCTCTGGTTCGGGAAGCTCGTCTAAGGATTGCTCCCCCGGATGACCGTCGGGCTGTAGGGCAGGCATCAGCTCGGGCTCGATGGGCTTCGCATGAGTCACGATCTGACTAGGCAGGGCGCAGCGCACGTCACGCAGTTTCTCAGAGTATTCCAGAACGTAATCTTCTAGCTCGTAAATGTAATCTTCTTGGGTGCGAAGTTCTCGCTCGAGCAGGTCGATCTGATTGTCTCTCGCAGAGCGACAGCCGAGCGTGCCCGACATCAAGATGCTGGAGAGTCCAAACAACACAACCAGTGTGTTTAATTGAGCGAGCCTGGTAGAAACAAGCGTTGTAGACATCATGCCGCGGGAACCGAGAAGTCCCGGCCGTATCAGGACAAGGTGGAGGAACACCCCGACTCGCATCGAATCTGCGAACCGAGCGCCCCAGTAAACCGGCGGCAAGAAATAGAAGATCCGCCGATTGCAGTCAAGCGAAATAGACCGTGCTAGCAAGAAAAGCGGCTGTAGGTTTTAGGCGGTAGCAATGAAAAGTCTCTGGCTAAAGCCTTGGTCGTCACTCTCAGACATCCATTTTTGTGAGAACCTTATCGATCAGCTTGTATTCACACGCTTCTTCTGAAGACATGAATTTGTCGCGATTGGTGTCTTTCTCGATCTGCTCAAGAGATTGACCCGTGTGATGCAGAAGAATATTGTTGAGTTTGTCCTTAGTTTTTTTGTACTCCGAGGCGTGGATCATGATGTCTTCGGCGGTGCCTTCCATGCCGGCCGACGGTTGATGAATCATGATGCGTGAGTTAGGCAGGGCATGACGTTTGCCTTCGGCGCCTGCTGCTAGCAACAAAGCTCCCATCGAGGCCGCTTGCCCCAAGCAATAGGTCGCCACATCGCAGGTGACAAACTGCATCGTGTCGTAGATGGCCATGCCAGCGGTCACGCTGCCGCCAGGCGAGTTGATATAGAAGTGGATATCCGCCTTGGGATCATCCGACTGCAGAAACAGAAACTGCGCCACTAGGCTGTTCGCGACATCGTCGTTGACGGCAGAGCCCATCAACACGATGCGGTCTTTTAGCAGTCGGCTGTAAATATCCATGGCCCGCTCTTCGCGGCCCGACTTTTCGATGACGTAGGGAATCAGCGTCATGGCTGGATCAATCCGTTGGTTGGAGGTTG
>JAADGD010000269.1 GCA_013152515.1 Planctomycetota bacterium
CACGCCTCTCCGAGTCGTGAATCAGTGCGGATCTCACGACTCGAAGAGGCGTGCCACAATGGCTACCGCAAACGGCTACGTCCGTCGTCTACGCGACCGGTTGCGCGGGCTTGGACGGAGAGCTTGGTGAGCGTCGCGCCGGTAATGAGCCAACCATCGTCGTCGCTGCGAATGATCATTCCAGAAGGACCAAAGTAGCGGCGGACCATTTCGAATTCGGGCAACTTGCGGCCGTCGATTTTCTGTTCGCGGAGCAGGCCTTCGCCTTCGTCCTCGGGCGGTGAAAGGAGCCGATTGAGCAGGCGGCCTAAGAGCGTTTCCGATTCTGGCATTTTGCCTTGCCGTAGAAGTTCGTAGGTGGGGCGATAGGCTTCGTCGGTGCGGACGAAGCAGCGCGCGGCGGCTTCGCCGGGTAGAAGCTGTGTCATGGCAACCTCGACTTCGCGGTAGTCGCCTGCCGCGCTAAGCGTGTCTTGAGCCGCTTTGTTAGACAAAATCTCTTTGAGGAAACTTACGTGCGAAGCAATAAACAGGTGACCCTCGGTCACACAGACAGCCGACGTTGGTCGGTCGGTACCAGTGTTACCATCGGCTGGAAATGCATCCGTTTCGTCGAGCAGGTCGAGTTCCGAAATGTTAATGTCCAACTCGGGGATGTCGTCGAGTTCTTCTTGAATTTCCCAAACGACTCGGCCTTCAAATTCGGTTTTGATGGCGTTGGGGTCGCTTTTCATGAATTTTTCGATCGTCACGTTGATCGCCTGCTCATTCGTCAGTTCCACGGCGAACAAAAAACGCTCGCATTTCGTGGTGATCGGCACTTGGTAATCGGTGACCATCGTGATTTGCTCACCCAGGTGGGCAATGAAATCTTTTTTTACGTCGACCTGTGGGCCGTAGGGGTCTTTTTCTAGGCCTTGCAACACGTTGGCAAAAGCATCTTCGTAACCGGCAATCGCATCGAAAAGCGAGCCAAAGCTTTCAAATGCGTTTTCGATATCCATGTTGAAGGTGCGATAGCTGGCCAGCTTGCGCGGCAACCATGCGGGAGCAGCCAGCGACTTGCCGTTGGGGAACTTCATCATTCGCATCGCCAGACGGTACTTGCTGGTCAGACCGGGGATAGCTGGAGCGTAGACTGCGGTGCGATGAATGACTTCATACGAACCCCCAACAGCCAAGTTGACAAATCCGCCGATAGCCTGAATCGCACTGAAACCTTGTGCCGAGAAGATTTTCAGAAAATCTTTGCCGTGTCGTTTTTCTTTGGGGTTGCCGAGCGAACGAATCGCACTGGCGTAGCCAAAGGGGTCGACATACCAGTGGATTTCGGGAGCTAAGCCATTGCTCTCCTTGGCACAGCGCGAAGTCGTTTCTTGATAGGCTTTTACGCTCTCTAAACCGGCCGACTTGCCGGAGAAGCGACTGAGCATTTGTTGGGCTTCGTAACGGCTGTCGCAGGCGCAGAGGATATTGTCTTTGACGAAATAGATGGCGGACCGCGTCGTTTTCTTGTCGTTTTTCAACGGGATGGTGTAGACCGCCATTTCGGTTCCGTTGGCATCGACATTTTCTTTTTTCGCACCCCGTTGGACTAATTCTTTGTCGACTTTGACGAGCAACGCGTCGAGCTGCGGACGATTTCCTGTCACGTCAACCGTCAGTGCAACGGCTGCGCGGGCTTTTTCTTGTTCGACAATTCCGATTCCAATTTCGCCACCAGCGACTCCTTGGAGATCTTCGATTTCTAAACCGAGTTTGTCGCGGACACCGGAGATCTTGCGTTCGAGTTGGCGCTGCAAGTCTTCGACAAACGGGCGCATCGACTCGTCTTGGACGAGCTGGCCCAACTGAGTGAGTTGCCAATGCTGTTGCAAGGTGTTGATGTCAGCGACCGAGGCAAAGGCGCGCGTGTTGGGCGACATGAGGCTGTCGCTACGCACCGCAGCCGAGGCTGTCGTAAGGCACAAAAAAGTGAGCGTCCAAGTGAGGAAAGCGCATTGCTTAGAGATTCGTTTATCCAAAATCACGATAATCCTGCCTCATGGCGGCCCAACGGCCTGCGTAAGAAAAAAGATGCACTATTGGCGACGCGTGAAACGGCGCGGGTGGGAATATACCCATTCATCGGCACGCTGGCAACGCCCATCTTGCCGAGACTGCTAGCTCTGTAGAGCTTACCTAATCGGAGCGATGCGTTACAGCGGGAGAATTAGATCGGTGGAAGGATAGGGGGGCGTCATTTGCCCTGCCAGCCCTGCATCTCGACAACGAGAAATTCATGTTAATGTGCGTTTCCCCGCAGTTTCAGGAAGATAAATCGGCAGAAATTGCCTTGAAGGTAGCATTATGCTACCATTAAAGCATGAGCCAGCCCGTAAAAATCTCTGATTCACTGATTCTCGACGCTCGACAAACGAGCAAAGTGGCCGAGCGGTCGATTGCTGGACAGATTGAGTATTGGGCGCGACTCGGTCGAGCGGTTGAGCCGCTGATCAGTGGCGAGAAGGCGTTGGCGTTACGCCAAACTGGCGACCTCAAGCCTCTTTTTGAACTACTGGCCTCTGTCGACACGGCGGAAGGCCGCAGCAGGGTTGCAGAGGTGCTTGCAGAACAACCGTTTCCTCATTACGAATCGGCCCCCAACCAGCCGGGACTCTTGGTGCGGACTGAAGCAGATGGCCAGCAGGCCATCGGTAAGTTCGTTGGCCGAAAGTTCAACATTTTTGAGCCTACAGCGTGCGACCGAGCGACAAGCAATAAGAAGGCGGCGGAGGGATGACGTGGGCATGGCTTGACGACCACTCTCAAACAGGGCGCCCCGTCCTGGTCGCAATTGCTGGGTCGAATGGTGCCGGAAAAACTACTTTCTACCATGCTCATATCAAACCAGCGGGATTTCCTCTGGTGAACGCCGACCAATTGGCTAGCGAATTAGCGATCGACCCGTATCAAGCAGCACAGGTTGCGACCAACTTGCGTCAAACTTTGGTCCGTCAACGCGAGAATTTTGCGTTTGAAACGGTCTTCTCCGACCCGGTCGGAGATAAGCTTCGTTTCTTGCAAGAGACGGCCCAAAGCGGCTACACGGTCGCACTCTGCTTCATCGGTCTGTCGTCGGCTAAGCTCTCGATCGAACGAGTAGCGATGCGAGTCTCGCAAAGTGGGCACGACGTACCGACCAACAAACTCAAAAGCCGCTACCCTCGCACACTAGCCAACCTGAAAGCCGCAGTCACCACACTGCCACACGTACTGGTTTTCGATAACAGCAATCTTGCCAAGTCTTATCAACTGCTAGCCGTTTACGAAGACGGAAAGGCGACGCAACAGACAAAGAGTCTCCCTCGGTGGTTCCATAAAGTTCTGGCCTAACCTGAAAGGCGCTCATCGAAACGCCGCTCTCCCACCTTTCGGCAAAGTAACACGCGGTGCATCAGGACCGTCCACCTCGCGCAGTTTGGCCAGTGGGTCGGACTCAAGCCGCAGGAACTTAAAACCCAACAAGCGAGCCTTGCCGGCGGCGTCTAGCTTGGCCTTATTTTTGATTGAGCGGGCGATGTATTGGTCGAGCGGCTCCTCGCGCACTTTGGGTTTGGACGAATGGATGAGATTCACTTGTCGTTTGCCTTGGACGTCAGTGCCGAAGACGATCATCCCGACGTGGCCGACCCAAGCGCTGCCACCGAAGGTGCTGTTTTTGGCAGCGTTCGGATCGACTTTGCCGCGGATGATGTTCACAAAATCGCCCTCAGCCAAGTGTGGCATGGCCAAATCGATCGCCTCCAACGGCAGGTAAACGTCGTTGTGTTGTTCAACGGGGATGTCGACTAGCAGCTTGTAACGCTTCTGGAGAAACTTCGATCGATCGATTCGCTGTCGGAACTCGACGACCCGATCGCCGCCCACCTTGGCAGTGATATCTTCGACGAGCCAGCGGTTGGATGGGTTCCAGTCGGCTTCAGTGTAGTGGTTGCGCGTCGCCACGCCGATCTGTCCATCGCGATAGCGGATTCGTTGCAACAAACTCATAAAGCTGGGCCAGTCGTGTCCCAAGGCCATCGCGTAGGTGTGTTCGCTGAAAACGAGGCAATCGCTCTTGCCCAGACAATAAATCGGTTGCGGGTCGTAAGGCTCGAACGGCATTTCGCCGAGCAGATAAAGATCGTACGGTTGGCCGATATTCTTGCGAGCTAAGTGAACAATGCGACGCCGCAGATCGGGCTCGAGCGCCTGAAGATATTGCAAATAGAGATCGACTTCCGCTTCGGCAAATTCGTACAACGGCTTGGTCACCAGGGGCGCGATTTGCTCGGCAGAGAGATCCGCCTTTTCGATTGCTGCAATCTGTCGCGAAGTGAGTTCGGCAGTGCTGGGCTTAGCATTTGCCACCACGGGAAAAAGAGCCCAGGAGATTCCACAGACAACGATGACAAGCAATTTGGCTATTGTGTTCATACTCGACATGATGATCGATTGGCGTAGCATTCGCAAGTAAGTGCAGGGAAACTGCAAAGACAAAAAGGAAACTAAATGAACCCCCAAGAACGCCAAGAGCGCCAAGAAGAAACCCCTGGAAATTGGCTGATCCTGACCATGTCCTTGGCGTCCTTGGCGGTTCAAAAGAGGACTTTGCAGTTCTGCTGCAAGTAAGTGCTTTTTCTTTCAGTGCAGACCGGTTACCAATGCCAGGTGACTTGCCGCACATGCACGGGTACAAAATTATCGTCGTAGGAGCGTCGCCAGAAGAATTCTTCGACAATTGCCACCAGCGACGCGACTTTCAGGAACAAATAGTACGGCGGCACGAGTGGCAGGCAAAGCAGCGACCAACCGTCGCGGCGCGGATTGGGCGTGTAGTACATCAGCACAAGCCATTGCAAGAGTTCTAAGCAACAGTACAACGCATAATTCGTCAGCAGTATGTAACCCAGCATTTGCGGATCGTAGAGTGCAAACCACCCAAGGCCGATAAATGTGGCAAAAGTGAGGACGATACGGAAGATCCAGGTTTCCAGCAGCATCACGAAATTGCTCAGGCGGAAATTTGGACTGAAGATGTTGGCCATGTCAACATGCTTGCGGCACTCGAAGGTGACGATCGCCCATTCCCAGCGACGGCGCTGGCGGAACAACTGTTTCCAGGTAAGTGGCACATTCGTGAGACATTGGGCGTAGGGTGCATGAACGATTTTCCAGGCAGCTTTGCGAAGCCGTAGGACGAGGTCACCGTCCTCGCCGGGGCCGACGTCCCAACCACCAGTGGCCATCATCGCTTCGCGTCGAAATGCGCCAAAAGCTCCAGAGACAATGCTCAAAATGCCTAAACGCGACGACAACATGCGGCCCAAAAAGATCGAACGCAAATACTCGGAAGCTTGCAATTGGCTGAGGAGATTCACGCCAGCGTTCCGGGCCAGCACTGTCCCGGCGACCGCGCCGACTTGCGGGTCGGCGAACGGTTGGACAATTTCAAAAATCGCGTTAGGCTCAAGCTGCGAGTCGGTGTCGACGCAGATGACGACTTCGGCTTCGGTAAACGGGATCGCAAAATTGAGCGCCGACGACTTGCCGCCACGATTTGGCTTGCGGAGCACGAGTACTTTTTCATGCGTGGCAGCAAAAGCGTGGGCCAAGTCAGCCATGCCGTCCGACGAACCGTCGTCGACGACGATGATTTCCAGCCGTGGATAGCTATTCCAAACCGACGCCAACGTCGAGCAAATCGTTTCCGATTCGTTCAGTCCTGCCAAGATGACGCAGACATCGGGGTAATAGGAGTCGGGTCTTCCTCTCTCTTTTGGGGAGGCCAAATTTGAGAAATACCGTGGGGAGAGGTTTCGAACATTAGTACTCGCTTCAAAACCCTCCCCTAGCCCCTCCCTGCAAGGGAGGGGGACGCGACGACTTTGCTGCCAAAGAGCTCGCGACGCATCCCAGAGACACATCGCCACACTCGCGAAGCAGTAACGCACGCCATCAAAGCAGATCAGCGGCAACACGATCAGCAGCAGCTTGTTAGGCGCGATCGATGAGAGCCAATGGATCCAGTCGGTCCACATGGTACTCGAACACCTCTTTTTCGTGGGCTTGGTCCCCGGCAAAGCGATGGCCGCAACGCAGGCATTCGCCAATTAACGAAAGCGTCGCGTCGTTCCAATCGCATTCTCGGCAGCTTTGAGGACCGTTGAGATATTCGAAGTCGGCACCGACAACCAGCTTTTGCGCCCGACATTTGGGACAGGTCAACGAATCGCCATCAAACTCAATCGCCGGCGCGACATGAGCGCAGGCGAAGTGATGGATCACTTGGCTTGTTTCGGTCAGCGCCGAGCCACATTGTGGGCAACCTTCGCGAAAAGTTGGCAACGCCTCGCAGTGCGGACAGACTTTGACGCGGTCGACAACTTTCGGCCGCAAAATTCCGCGCGCTACCCATTCTTGCAAAACCGCTGCGTCGAGCGCGGTTGTGAAACGAAGTTGTTGTGGATCGAAACGAGGTGTCAGCCGCGAAGCGTGCAGCGGGTCGTCGACTCGGCGTAAAAACCGCCCGCCGAATTGAATCGCTGGCAGCGCCAAACGGCGATACCGCCATTCGACCGTGGCGTATCGATACATGCCGTCAGGGCATTCGACGCCGACGAGGCAAATGTCGGGCACAAGGTCGGAATCTTGCTGAGCGAGCACGACCATGCCATTGAGGCTGATGTCGACCGTCGTTGCGGCGATCTCTCGTCCCGGTTTGCCGTCGGCTTCGATCGGAAAAATGACGGCCGCCGCTTCCAGTGCGTAACGAGGCTCTTTGCGTCGTTCGGGCAACTCGCCCTCGTAGCTGGGATGTTCGAGTGCTTGGCGTAGAGCACCGCAGAGTTGTTCTGACGTCAGCTTTGATTTCAATAGAAACGCACTCGCGCCGCTTCGACCTGCATCGACAGCAGCACGCAAATTTTCGTCACTCGACAAGACGACAAGGGGCGTGTCGTCAACGTCGGCGGTGAAATGTTTAATCGTGTCCAAGCTTTGCTTGCCACTCTCGCAGATCCCCAGCAGAACGGCATCGTAAACTCGTTCTTGCAACACCTCGAGGCCTTCGTCCAGGCTCGAAACATGATCGATGGCCGAGCCAGCAGGCAACGCATCGCGGAGCGTCAGCTTGAGTTTGAGTGCATCGACATCGTCAGGCTCGATGTGCAGCAAACGCCAAGCCGTCATCGAGGCGTCCGAAGGCAAGGCAGCGTGTTCAGGATGGGATTGATCGGTGGGCATTTTGAGTCGTTCGTCGCGAGTTATTGGGTAACGGGGTTTGGCCATTCAGTTGCCAAGCAGAGTGGCAGGCAAGCGGACGGTGCTACCGATTCGTAAAGTGACGTCCATTGGCAAATCGGCTGTGGGCGTCAGGTAAATGGGTAGTAATTTCTCTTCCGGGCGATAGCGGCCCGCGACGTGCGACTGTGGCTTTTCCATGCGTTGGCCGATGCGTGTGACTCGGCAAACGATCGATTCAGCAGCCGGTTCGACGACGACTTCGGCCCGTTGACCGACTTTGTAGGTGCTTGCTTGATCTTGCATGACGTAGAGGACGAGTTCCAACGAGTTCTCGGGCAAGATTTCCAGCAAAGGCTGTTCAGGAATGGCGCGTTCGCCGACATGGCAGACTACGTCGACCACCGTGCCGCTAAACGGCGCGCGGAGCATGCCACGACGTTGCTTGTCGCGTAGCCGCCGAATCTCGGCCTGACAGTTTTCAATTTTTGCGAGGTAGGGTTTGAGTTGGGCCGCGTCTTGGCTTTCGGTCGTTGTGGTTTTCAGACGCGTTTCGAGCGCTGTAATGGCCTGCTGGAGATTTTCGATTTTTGCTGCCAAACCTTGTCTGACAAATCGTAATGATTCGACCTCTTCGTGGCTGATGGCGCGGCGAGCGGCCAATGCCTGGCGGCGCCGCAGCCTGCTGCTTAGCTCGTCATATCTCGATTGCTCAACCAGCAACTCACCACGAAGGTCGAAATAGTCTGCACGCGATTCTTCGGTGTCGTTGCCGCGCAGGCTCGCTGCGAGAGCAATCAAGGCTGCTTGGGCGTCGAGTTCTGCTTGAGCCGTACGCAAATCGTCGCTCAGCCGATCGATCGACGCTTGAAGTTCGGGGTCGTCGACGATGACCAACACTTCGCCTTGCCGAACCGTGTCGCCTGCCGAGGCGTAAACAGCGGTCAATGTGCCTGACCAAGGCGGTGAAAGGGCGGTGACCTTGCCGGTAACGACTCCGTAGGCGGCGTCTCGGAGAAAAGTACTCCACAGAAAATAACTAACCGTCCCCACGCAAACCAACAATATCGCCGCGACGACAAGTCGTCCCTTGGGCCGCGCCGAAACCTGCGGGGCACAGCGAGCAGGATTTCCAACAGGCGTTGCAACAGCCTCAGACTCCACCGCAGTCGCAACCGTCCGAGCAACGACTTTGTCGCTTAGCTGATCCGACGCTCGACGAGCCTCAACCGGCAACGGCGAATCCTCATTGAATTCACGTTCCTCAGAAATCGGCGGTGGAAGGAGTCTGCTTTTCATAACGACCGGCGCGCGGAATGGGTATGGAAAAATGGCTACCGAAATGTAGCTCACCCCGTAGTAGAGAAGTGAAGTGAGTGCGTTTAGCCGCAGCGTACTGTCGCCTGATTGATCGTTACAACCGGCAGGAGGCCCTTGCTAAACGACCCACTACCAA